>CAXUHC010000372.1:0-2002 GCA_964250705.1 uncultured Chthoniobacterales bacterium | reverse complement strand
GTATCTCTCCGCGCTGGGCAATACGCCCGGCCACCTCAACCATTGGTCGGCGGTCGGGTTCGGACGTTTCCTGGAGCGCAGCGGATTCCGGGTGGAGCGCCGCCTCCAGCCGCTGCCGTGGACGATGGTCGCGGGACGGTTCGAGTGACTCGCGCCGCTTGGCGGCCGGTCGTAGCCAAAACAGGAATGCCTCTCCGAGGCGCTTCCTGACTTCTCTATTCCGGCCAGGAACAAAGGAAAGGCAAAGCAAGGGAATGCCTCGGAGAGGCATCCCTACCTTGAAACGAACGCCAATCGCAACGCGCTCTCAGAAGTGAAGCGTAACCCCGCCGCGGAATTCCCGCGGCTCGGTCTGATGCGTGTGCGTGTCGTTGACGCCATCAGCAGGTTCGCCCGGCAGGCGGGAGGTGTAGTAATAGTCAATGTCGCTGTCCTGCGAGTCGAGCAGGTTGAACACGTCGAAGTTGATCTCCCAAGACGGGCTGAACTTGTAGCCGAGTTGCAGGTAAACCAGCGTGGTCGGATCGGAACGCTGGCTGCGATCCTCGATCAGGTTGCGCGGGCCAAAGAACCGCAAACGCATGCTGCCGTGGAATCCCTGCTGCCAGCCGGTGCCGAAATCATGGAAGGCGACGCCCGCGTCCAGCGTGGATTCGATGGCTTCGGGGACCCAGGGACCAGCCGGATCGTGGTCGGTGAACCGCGCGTTGGAATACGCGAAATCCAGGTCGAGCGTCAACCAAGGCGTCGGCGTGTAGAAGTTGGCGAATTCCACCCCCCAGCGGCGGCTCGGGCGGCTCGGTTCATTGGAGGCGCTGTCGCCCGCGAACACCAGTTCGCTATCCAGGTCGAGCATCCAGAGCGTCAACGAGCTTTGCAAACCGGGCAGGAGCGTGTTGCGGAGGCCGACCTCCGCGCCCTTGCTTTTCACGAGGGGGTTGACGTTGCCAGTGCCGGGCACGCCGGGGATGGGAGGACCCACCGCGCCGCGCACGTCGTTGCTGTGGAAACCGTAGCCGCCGTTCAGGTAAAGCTCGGTCTTGTGCCAGGGGCCGAGAATCAGGCTGAACTTGGGGCTGATGACCGCCGCCGTCTCGCCGCCGCTGACCCCATCGCCGGTGTCGTTGTCGTGGAAGCTGTACACGTCGGCGCGGAACCCCGCGACCGTCCGTAGCCAGGGCAGCCACGTCGTCTTGTTCTCCAGGTAGGGGCCGACGCGGGTCTCGTCGATCACATCCTGCCGGGTGGTGCTCACGCGCGCCCGGTTATCGGTATGGTACAGGCCGTTGCGGATGAAGTCCGTGCGCTCCTGCAAGCCAATCGTGTTTTCGGTGTCGAAGCCAAGCGCCTTGAGGCGCCACGTCTGGCTGGCGGTCAGACCCAGATAAACCCGGCGGTCCTTCTGCTCGAACTGGTCGCCGTTGACGGGATCGTCCAGGAAGTAGGTGAAGTCGCTGAACAGGTCCAGGTCGTAGTAGCTGGCATACGCCACCACGCGGGTGCTCTCGTTATCGGTGTCCCGGTGCCACTCGCCGTTGAGGCCGTAGCGGGCGGAATTGCCGCCGTCGGTAGGGTCGATCTCGCCGAAGCGGTCGATGAGTTTCCGCGTGACGGCGCGCTGCGGAATCTGGTCGGTCGAGTTGAAGTCACCGTGGTACGCCAGCGCCGTCACGCTCGCGCCGTTCTGCCGGTTGCCCACGCTGTAGCTCACCACGCCGTTGATCTTCTGGTAATCGTCACCCCGGTCCCACGGACCCTCGTTGTGCTCCAGTTCCAGGGCGTAGAGCAGATGCCCCGGCCCCAGTTTGGGCGACATGGCGAACACGGCCCGTTCGTAGCCGACCTCGCCGCCTTCGATCTTCAGGAAGGAACTGGGCAGCGTGTCGAAGTAATGAATGGAAAACGCGCCCGCGCTGCCGAAGTCGCCTACCTGGGCGTAGTAGTTGCCCTTCTTGTAATCGACCTCGCTGACCAACTCGGGGATGAGAAAGTTCAGGTCCGA
>CAXUHC010000371.1:0-2048 GCA_964250705.1 uncultured Chthoniobacterales bacterium | reverse complement strand
GCGGTCCTCGTCACCACCGTCCAGAGTGTCCGGCAGCAGGGCGAAGGCGACCTCGAACGCGGCTTTGCCAATTTGGAAAAGCACATCGCCATCGTCCGCAGTTTTGGCCTGCCCGTGGTGGTCGCCATCAATCGCTTCCCCAAGGACACCGCAGAGGAACTCGACGCCCTACGGACCTTTTGCGAAGCCCGGGGTGCGGCCTTTGCGCTCTCCGAGGCCTACGCCAAGGGAGGCGAAGGAGCCGAGGCTCTCGCCCGCAAGGTCGTCGAGGTCATCGAAGCGAACCCGGCGCCCGAGCTGACCACCACCTACGCGCCTACCGACTCCGCCGAAGAGAAGATCACCAAAGTGGCGCGGCAAATCTACGGCGCGGCGGACATTGCGCTGAGCGAACGTGCCCGCGAAAACCTCGACCGCTTCACCCGTTGGGGTTTCGGCCATCTGCCCGTTTGCATCGCCAAAACCCAGTACTCGCTCTCGGACGACCCCAAACGCCCCGGTGCCCCCACCGGCTGGACGCTGCACGTCACCGACGTGTCGCTCTCCGCGGGCGCCGGCTTCCTGGTCGTGATCTCCGGGGCGATGATGCTCATGCCCGGCCTGCCCAAACTCTCCCGGGCGCTGGCCATCGATGTCGACGAGCACGGCGAGATCACCGGCATGCAGTAACCCCTGCTGTTGGTCCTTCCCAAAGGGGGCGGGTGTGACCTGAAGCATGCTTCGGGGCCGAGCGCAGCCATCGATTCAAGAGCAAGACGCAAGGCGTATGTCGGCGTGGAGGACGTTCGCGATATCGCGGTGAGCCAATCTCACTGACGATGAGATCGATCCCGGCGCGAAAATCCGTCTGGCCGTCGTGAGCGCGCAGCTGTCCGGCGACGCTGCGCACAAACGGGGATTGGTGTCAATAGTCAGCGCCGACCAACTTCCTGGAACATTTGGCGGCATCCCTCGACGGCACCGGCATCGTTCTTGGTGTCTCCCCAATCCGGCACATCGTGGAGCGGGCAAACACCAGAGAATGACTTCCACACAGACGCAACTGGCTGGCCGCCGTCTGGCCCTCGGCATCGTCAACGTCGGCGGCTGGGTTCTGGCAGCGGCGGGCGGGCTCTGGTTCTTGCCAAGAGTTGGAAGCCCGTGGGTTGGCCCAAGCAGCGTCGCCCTCTTGCTGCTCGGTGCGCTCGGCGTCCAAGCGGGGTTCGACTACGTGGGAGGCGTTCTCCTGATGCCTCCACCGAGGCCAGAGCTTCGGCGTTTTCTCGGATCGTGGCTTCGCGGGGCGGCTGGACACACGCTGGTCTTGGGGCTCATCGCGGCTGTGAGCTACGGGAGCTTTCGTCTGAGCGGCGGGTTCGTCGCGGGCGTCGTGGTGGCAACGATGGGCCTGGCGGTGGCCCGCCCCGGGTGTCTGCGCTTGCTCGGCGGCGTCCAGTTCACTTCCCAGCCCGGCAGCGACGGAGCGACTTTGTTGGCGGTGGCGGACGATCCCGCTTTCACCGGGACGACCATCGGCTGGGGCCGCCGCGTGGTCAGCTTGTGGCCGATTTCCTGGCGGCAGCGGGTGTCCGCCGACGAGCGGGCGGCCGAAGACGCGCGCCGCCGTTGGCAGATCGAACGAGGTCTGCCGGGCCGGACGGTGCTGCTCGTTCTAGGCTGGAACGCGCTGGGCAGTGCCTTGGGGTCGCTCCTCTTCGGTCTGGCCGTGTATCCGCCCGGAACGGCGTTGCTGCTCCACGCCTGCTGGATGACGCTCTGGACCTTCGGCAGCCTGTTGACATTGCCCAGCCTGAGCCGCCCTGCCGTGTTCGCCGCCGACCGGGCCGCGCTCGACGCCGGACACGATCCCCGAGGTTGGATCGCGCGCTTTCCTGAGTTGGTCGGTGAGGACGGCGGGGCCAGCCCGCTGGTGCAAACCATCTTCTACCCGGTGCCCTCGGCCAAGCGGCGCTTGCAAAGACTAGCGGCCGGGCCGATCACAGGATTTATCTGGGGCAACCTGGCACGCGCCAACCTGTACTACTCCTGGGCGGGCTGCACGCTGCTGG
>CAXUHC010000370.1:1687-2123 GCA_964250705.1 uncultured Chthoniobacterales bacterium | reverse complement strand
CGCCCGCTTCCTTGGCCGGATAGTCGTTCCCGCCGGGGAACAAGGCGTCCCCGATGAAAATCATCTCATCAAACGCTATGCCGAGGGTGTCGCGCAGCTTTCTGATGCCGTAGGCCTTGTCGATGCCAGGCTTGGTGACATCGATGGATGTCGTGCCGCCCAAACGCACGGAAAACTCCGGGATGAGCTGATCGAGGACCACTTTCATCTTCTGGCGTTTGGCGAAACCGGGGTCCCACGATTTCTTTGCTTCGATGGGTGCCTGCTGTCCCAGCGCGGAGAACGTGACCTGGCTCCCCCGGTCTTCGATCACCTCTCCCCACGTCTTTCCGGGCTGGGAATCCAAAGCCTCCGTTGCTTGCTTCAACGAACGGATGATTTTCTCCTTTTCCGCAGCGTTGAAATCTTCCGAGTACGGGAGTTCCCAACCGGTTTC
>CAXUHC010000370.1:0-1677 GCA_964250705.1 uncultured Chthoniobacterales bacterium | reverse complement strand
AATTTCGTCCCGCAAGTCGGTAGGAGAGACAGATTTTTGAGGTGTTCCTCGTGCGGCAGATTGGCGAGCACCTGCTTTTCAAACTGCGGCCAGTTGCCCCCGGAAATCACCGCGACTTTCACGACGGCGAGAAGTGCTTTGAGCAAGACAGCCATCTCCGCATCGAGCGCGGATTTGCTTTCGGCCAAGGTGCCGTCCAAATCGAAGACGATGAGCCGTTTCATCGCGTCGGGTGACCCCACGCGGCGCACGGCGGTGTGCTCCGACCTTGGCGGGCAGAAGTAATCGTGGTCATTCCCTGGGGTGCAATCCCGGTGGATTGCAGGGAACACCCTCGCCGGGCCGAATCCCTTCACCATCCCGGACTGGATGCGTTGGTCGAACGTCACCAGCCGTCCGCCGTGCTCGACCGCCAGCGCAAGCAGGTAAACGTCCGTGATCTGTTGATGCCCTTGCGAGCGGCTCCAGTCGAACACCGCCGCGTTCGTGATGGAAACATCGTCCGGCCAGAACGCATGGTTGCCGCTTTGCTTGGTAGCGTCCAATCTGCCGAGCACGGAGGCGGCGCTTTGGGGAGCGGTGTAGCGAGGATTGGTCAGCACGCGCAAGCAGCCGTTTCCGGCCAACGGGCAAGTCGCCCAACCTGCGGCGTCATTGGTCAGGAGCCAGCGGGCGGCTTCTGCGTGCCGAACGTGTTCCACGTCAAGGAATGCTACCAGGAAGCTTACATCAAACAATGCCCGCCTCAGATGCCTTCCTCACAAATCTGTCGTACCAGTTCTACCGTGACCGGCGGTCCGCCGCGCCGGGGCAGCGGATGAAGGCCGATGCGCTGATAGATTTCCTGCAACTCTTTTTCCTCCGCCTGTGCGCGCAGTTCGTGCAGCAGACTTTCAAGTTGCGCCATTTCCTGCGGGGTCAGGGAGACAACGGCGGCTTCGATTTCGGCGAGCGTGCTCATGGCGGCATGATAACGCAGTCTCCGGGCGTCCCCAAGTGCAACTTGGAACGCGGGAATCCCGTATCAAAGTAACTCGTTAAACTCCTCCACGCTCAGGCGCACTTCCTTGAGAATGTGCGCGAGGGTCGGAGCGCAGGATCGGACGGTGCGCGGGCACGGTGAGTTTGAGCGTGCCGTGCGGCGTCTGTTTTTGCAGCCGGATGTGGCTGCCTTTCTGGCGGAGAACCACCCAAACGTCGCGGCGCAACGCCCGGATCACCCGTTTATATGACAGGCTGGGCCACCTTGCTCATACCGAAATTACGACGGTTTCCGCCTGCTCGGAAAATTGGGCGTCGTCCTCGACGGGTTCGAGGTAGAGGTCGATGGCTTCCTGAATATTCTTGAGAGCCTCGGTCCGGTCGCGGCCTTCGCTGATGCAGCCGGGCAGGCTCGGCACGGTCGCGGTGAAGCCGCCCTCTTCGCTGGGTTCGAGCACGATTCGCAAGGTCATACGGGGAGGATGCGGCTAAAACCGTGTCCGTTCAAGGCGATGTTGGATTTCCGCCTGCCGCCGGAGCCGACGCGGTTGGGCGGACAAGGGCGTTCGCAAGTGCAACTTGGAAACGAGAGAAAAAGTCGCTCATCAATCTGGGCGTGTCCGGTTGTAACTTCAAAATGACGGAAGGGTCGGAAATAGTTCGCCCCCCCCGAGTAAAGCGAATTTTCGAGTGTTA
>CAXUHC010000369.1:0-2132 GCA_964250705.1 uncultured Chthoniobacterales bacterium | reverse complement strand
CAGTTCGCAGCATTGTTCGAGTGCGGTTTTCAAGCGGTTGGCTTTTACGGGTTTACTGATGTAGTCGTCCATGCCTGCCTCCAGGCACCTCTCGCGGTCGCCGGTCATGGCGTTGGCGGTCATGGCGATGATGTACGGACGGCGCGGCCCCTCGGGCCAGAGACGGCGAATCTCGCGAGTCGCTTCCAGACCGTCGAGTTCCGGCATCTGGATGTCCATGAGCACCACGTCGTATTCGTTGGCAGACAGCGCATTCACCGCCTCGCGTCCGTTGTTGGTCAAGACGGCGGTGTAACCGATTTGCTTCAACAAACCGACGGCCACGCGCTGGTTCACCAAGTTATCCTCGGCCAGCAAGATCCGCAGCGGGGTCGGCCCGGGCGCGGGCGCGGCGCCGTTTCCGTTGCGGGGCGGGCTTGGAAGCGCGCCGGAGCGGGCACCGTTGAGATGGCCGTTCGCTCCGTTGGTCGGCACCACCCCGTCCGTGGGAGGGGGCGGTCGGTCGGCGCTCTGCGGATCGACGGCGTTGGGCACCGCAGCAGCCTTGATCGTAAACTCGAAATTCGATCCTATCCCCGGCTCACTTTCCAGCCAGATCGCTCCGCCCAGCATCTCGCAGAGGCGGTGGCAAATCGCCAGCCCCAGGCCGGTGCCGCCGTGCTTGCGGCTGGTGGAGGCGTCGACCTGACTGAACGCCCGGAAGAGCCGGTGCAGCTTTTCCTCGGGAATCCCCTCCCCGGTGTCGCGCACCGTAAAATGAAACAGCCACGGATCAATCGCACCGACATGACCGTGGTTCTCCACCGCTTCGCTCAGACGGTTGCCGGTGACCACCACGTCCACACGCCCACCGCTCGGGGTGAATTTGAGCGAGTTGGAGATCAAGTTGAAAAGAATCTGGCGCACGCGCGTCACGTCGCTGACCAGCACCTCGGGAATGCGCGGATCGATCTCGCAGGCGAGCGTCACCTGCTTGGCCGTGGCCTGGATCGAAAGCAGATCAATGACCTCCTTCATCGCGGGACGCAGGGCGAACGGCTGATTATCCAGTTCCAGACACCCGGCTTCGATCTTGGAGAAATCGAGCGCGTTGTTGATGAGACTCAACAGGTTGTCGCCGCAGGAAGCGATCAGGCGCACCAGTTCCTCCTGCTCGGGCTTCAAATCGGTGTTCAGCAGCAGTCCCGTCATGCCGATGATCCCGTGCATCGGCGTGCGGATCTCGTGGCTCATGGTCGACAGGAAGTCGCTCTTGACCTGCGCGGTTTGCAGGGCTTCGTCGCGCGCCTGCGCATGGGCGGCGGCGGCGTACTTCTGCGAGGTGATGTCGTGAACGGTCCCCTCGTAGTAAAGGCAGCCCCCATCCCGGCCGTTCACGGCGTGAATGCTCTCGCTGATCCAGGCGGTCGTCCCGTCGCGGCGGTAGATTTCGCTCTCGAAATTGGTGACGCGCCCGTGGAGGTGGAGCTGGCTGAGCATTTCGCCCCGGCGCGTGGGATCGACCTGCTGCGAGCGGCCGAATTCCCGCACGTCTTCGATGAACTCCGCCGTCTCGTTGTACCCGTAAGTCCGCGCGGCGGCGGGATTTGCCTGGGTCAAACGGCCGTCAGGGTCGACTTGGAAGATACCCTCGGCGACGTTCTCGAAGATGCCGCGGTAGTTCTCTTCCGCCTTGCGGAGTGCGCCGAGCGCCTGGTTGAGTTCGGCGGTGTTGAGTTCCGCCTCCGCCATCTTCGCCAGATCGTGCAAGGCGCTGCGCTGTTTTTCGTCAAAGGTGTGGCTCTCGTGGTCGATGATGCAGAGCGTGCCCAGAGGCAGCCCTTCGGGGGAGAGCAGCGGATGGCCCGCGTAAAACCGGGCGTTCATCTCGCCGGTGACGTGCGGGCTGTCGTGAAAGCGCTCGTCGCGGATGGCATCCGTGACCACCAGCGAACGGTCAGGATTGAGAATGGTGTGGGTGCAGAAGGAGTCGTTGCGCGTGGCTTCGCTGTGGGTCAGACCCTGGGCGGATTTGTACCAGAGCCGCTGGGCGTCCACGAGGGCAATGTAGGAAATCGGGACGGCGAACAGATCGGTCGCCAGGCGCGTGATCCGGTCGAAACGCTCCTCCGGCGGCGTGTCGAGGATATACA
>CAXUHC010000368.1:0-2174 GCA_964250705.1 uncultured Chthoniobacterales bacterium | reverse complement strand
TGATGCCACCCTTGGGCGCGTAGCCGTCCCGAAAATCCAGCCCCGACACCACCAGGTAGTCGCCCACCAGCCGCAGGCTCGACTGGCCTACCAGCTTGGCCGCGCCCGGCTGCTCGGCGCGCAGCACGATGGGCTGCTTCTCGGTGCCTTTGCCTTTGAAAACCAGCGGAGCGTCGCGCCATTGCCCGGCGGCCAGCACCAGCGTGTCGCCGGCGTGCAAGCGCGGCACCGCAGCGTTGAACGCCGCCACGTCGGCCACCTTAATGTCAGTGGCTTGCACCGCGCCTCCCAGCAGCGTGAAATGCACCACCGCGTTGACACTGCGGAAGCCCGACAGCGCCGAGGCAATCCCCGCCGCGAGAAAGCACCACACGCCGACCGTCACAAAGCGTAGCGACGGGCTGTGCCGCAGGCCCCGGCCATGCCGTGAAAGCGTGCCGCTGAAATTCGCGTAGATGGCATAAAGTGGCAGAAGCGTCAGCGCGCTGGCGACGATGGCCAAGCTCAGCAGCCAGGCCGGAACTGGGCCGCCGATCAGATCATAGGCCCCACTCCAACCGGAGAACACGAGCCACGACCAGAATCCGAATTTTGCTAGCCCGTAATGCGCGAGCGGGCGGCCCACTACCTTGGGCACGATGTAGTACGCCACGGCCAGCGCGATGGGCACGAGCCACAGGCTGACCATCCCATGCGCGAACCAGGCGGCTACCACCGCTTGGGCCGGCGCCTGGATCGGGATAAAAAATAAGAGCAGGTTCGCCGTTGCGTACATCCACGGGAAGAATAAGAACGCCGCCAGCAGATACCATTGCGAGATGTAAACCGCGCCCGCCGCGCGGTTGCGGAACGTGAGTCCCATCCAGAGCGCGATGAACACGAAGGCCGTGAAAATCGCCAGCGCCGCGTAAGGCGGAAATTCCAGTCCGGCAAACGAGGTGCCGCCGCCGTACAAGATGCCGAACACGCCCAGGGACACCCCGAGATTCCACAACCCCCACGCAGCGGTCAGGATCCCGGTGCCCTTGAGCGGCAGACGGCACAGGCGGGCCATCAGCCAGAGCGACGCGCCGATGCCCGCCGTCGCTGCCCAGCCGTAAACGAAAGACGAAGTGGCCGCAGGATGCACCCGGCCAAACGTCAGCCAGGAAAACCCGGCCAGGACGTAGGGAAAATTCAGTTTCACCGAGGCGAGGACCGCCAGGGCCGACGACAGCAGCAGCCAGCCGATGGCGGAGGCGAAAAACATCAAAACGGGCCCGCGTACCGACGCGTCGGTAGCTGCCAGCTCATCCGTCGATTCAGCGGCGTGCGCCGTCGGCGCGGAGCTTTGATCCGCGGCGGACAACGGCGCGCTGACGACCGGACCAGTCAGCGGTCCGGCGGACGCGCTCGGGTCCACGGTCGAAATGGGAACGGTGCTCATGGCGATGGGAAAAGTTACGGCGTACCGGCAGGGCTGGCCCCAGGTTCGTTAGGTGCGGGCGTTGGGGTCGTCTTCTCGGAAGCGGACGGCGTGGCGGTGCCGGTCGGCGTTAGCTGTGCGGGCGGAGTCATCAAGGGTTCGGGCTGCGCGCCGGTCGCGGGCGCAGGAGTCACGGCGGAAACCGGGGCTGGCGGCGGGGCGGCGGCGGCAGGAGCCGCCGGGGCCGGGGCTGGCGCAGGCGTTCCGACTGCGGCGGGAGCAGGACCCGGCGTCCCCGCCGCAGGCGCGGGCGAAGGCTGGCCCACGGTAGGATTGGAGGCGGGCGGGTTGACCCCGGCGCTGGCCTCGGGCACCCCGACGCCCTTGTCGGCAGCGGTCGGCGCGTTCGCGGGCTGCGGCGGGGATTGTTTGATCGGGTACGCCGGGTGCGGCTGGATCGGCTGCAAATCCTGAACCGTCATCGCCATCGCCCGATCAATCGGCACGCGCACGATGCCCTTGTCCTTGGCCATCCAACTGACCGGATCGTGCAGCAGCTTGGCGTCCTCGGTGTTGCGGTCAACGAGAATCTTCTGGCGTTCCACCACTCGCTTGGCGTCAGAACTGACGAAGTGGTCCGTGCTGAAACCGAAAATCAGCCACGCGAGCGCGCCGACCAGCAGCAACACCACGGCGACAACCGACGCGCCCCGAAACAGCCCCCACCCCGTCGTCGAGGCGGCAGCAGTTTTCGGGAGCGGGTGCTCGT
>CAXUHC010000367.1:0-2223 GCA_964250705.1 uncultured Chthoniobacterales bacterium | reverse complement strand
TGGTTTCCGAGTCCTATTCTTTGAAGCTGGGCGCGCAGAACATGCACGCGCAAAAATCGGGGGCGTTTACCGGGGAGATCAGCGCCGGGATGCTGCGGGAGTTGTTCGTGCGTTACGTGGTCCTTGGCCACAGCGAACGGCGGCAGCTTTTCGGCGAGACGGACGCCATCATCAACCAGAAAATCCACGCCGCGCACGAGGCGACGCTCAAGCCGATCTTTTGCATCGGCGAAACGCTCGCCGAGCGCGATGGCGGGCAGGTGGAAGCGGTGCTCTCGCGGCAATTGCGCGCCGGGTTGGCCGGGTTGGACCCCAAGATGATTCAGGAAACTGTCGTCGCCTACGAACCCGTCTGGGCCATCGGCACGGGGCGCAACGCGACGCCCGCGCAGGCGCAAAGCGCACACGCCTTCATCCGCCGTGAAATCGCTGCCATCACGGACGATCATGTGGCAGAACGCGTCCGCCTGCAATATGGCGGCAGCGTCAAGGCAGCGAACGCCCAGGCCTTGATGGCCGAACCCGATATTGACGGCGCGCTCGTTGGTGGCGCAAGCCTCGACCCGCGTGAGTTTGCGGAAATCGCCAAGATTTCCAAGGCCGCGAAATCGTAGTGCCGGCCCGCTTTACATCTTGAGGATCGCACCCGCGACGCCGAACAACGCGGCGTAGCCCGTGTCATTACCGTACCCGGCGTCGCTCTCGAAGTCGCTCAGTCCCGACGCAGCCTCGTCAACCTGCTTATCGGGGACCATCTCATGCGCGGCTTGCTTCAGGTCGTCGAGCGAACACTCGAATCCGTGTTCTTTCGCCAGCGCGACCACGGCGTCGGGTTGGCCGGACTCGATGGTCTTCAACCATTCGGGGTGGTTAACCGATTCTTCGATGAACTTGGCGGCGGGAGAATTTGAGGGCATGACAGCAACCGAATCGTTTGCTCCCGCGCCGTTGCGGGTAGGCCTCTTATTACTCCGCTGACGGCTCCGGCGGCGCCATCCAGCCGCCGGTCTGGTCGGTATCTGCCGGGAACGGCTTGAGGGGCTCGATCAGGTATCCCGGCAACGGGCGGACCTTGTCGTAAATGTTGGTGGCGACCTTTTGCGCGGTCGTGTAACCGGTGAAGACCATTTCCATCTTGGCGTCGAGGTTGTCGATGTAGTGCAACGCGCAGGCTTCGGGCGTTTTCGGCACGACGGGCGAACCGAATGCCATCTCGCCGTGGTGACTGGCGATCAGGTGCAGCAAGTGAAGACGCACGCTTTCCGACGAGGGCACGACCCCCTTCCAGGTGGCAAAAGCGTCGTCAGCCTTGAGTTGCCGCCAGAGGCTGTTGACGATCTCGATGCCCATGTTGATGTGGCCGAGGAGCTCGCCGCGTTCGCAGTGTTCGATGTTGAACGCGTCTTCGGCGACGTGGTTCTCCCACAGCTTGCCCGAATCGTGGAACAACACGCCTGCAATCAGCAGATCCCGGTTCAGTTTCTGGTAAACCGTCGCCAGCGCGCACGCCGAACGCATCATCTGCGCGGTGTGCTCGACCAGGCCGCCGCGCCGCGCGTGGTGATAGGATCTCGCCGCCGCCGTGCGGCGGAAACGCGTGCCATTTTCGACCAAAAACATCTCGCACAGAATCCGCAGGCGCGGGTCCACGAGTGATTGTACCGTCTCGGCGATGAATTGGAAATCCGCCTCCTGCCGCTCGCGCACTTCCGTCGGACCGGCCATTAGCGCGGCTTTCTCGCTGTTGGTCAGCGCGCGAAACGTCCAGCGGCGCGCATCCAGCCCGAAAGTCGAGTGATGGCAGAAATCTCCGGCAATTTCCACGCAGTGCCCGCTGGCCAGTGTCTGGCAGAGGGGATACACCGGGGCATCGGCCCATGCCCGCAACACCGCACGGTCGCGCGAGTCCACGAAATGGATCTCGAAGTACGGCTTGCCGTCTTTTGTGGTCTTGGTAGCAATCAGGTTAACCTGCACATGGGCGACGACCTCGGAGATCTCGCCGTTCATGGCAAGGGACTTCAGTTCGCTGAGGGTCAATGTTTGTGCAGCCATACTCTATATAGCGGTCTTGTTTGCGTTTACCACAACATCTATCGGAAATCGACAAAAATTTCACGGGTTGCTGGTCCCGGAAAAGAGCAAATTTCTCGTGGCGCTCAACGGGCCGGCGGTGTGGCAAACCGGCTACCGGGGAAAGGATCAGCCGAGTCCCGCTGGTGG
>CAXUHC010000366.1:0-2262 GCA_964250705.1 uncultured Chthoniobacterales bacterium | reverse complement strand
CGATCCCGCGCGACCTGATCGAAGCCGAACTGTTCGGTCACGAGAAGGGCGCCTTCACCGGCGCGACGGCCCGCTCTTCTGGTCGCTTCGAGCAGGCCGAAGGCGGGACGCTGTTTCTTGACGAAATCGCGGAAATGCCTGCCACCCTCCAGACGCGGTTTCTGCGCGTGTTGCAGGAACGGGAATTCCGACCGCTCGGGAGCACCAAAACGCTGAAAGCCGATTTCCGGTTGGTCGCCGCCACCAACCAGGCCGTGACCCGCGCACTCCGCGAGGGTTCGCTCCGGCCTGATCTCTATTACCGCATCAACACGTTCCAGATCGAAGTCCCCGCGCTCCGCGACCGGCGGGAAGACATCGCGCCGCTCGTGGCGCTCTTTGTAAAACGTCACGCGCTGCAAATGGGGCGTCACGAGCCGCGCATCACCGTCGAAGCATTGACGCGGCTGCGCGATTACGCCTGGCCGGGCAACGTTCGCCAACTGCAAAATGCCATCGAGTACGCGGTGGTCCTGGCGAAGGATGACACCATCACGGAGAGCAGCCTCCCGCCTGAACTGCTGTTGCCGGCGGCGCTGCGGGACGAACCTATGGACCTTCCTCCCTCTGGGAACGGGGTCTCTCCGCTTCCCGAAATCGCCGCCGGGAGCGATGGCGGTAGTCTCAACCTCGACGACCGCGAGCGCCGCGCCATCATGCAGGCGCTCCTCCAGACGCACGGCAACAAACTCAAGGCGGCCAAGATGCTGGGCATCCACCGACCTACGCTGTACAACAAAATGAAGCGTTACGGGATCGGGGTCTGAAAACGGTCCGACCAAGGCACGAAACGCGCTGCAAAACGGCGCCACGATTACTCCACGGGACATGCCGCATCTGCACAAAGTCCTCGCTCACGCCGAAAGGCAGCTCGCCGTCGCCGACCTTGGGAAGCTCGGACCCTCCGAGCCGCGCCTGCCTGTTTACAAGAGGTTTTTGAAGATCGAAAACCACCGCCTGCTGCTCGCACATCGAGCGGGCGGCGGCGGGGTCGAGATTTGCCAGCGTCGGGTCGGCATGCTCGACATCTTGCTGCGTCAGTTGTTCGCGGACGCGTGCCAGACCTGCCTGCCGTGTCAGCAAGAGCCGGGGAGTCTGCCTGCCATGCTGGCCATCGGTGGATACGGGCGTGGGCTCCTCAATCCCTTCAGCGATGTGGACATCCTTTTCCTGCATCATTTCGCTCCCGACAAAATCCCCGGGCACATCAACGAGATGATCAAGCGGGTGCTCTACATGCTGTGGGACATCGGCTTCAAGGTGGGACATTGCACCCGATCCATCAGCGAGGCCTGCGACCACGCCAACCGGGACAACATTTCCAAAACCGCCCTCCTAGAATCGCGTTTTCTAGCGGGATACGAACCTTTGGTCGCGGAGTTCCGCCAGCGATTCGAGCAAGCCTGCATTCGTGGTCAGGAAGCAAAATATTTGGCCTGGCGACGAGAGGATCAACGCCATCGTCATCTCAAGTACGGTCCGACGGTCTTCCTGCAGGAACCCAACGTCAAGACGAGTCCTGGCGGTCTGCGTGACTATCATAATCTCCTCTGGAGTCTGCGGTTTCTATCGTACGGCGGTGCTGACAACCCACTGAAGACGAACGAGTTCGTTCATTCCAGCGAACGTCGTACGCTCGAAGCCGCGAACGATTTTCTGCTGCGCGTCCGCACCGATCTGCACTACTTGGCCAAGCGCTCCGCCGATTCGCTGACACTGAATTTCCAGGGACAAATCGCTGACCGCTTCGATTATCCGCAAGCGAATACGCTCCGTCGCAGCGAGGCGTTCATGCGTGATTACTACCATCATGCCCGGTCAATGGCGTTGGTCACGGAGACGCTCTTCGAGCGTTCGGTGCACAACGGAGGGCATGCCGATGCCTTGCCCAAACCGATGAATGGCCTGTTACGGCTGTTCGGCCGGGGCGAACCCGAGCCGGAACATTTCGACGGGTTTTACAGCCAGCACGGGCTGATCCACCCGGCCAGCCGCGACGTTTTCAAGCAGGACCCGTTCCGGCTTTTGCGAGTGTTCGCACACATGCAAGACCGGGAACTGCGGCTGAGTTCCGAGTTGGAGCAACTGATTCGCCGCCGCCGACGGCTGATCAACCGCACTTTTCAATACGCAAAGAGCGCCCGGGAAATTTTCATCTCCATCTTGGCCAAGCCCGGAAAGGTCGGCCGCATCTTGCGGGCCATGCACGAGGTCGACGTGCTC
>CAXUHC010000365.1:0-2315 GCA_964250705.1 uncultured Chthoniobacterales bacterium | reverse complement strand
CCAGAGCCCTTCGTCCAGCCGGTAAAACAACCGCCGCGCCGCCGGTTCCCAGCTCCACCAGAGGTTGTAGACGATCTCGCGCAACGGCTCCAGGGCGGGCGGCAGCTTGGGGACGATGTTGAAGGTCTGGATCGGTGGCAGCATGGAAGAAGGTGAGATGTTTGAGCTTTCGGTGGCTCGTCGTCAGATGGGGTTGTTTCGTTGGAGTGCGCCGGGAGAGGGAGTCTAGCCAGCCGTCACGTTCTGACAAGGGAAACTCCTTGCCCCGAACAAGCACGGCGAGTGCCGCGCAGTTGGTGGGTCAACCCCGGTGGCCGATGCGCCCGACTTGCGGACCCGAGGCTTCGCAAGCATGTTCGTCGCGGCGGCGCGTCTGCTGCCAACCCGATGAAATTTTGCTTCCGCTTCGTTTTCGCGCTGGTCTGGACGGCGGCGATTTCCGCCCACGCGCAGCAGGGCGTGACGACGGACACCGCGCCTTACAACGCGTTGATCCTCCAAGAAATCCGCACGATGCCGCAGGCGGGCGGTTATTCGGCCAGCCACGTCGCCACGGAACGGCTCGGCAGCGCGGTCGCGATGGGCGACGCCAGCGGTCTGAACGTCCAGGCGGCCCGCGCGCAGCCGAGCTACTGCTCCGGGGCGACCTACCTCGTGTTTTTGAAGACGGTCGACGCTCTGGCCCGGCGAGGACTGCTGGCTGCCGACGACCAGACGTTCGCAGCGTTGCTCGTCACCGGGCAACGCGATGGTGAAGGCGTCTGGGGACGCTGGAACGCGAACGGCCCGGGGACGGCGCGGCTTTTTTACGAGATGCGCCTGGGACGGAATTTCAGCGATTTCGCGCAGGCGCAGCCCGGCGACTTCATGAAAATTTTCTGGTCGACCGCCGTGGGTCGGCGGGAGCACGGGCATTCGGTGATTTTCCTCGGGACGGAGACGATCAACGGGGTGGAAAATGTGCGCTTCTGGTCGAGCAACCTCGGCTACGGCTACAGTGAAAAAGTCGTGCTGCGCACGAAGATCAGCGCGGCGGTGTTCTCCCGGCTGACCACGCCGCAGAATCTCCGGGTCGCGGCGGATTTCGCTCCGCGGGTCGATCCGTACCTGGCGGGCTTGCTGACGAAGGATTCCAGCCTCGCGGAAGTCCGCGCGCAATGCGGGATGTGACGCCGCCCGTACCGTCGGCGGCGTACCTGCGCTCGCTCATCGAGGCGGAGGGTGGTTCGATCTCGGTCGAGCGGTTCATGCGGGAAGCGTTGTATCACCCGCAGTACGGCTACTATGCGCGGCGGGTGAGCACGGTGGGGAAGAGGGGAGATTTTTCGACGGCGGCGACCCTGCACCCCGCGCTGGGGCAAGCAATCGCCGCCTGGGCCGCCGCCCACCGGCGGGAGGTGGTCCGCCGGGGAAGGTGGCATGTTATCGAACTGGGCGGCGGGAGCGGTCAGCTCGCCGAAAGCGTCTTCAGGTCGATTCGGTGGTGGTCGGGACGCGGCCTGCAATATCACCTCGTGGAGATTTCCGCAGGATTAGAGGCGGCGCAGCGTGCACGGCTGCGGAGTTCCGGGCGCTCCGTGCAGTGGCACGCGGACCTGCGCTCGGCGCTGGCGGCGGCGGCCGGCCGCGCGTTGGTGGTTTCCAACGAGTTCGTGGACGCGTTTCCCTGCGTGCAATTGGTCCACGGGCCGCAAGCCGGACAATGGCGCGAGGTGCGGGTCTGCTGGCCGGAAGACGCGGCGAACCCCGTTGAAAGGTTCGGGGAATGGGCGGGGCCGACGCCGGAAACGGGTGCGGGCGGTGAGGTGGCAATCGGTCAGCGGGTGGAATCGCACCTTGCCTACCGCCGCTGGCTGGAAAACGGCGTCACCGACTGGGAGACCGGCCGGATGTTGACGGTCGATTATGGCGGCGTTCCGCCCGGACTTTATCATCGGAGGTTGCACGGGACACTGCGAGGGTATTGCCGCCATCAGCGAGTGACGGGTGCCGAAGCGTACCAGCGGTTCGGGCAGCAAGACCTGACCGCCGACGTGAACTTTGCCGATTTGCAACGCTGGGGCGGTGCGGCGGGCTTCCGTCACGCAGCTCTCTGCACGCAGACGGAATTTCTCCGGCGGTGGCTGCCCGCCGGTTCGCGTAGGCGGATGAGCGGCGACCCGGCGCTCGTCTTTCTCATGGACCTCGAAGGAGCGGGGGGCGCATTCAAAGTGTTGGAGCAATCCCGGTGAATTCGTAGGGCGGTCGCCCCATAAATTCAGAAGGCGGCGTAGGGATCGTGCGTGTCAACGTCGTCCACGCCAGCCGGCGCGCCG
>CAXUHC010000364.1:311-2355 GCA_964250705.1 uncultured Chthoniobacterales bacterium | reverse complement strand
CCTCGAAATTACCGACCTGAGCGACGTGGAAACCCCGCTCCCCGCCGGCCTCGACCCGCTGACCCGCGCTGAGGCCCTGCGCGCCATTCATTTCCCCGAAGACGAAAACCACCGCGAAAAAGCCCGGCGGCATCTCGTCCTGAGCGAATTCTTTGCCTTGCAAATGCTCGTCAACGCCCGGCGCGCCAGGACCATCTCACGCCCCGGCGAGTCCCACTGCGGACCCGGCCACCTGCTCGACCGCTTCCACGACACGCTGCCCTTCGCGCTGACCGGCGCGCAATGGCGCTGCATCGGCGAGATCAAGGGCGACCTCGCCGCCGCCCGGCCCATGAACCGCCTCCTGCAAGGTGACGTGGGCGCGGGCAAGACGCTGGTCGCTCTCTCGGCCATGCTGCTGGCGGTAGAAGCCGGGTTCCAGACGGTGCTCATGGCTCCCACGCAGATCCTGGCCGAGCAGCATTTCCTCGTCTTCAAGCGTTGGCTGGAGCCGTTGGGCCTGCGGATCGCGCTGCGGACCGGCACCCGCCGGGAGGTCACGGACGGACCGGAAAGCCTGTTTTTTAGTCAAAAAGAGCCAAACGACGCCGAAATTAGTGGGAATGACGCCACCATTCCTGGGAATTCTGCGGTCATTCCTGTCCGCGTCGCAGACGACGGGCTGCCGGACATCCTCATCGGCACCCACGCGCTGCTGTTCGACAAAGCCCCGCCGCCCCGGCTGGGACTGGTGGTCATCGACGAGCAGCACAAGTTCGGCGTGCTCCAGCGGGCCGCGCTGTCCGCCGGGCGGGCCGTCGCGCCGGACGTGCTCGTGATGACCGCGACCCCGATCCCGCGCACGCTGGCGATCACGGTTTATGGGGATTTGGACGTTTCCATCCTCGACGAGTTGCCCGCCAACCGGGGCAAGATCATCACCAAGGTGCGGCCCGACAGCAAGCTGCACGAAGCGGGGCAGTTTATCCTGGCGCAGCTCGCCGCCGGGCGGCAGGCGTACCTGGTGTATCCGCTGATCGAAGACAGCGAAAAGCTGACGGCCAAGGCCGCCACGGTGCGGTTCGAGCATTGGAAGACCGTGCTCGCGCCCTACAAGGTGGAACTGCTGCACGGCAAGATGCGCCCCGAGGAGAAGGACGCCGTGATGCGCCGGTTCCGGGACGGGGAAGCGCACGCGCTGGTTTCCACGACGGTAATCGAAGTCGGCATCGACGTGAAGAACGCGAACCTGATGCTGATCGAAAATTCGGAGCGGTTCGGGCTGGCGCAGCTCCACCAGTTGCGCGGGCGCATCGGGCGCGGGGAGCACAAGAGCTATTGCCTGCTGATGACCGACGCCCGGGCCAGCGTCGCGGCGGGCGAAAAGTTGCAGGTGCTGGAGGACAGCTCGGACGGGTTCGTGATCGCCGAGGCGGACATGAAGCTGCGCGGGCCCGGCGACATCCTTGGCACGGCGCAAAGCGGGTTGCCGCCGCTCAAGCTGGGCGATCTATTATTAGACGGCGACCTCATGCGCCAAGCGCGCACCGCCGCGAAGGATTTGTTCGAGAGCGACCCGGCGCTGCGGCGTGAAGAAAACCGGCGTTTCCGCGTCTACATCGTGGAAAGTCGGAAGTTCGCCATCGTGCAGGTAAGCTGAACCCGTCCGCCGCGCCGTTCCCGCCGTATCTGTATTCGTTCCATGAAACGTTTCTTCAACTTCCTGGTCTTCCTGGCCCTCCTGTGCATCGCGGTCGGCTCGCTCGAGCTTTGGAAAGAGCGGCGCGAGGGCTCGACCGGCAGCCTCCGGCAAACGGTGCGCGACATTTTCAAGGGCAAATCTGCCGTCCGTTACCGGCCTGAAAAGTACACCCTGGCCGACGGCCCGCGCATCGACCCGCAGGACGTGAACGTCCTGGCGGCCATGAGCCGCCAGCGGATCGCGCTCGCGCAGGCCGTCGTGCCGTCCGTGGTCAGCATCACGACCAGCCGGACCGTGCAGGTTCCCGACTACCAGGACGATCCGTTTTACCAGTTCTTCCATCGTAACCAACGCAGGGGCGGC
>CAXUHC010000364.1:0-301 GCA_964250705.1 uncultured Chthoniobacterales bacterium | reverse complement strand
GGCGGTGAACGCGTGCAGAATCAACTCGGCAGCGGGGCCATCGTCAGCCGGGAAGGGCACATCGTGACGAACAACCACGTCATCGAAGGCATGGACGAGATCGAGGTGGAACTCAGCGACGGACGCAAGCGTGCCGCGCGGCTCATCGGCACCGACGCCGGCACGGACATCGCCGTGCTCAAGATCGACGACCCGAACCTCGTGCCGCTGCCCTTCGGCAACTCCGACGCGGTGGAGGTCGGCGAGACGGTCATGGCGGTGGGCAACCCCTACGGCCTGGAGGAAAGCGTGACCCAAGGGA
>CAXUHC010000363.1:0-2356 GCA_964250705.1 uncultured Chthoniobacterales bacterium | reverse complement strand
GGCGGCCGGGCTGGACGTGGCCGACAAGATGAAAGGCGCGGTGGACACCGCTCGGAACGCAGCCGCGAAGGTCGGAGCCTATGCGGCCGCCGCCAAAAACACGGCGGATCGGCTCGCGGACATGAAAAGCAGCACCATCGGCACGCAGGTGGGAGACACGATGACCGATTTCAACACCGCGAAAAATACCCAAGCCGCCGAGGTCAAGAAATCGCCGGAAGCTCAGAAAGTTCTTTCCGATTATCCGCTGAAGGGCCGCGTGGACATGGGCCAGGGCGTGAAGCTCAGCCTGCCTGATTACAAACTGGTCGAACCTGACTTCAAGTGGGGCGATGCCCACGACCCGGCGCAGCCGGACGCCGACGCCGCGGCTGCCGGGACGGCGAGTTAAGAGTTGCCGACGCGCCGGTTTTTGGTCAGACTACCTCACCTATGCCTCCTGCCGCACGCGTTGGTGACCTGCATACCTGCCCGATGGTCACGGGGGTCGTCCCGCACGTGGGCGGACCCATTCTGCCGCCCGGCGCGCCGACGGTGCTGATCGGCGGCGTGCCGGCGGCGTGTGTTGGCGACATGTGCACCTGCGTTGGTCCGCCCGACACGATTGCCAAGGGTTCCGCGACCGTGTTGATCGGTGGCAAACCAGCGGCGAGGATGGGTGATTTAACCGCGCACGGCGGGGTGATCACCTTGGGTTGCCCCACGGTGCTGATCGGTGGCTAAAGCCTATCGCAGTTGGGTAAGTCGCAAACTCCGGCTGTAGCCACAGTGCTCTGTCGCCGTGTCCGCGCTGGATCAGACACGGCGGCAGAGCACTGTGGCTACAGCCCGGGGGTTTGCCCATTCGGGACGTGCCCTGGATCGCGTCTCGGTTGAACTCGTCTTTTCTGTCCTTCCGCGCGGGGTGAGGCAGGAACGCCGGTGGTAGCCCCCTCGCGCTACCACCGGCTGGCCCGGGAGAAGTGACCTGCTTACACGGTCTGCCCCAAAAGAGAGGACCGCCCCTTCCGACGGGTGCCGGGGGGCGGTAAATGGATGGACGCCGGACTGGAAAAAGCTTTATGCCGGGCGCGCGCAGCCCAAGCGACGGCCAGCTTCGAGCAGGCCGAGGCTGCCCAGGAGCAACGCCCAGGTCACCCCGGAGTCGGGCACGGTGGACGGCGGAGTGTCGACATTGCCGCTGCGGGCATTGAAAACGTACCGTCCCGCCACGTTGGAATTGAGGCTGTGAGTCTGCAAAGCGTTTGGCCCGCCGTCGAGAAAGGCACCCGTCGTCCCGGAACCGGCCAGTTCGAAACTGTTGGAACTCCCGTTGGAATAGCCGACACGCGCTGACCCGTCCGGGGTGGAGCTGGTGGTATCCCAACCGATGCTGCCGTAGTTGAACTCAAAGTCGAAGTCGCCCTGAGCGATGTCGGAACGATCGATCAACACCACCTGAAAGGTGTCGAAGGGAGCGCCACTCTGGTTGTAGTGACCGACGCCGGCCCAGTCCACGCCAAACGCCGCGTGTCCGTTGACCGTGCTCGTACCGTAGGTCAGAACGCCGCTGGCAGCGTTTCGGGTATCAACGTCCGCGAAGAAAGGCGCGATGATCGGCGTGCCAGTCGTGACGAGGTTGAACGGTGTGAAAGTCGAGAGTGGACCCGTGAACGTGATGTTGCCGTTGTTATTGAGATAAACCTGGTTCGCGGTGAGCCCGAAAAAATTCGCGGTGAAGCCGAGGGCAACGAGGCCGGAGGAACCGTCGTCGGTGCGACCATTACTATCTATTCTGATAAAGGAGTTGGAGGAATCGAAGGCAGCGAGCTTGTTCGTGGTAAACCCGGTGTCGGTCCGATAGGCAGCGGCATTGGCAGGGATGGCCATCGCCAGCGAGAGCATCGGAATGAGCATCGCTACGCGTGATGTTTTCTTGATCATAATGAAGTGATAGAGGTCGAGACGAGTGGATGATGTGTCCAGAACATGCGGCGAATCAAGCACTTGCCCTCGCAAGCATCCTCTTCTGGACTCCATTTCAGACAGCAGAATCCGGACCGCGTTGGCTTTTGTTTTGATAATTCTACCAATTTTACGCGCTATTATCCTATCGTTGAACGTGTAACGGAATGTAATATTCTTTTCAAATGATGGAAGCCACCCGGGTCGCTAAAGGTAGAAATTGTAAAGAATATCGACACGGAAACCGAGGTCTAGAAGATTTCGTGCTGAGCGGAAGCGAAAAATACCTGGAGCGTGTCCCGATTGGGTGAGCGGTTACGCGTGTCTTTCCGTCATCCTGAGCGCAGCCGAAGGACCGGTAATGATCCAGGTAACGCACAGCCCAACCTTTCGGATTTTCCGGCTGTAGCCA
>CAXUHC010000362.1:0-2396 GCA_964250705.1 uncultured Chthoniobacterales bacterium | reverse complement strand
GCACGGTCGATCTGGCGGGCATTCCGTGCGTCGAACCCGTTTTCGGCCTGGAAGCGATCTGGATCAGCAACGACCAGAAGACGACCGCCGAGATCAACGGGTACACGGTGGTGGACCCGGCGTCCGTGCTGATTACCCATCTCGCGGAAACCCTCAAGCGACACGCGCACCTCGTGCTCAGCCGCCAGGACACGCAAGGGTTGGTCGATCACGTCAAGACCACGCATGGCGCGCTGGTCAGCGAGCTGATGCCCGATCTCGTTACCATCGGCGTGCTCCAGCGTGTGCTGCAAAATCTGCTGCGCGAGGGCATCTCCATCCGCCACCTGCCCGTCATCATGGAAGCCGTGGCGGACTTCGCACCGATCTCGAAGCATCACGACGATCTGTCCGAGCAGGTGCGCCGACGGCTGGGCATGTATTTCGTCGGCGAATACGAGAGCATGCCGGGGACGGTCCGCGCGGCCACGCTGGACCCACGCCTGGAGCAAACGCTGGTTTCCAAGGTGCAGCGCACGCCGTACGAAATCGGGTTATCCATCGATCCGCATTTGGCGCAACACGTCCTGGGAGAATTGAACCGCGTCTGCTCGCAGATGATGGCGCTGGGGCAAACGCCCATCGTCATCACCACGGCGGAACTGCGGCTGCCGTTCAAACGGTTTTTCGAGACCTCGCTGGCCAAGCTGGTTGTGTTGGCCTACCAGGAATTGCCGGGCCAGGTGGAGATCCAAAATCTGGCGACGGTCTCCTTCCCGCCCGCGCCGCGCGGCACGCTGCCGATGCCGCAGGCGGCGTGAGACGGGGGACGTTGGATGTGTCAGTTAACGACTGTTCAAAAATTTTTGTCATCCTGAGCGCAGTGAAACGGAGTCGAAGGACCTTCCGACCGCTGGTAGGCAGGCCGTGGTGTCTGCCGACGGCCGGAAGGTCCTTCGGCTGCGGCCTGCGGCCTGCGCTCAGGATGACAGAAGTTTTTAGCAGAGTGAGACGGGGCTGATGTCGTGCAAGCGGTGAGTGGCTTCGTCGGTGCTTGAAAAACTCCGTGCCGCATCCAAGTTCAACCCTGCCCGCTGGCTCGCCCTCACATGGAACCCTCCGCCCCGACCGAAGTCGAACACCGCTTCCTCGTGAACTCCGCGGAAGAGGCCGTGCGCACGATCCGCCAACGGCTCGGCGAAACCGCCCAGGTGACTTCGGTGCGCAAGGTGGAGCGCACGGGTCTGACCGGGCTTTTTCGCGGGACGCAGTTGGAAGTCATCGCCCGTGTTCCCGCGCCGCTCGGGAGGGTCGCCGGTGAGGGGTTGGCCTTGCCCGCGCCATCGGTCGATCACCTTCCGATCACCCCCTGGGACCCTGACGAAACGCCGTCGTCGGTTACGAGCAAGCTGGCAGGGACTACCTCGCCCGCACCGGCTCTCCCGAACGAACCGGTCCTGGAAATCCCGCGTTTCCATGCCCGGACGGAGACGCCTGCTCCGGCCAACGGCGGGGGCTCGCGCCTCGCGGGTCTGCTGCCACGCACCGGCATGAGCGACGTGCTGCTTGGCCGGTTGCAGGCCAGCCCCGCCTGGAACCGGATCGATCGCCTGCCGATCCCGCAAGCCCTGCCGGAAATCGCCGAACTGCTGCGCCGGGAGTACGCTGCGACCAGCCGTCCGCCGCTCACCGACCGCATGGCTTTCGTCGGAGTCGCCGGGGCGGGCAGCACGTCGGCGCTGTGCAAGCACCTCGCGCGTTGCGTCTTCAGCCTGGGCCAGCCCGCCGCCGTGTACCGGCTGGAAACCGACCGGCCCAACCCCATCGACGGCCTCGCGGCCATCTGCGAACTCTGGGGCGTGCCGCTGCTGCGCTCGGAAGAAGAAATGCCCGCCGTGCGGGAGGGGACCCGCCTCTACGTCGACGTGCCCGGTCTGGCCGACGGCCCGGACCGCGGCGAGGAGGCAAAAATTGCCGCCCAGTTGAACAAATTGGCCGTCGGCAGCCGGATCTTCGTGCTGAACGCGGCCTACGAAACTGCCCTCCTCAAGGGCCTCTGCCGCCGCGCGGAAATTCTCGGCTGCCGCCATCTCGGCTTCACGCATCTGGACGAACTCGTTCACTGGGGGAAAATGTGGGAATTCCTCCTGCACAGGGACTTGTCCACGGAATTCTTCTCGCTCGGGCCGGGGCTGCCGGGGGATTTTACCGAGGATGTGCTCGCAGGAACGCTCGGGAAAACTTTCGGGTAATTCGAGGTTGGCAAGGGGCTTGCTATAAGGCTGCGAACGGGAGCGAACGACACGGTTCGTCCCGGTAAAGCGCACCTTATGAAACATTCTTTTGCCCTTGGCGGTCTGATCGGCTTCGCGCTCACCTTTGCGAGCGGCCTGCTGGCCGGCAGCGATGCGGACACG
>CAXUHC010000361.1:0-2453 GCA_964250705.1 uncultured Chthoniobacterales bacterium | reverse complement strand
GGCGCCTACCTGCCGGAGTTCGGCGAGCTGACCTGCCTGGTGCAACACGAGTTTTTTCACCGGTATTCTGCGGATGAGCATACGCTGGTGTGCATTGAAAAACTCGACGCCTTGGTCCAGGAACCCGGCGACTCGCGGCTGGCCGATTACCAAGAACTCTTCAAGAAACTGGGCGATCCCTTTGTCCTGTACCTCGCCCTTTTGCTACATGACACCGGCAAAGCAACCAGCGCCCGGCACCACGCGGAAGCCAGTGCCTTGTTTGCGCAAAAAGTAGCGGCCCGTCTGCAACTTTCCTCGGAGCATCGCAGGACGTTGATCTTGCTCGTCGATCATCACCTGACCCTTTCCTCCACGGCCCAACAGCGTAATCTCGACGATCCGGCGACCATCACGGAATTTACGCAGGTAGTCAAAGACGCTCCCACCCTCGACGCGTTGATGTTGCTGACCCTCGCCGACGGCCAGGGCACCAGCGACGAAGCGTGGAGCGACTGGAAAGAATCCTTGGTCTGGCAGCTACACCGTTCGGCGCGTAAGTTTCTCGCCGAGGGCGAATCCGCGTACCGCGCTCATCGCAAACAACGCGACAAGCAGCGCCGCGCCATCACCGCCGCGCTCGATCCCAGCTACGCCGATGAGATCGACGCGCATCTGCACGGCATGGCGGACCGCTATTTCGAGACGTTTGACGCGCCGACCGTGTCCGAACATCTCCGGCTCATTCGCCAGTTTCTGGCGTACCGGGCAGAACACGCAGGCCCGGACGCCGCGCTTGCGCCCGCGATCCGGTGGCTGCCGCGTCCAGAGCGCGGACACACGGAATGCTGGGTGGCCACCTGGGAGCGTCGCGGACTTTTCGCCAAGATCGCCGGTTCCTTCGCCGCCGCCGGCTTGAGCATCCTGAGCGCCGATATCCATACGCGCAACGACAGCCTGGCGTTCGACGTTTTTCGCGTGGTTGATCCCCATCAACGCGGTGCCATCGAGTCGCGCGACCTCGCGTCGGTCGAAGGCACGCTCCGGCAGGCTCTGGTGACGGACAGCTTCGATTTCGCGCCGTTGCTGCAAAAGGCGCGTCGCCGACGCCGTCCGTCGATTTCCCGACCGCAGGAGCTGGATTTTCCAACCCGGACGGTCATCACCAACGAGGCAACCGACCTTTACACGCTGGTGGAAGTGCAGACCCCGGATCGGCTAGGGTTGCTTTACGACCTCCTCGGCGCCCTCGGCAAGCTAAAGATCAATGTGGTCTTATCCCGCATTGCCACCGAAAAGGGCGGTGCCATCGACAGCTTTTACGTGACGAACCAGGACGGCGAGCGCATCACCGACAGTGCCACGATGGAAAAGATTCAATCGGCGGTCCAGCTGGCAGCCGTGAAACGGTTCAGTGACCCAGCGTGGCGAGTTTAGCCTTGATGCCGGCAAAATAGTTCTTTGCCTGACTGGCGGCAGCTTCGACTGGCTGACCGAGCGCGGCGAGGACCGGTTGCACAGCAGCGGTCTCATCGGCCAAGAAGGCACGCACGGTCACCAGCGCCATTTCGCCGCCCGGCCAATAGGCGTCCAGGGGCGGAGCCACCGCGCCGAATACGTTGGAGGGTTCGGGCTGGCGATGTTCGACGGCCAGGGCACGTCCCATTTCGTGGATGGCCGCCAGTGTGGCGGCACGGGCCTCCTCGGTCATCTCCTCTGCCGCCAGGACACGCGCCATCCTCACGCGACGGGCATGTTGCTCGCGGGCGGTGCGCATCCGGGCCTGCTCCTGCGGCGTCAACGGCTGGGTGGCAACCCCGGGCGGCGGATGGAGAACACGGGTCGCCCGCAGCGAAGGGTTGACCACGCCGGATTCCGCCAAGCGGCGTAAAAGTTCGGCGGTGGACCGATCAACGACTTCCAGCTGCACCGAAAGGGCCGGTTCGTCCCGACTCGTTGCTCCGAAAAATTGGGCTTCCAGTGGCCGGAGCAGCTCGCGGCAACGCTCGGCATCCTTGTCGACGACGATCAGCAGCACCGACGACTCCCCGCGCGAGGGAAAGCGCTCCTCGCACGACACCAGCGCGGTGCCGAGCACTTCGACGGCCCGCTGGCAGAAGGCCCGCGGCGGGTCGGCTGGCACGAGTGGCACCGCGTTCGACAGACCACGCCCAACCGCCGCGGGCTTGGGAGGGCGAACGCCCGTTTGTTCGCTGGCCGGGGTCGCGGCAAAATCCGGGAAAAGTTGTTCGATGCGACTGACGAAATCTTCCCGTCCGGCGACCATCTTGATCCGACTCAGGTCTCCGCGCTGATCGAGAACCCCATCGCTGAGCGCTTGCTTGCGGGCGATCAACCCCAACATACGGTGTTCAATGGTTCGTTCGCTCACGAGGTTGAGCACGGTCACCGCGCTCGTCTGATCCTTGCGCCAGGCGCGCGCGATCCGCTGTTCCAGCCGCGCGGGGTTCCAC
>CAXUHC010000360.1:0-2472 GCA_964250705.1 uncultured Chthoniobacterales bacterium | reverse complement strand
AACTCGGATCGTCTGGCCGAGGGGCTGCCGTTGCTCGCCTCGCTCCATGCCGAGGACGAAATCGGGGAGCTGGCCCAACATCTGGAAGCTGCCGGCGCGCTGCTCGCCGAGCGCAGCCTTGCCTTGAACGAAAGCCTCGCCCGGGAGCAGCAGGCTCGCGGCGAGGCCGAGCGGGCCAGCCAGGCCAAGAGCCAGTTTCTCTCGCGCACGAGCCACGAGTTGAGAACTCCGCTCAACGCCATCCTCGGGTTCGGCCAAATTCTGGAAATCAGTCAACTGTCCGAACAGGAAGCCCAGTGCGTGCAGTTCATCCTCAAAGGGGGACGCTACCTGCTGACCCTCGTGGACGAAGTGCTCGACCTGGCACGCGTGGAAGCGGGCGAACTCCGCCTCAAGCTTTCTGCCGTCAGCTTCGAATTGCTCTGCGAGGAATGCATCGCCTTCGTGGAACGGCTGGCACAAGCGCGGGCCATCACTTGCACCCGCGAAGAGTCGCCTGCCTTCCAGGTACCCGTCTGGGCGGATAAACACCGCTTGCGCCAGGTGCTCCTCAACCTGATTTCCAACGCGATCAAGTACAACCGGGAAGGCGGCCAAGTGACCCTGAGTTGCGAGCAAACCCCGGAGGGCCGCGTCCGCTTGAAGGTGCGGGACACGGGCCACGGGATTTCCGCCGAGGGCCTGGCGCGTTTGTTCGTGCCCTTTGAACGGCTGGACCATGAGTACGGCGAGGTGGAAGGCACGGGCCTGGGGCTGGTCGTGTCCAGGCAGATCGCCGAAGCGATGGGCGGTTGCCTGGGCGTGGAGAGCAAGCTAAACGAAGGCACCACATTCTGGATCGAGTTGCCAGGAGTTAAAGCCGCGCAGGCGGAAACAGCCGTGATCTTGCCCGCCAGTTTGCCGGCAACCGTAAAAGAGGAGGTGATCACCGCGACCGTGCTCTACATCGAGGATAATCCTTCCAACCTGCAAGTCGTCCAGATGATCGTTGCCCGCCTGCGTCCGCAGTGGCGCTTTCTTTCGGCGCGGGACGGGTACGGCGGCTTGCTGCTAGCCCGCGAGCATCTGCCGGGGTGCATCTTGCTCGACATGCAGCTTCCCGGCTTGAACGGCGGCGAGATTTTGGCCGGGTTGCGAGCCCATGAAGAAACGCGCGACGTTCCCGTGCTGTTGGTCAGCGCCGACGTCATGACCTACAACCGGGAAGCGATGCTGGCGATGGGCGCGACGGGCTACCTGCCAAAACCTTTCGAAGTTTCCGAATTGTTGGAAAAACTCGATGGCTACCTGCTTGCGCGCTCGTAGGTGGCAAGCGTCGTGCGTGGTCAGGTGGGAGAAGCAGGAAAGTCCCTCGTCGCCACCGATGCGGTGGATATTGCTTCCGCTGTAGCGACGGCGCTCTGTCGCCGTGTCTGCTCTGGAACGGACACGGCGACAGAGCGCCATCCCTACAGCCGGAGGTTATTCGGATAGGCACTTAGTGGGCCGTCCCAACCTCCCTGTCACGCACGGCTGTCCAAGGCAGCAAGAAGCCGCGCGAGGTGGAGAGCGTCATGCCTTCGAGATGGTCCTGGTCGATCATCCGGCCAGAGGTGCAGTAAGCCCCTTCTCCAGGGTCCGTGTTGAAGGCAAAACAGAGCGCCGGCTTGGCGGTACGGTTGAGTTTGCCGAATTGGAGCGGACTGCCGTCGTAAAAACTGCCTTCCAGCTTGCCGTCGACCACGGAGGTGATCACCAGCTTCTTCAAGTAAGCCGGGGCATCAGGCTTCGGGCGCAAATCCACCGTCCACGTGCCAATCAACATCTCGGCGGCGGGAGCCGTCGGCTCGACACCCAGAGTCAGCGAGGAGTGCAAACACAGGCACAGGGCCAGGAAAAGCGAGAGGGAGCGGTGATTCATCATCGCAAGGTAAGCTGGATGGGTGAAAGCTCAACGTTGCCTGACGGCCCAACCTCAGTGACGGCAGGGAAAATGTACCCATAAAACGCCCAATGCAAAAAACAGGCGAGCCACGAAGACCAGTCAGGGCGCGTTTATTCAAAAGTGATTGAGCATCTTCGCGCAGACTCTGGCTGTAGCGGCGGCACTCCGTCGCCGCTTGCTTCCCGCGCCGGAGCGGCAGCGGAGTGCCACCGCGACGGGCGCAGAAATCCGGTAAATACAACGCTCTCAGCCAGTGAGCGCCGCCTCGTTTCGTCTGCGAGCAAATTCGGGTTGCACCTTCCCCTGCGGTGGCGAAGGGTGCTTCCTGTACGGTTGGAAAAAGAACGCCTATGAAAATTGCACTGGTTGGCGCGTCGGGGAATGCAGGTTCGCGGATTCTCAAAGAACTCGTCTCACGCGGGCACGCGGTGGTCGCCATCGCGCGCAACCCCGGCAAGATCGAGGCGCAGCCGGGCGTGAGCGTCGTCGCCGCGGACGCCGACGATGCCCAGGCCCTGGCCACCGCGCTGAAGGGTGCCGACGTGGTG
>CAXUHC010000359.1:0-2600 GCA_964250705.1 uncultured Chthoniobacterales bacterium | reverse complement strand
CACCCGCCAGGACGGCCGCGTGGATCGGTGCCGCACCGCGATATTTCGGGAGCAGCGAGGCGTGGAGGTTCAAGCACCCGAGACGGGGAGCCGCAAGGACGGCGGGCGGCAGAATTTGACCGTAGGCGAAGACCACGAACACATCCGCGTCGAAAGCCTGCATCGCGGCGGTGGCTTCCGGTCGGCGGATGCGCTCGGGTTGGAGGACGGGAATCCCGGCTGCCAGTGCGAGGGTCTTGATCGGACCGGGCGTCAACGCCTGGTGACGGCCCACCGGACGGTCAGGTTGCGTGACGACGGCGAGAAGCTCGTGCCCGCCTTGCACCAAAGCGCGCAACGTCGGCAGCCCGATGTCGCCGCTGCCGAGATAGACGATTTTCAAAACAGGATTTCTCGAAACAACCCAAATTTTCCGTCATCCTGAGCGGAGCGCAGCGCAATCGAAGGATGACGGAAAATTTGGGTTATTATGGCAGCAAGAGTGAAGGTGACGCCCGCCGAGGCGTTTGCCGAGCCGGGGCTGCCGCCATGATCTTCTCCGCCGCCGTCACCTCGCGCTGCCCCACCGAACTGCCGCAATTCGTGCAGAGATAGTCGTAAATTTCCTTGTCCGGTAACACCAGGAGCAGACGCTCGCGCACCGGCTTGGCGTCCTTGCACTTCTGGCAATAGAGGCTCGAAGCGCGCAGACTCGTGAACTGGGATTGGGCGGCGGGCGGGCGGCTGGACATGGCTGGATCAGAACGTGGTCACCGTTTGCAAGATTTCCAGCAGAACTTTGGCCGGGGCCTGCGTCGCGTCAATGGTCTGGACCAGGTCCGGGCCATAATATTCCAGCACGGGCTTGCTTTCGGCCTCGTAGGTGTCGAGCCGGGTACGGATCACCGCTTCGTTGGCGTCGTCGAGGCGATTGTCCTTGAGCGCGCGTTTCTTGAGGCGGACGACCAATTCCTTGCGGTTAGGACAAGTCAGGTGAAACACCTTTTTCACTTCGATCAAGCCTTTCATCGCGCGCGCCTGTTCGACGCTGCGTGGGATGCCGTCGAGCACGAGATAATCGAGATCCGGCTTGAAGCGGTGGGCTTCCACGGCGTTCTCGATCTGTACTTGCCAGAGCTGGATGGTCAGTTCCGCCGGGACGAGTTCCCCGCGGCTGGAGTAGTCCAGGAAGGCCTGGCCAAGCTCCGTGCGGGTATCGAGCGAGCGAAACACGTCGCCGCAAGCACAGTGGAAAAATCGCGGCACGGTGCCGAGCGCTTTGCCTTGGGTGCCCTTGCCGCTGCCGGGCGCACCGAACAGCAGGACGGTCTGGTAGCGGGTCGCCAGCGTTGCACGCGGCGCGTAGGCAGGAACGGTGCGGGTGGACATAGGAATGGGGGGGAATCGGAAACGAACCATCAATGTACCGGAGGAAGTGCCGCGAGGCAAAACTCAACTGCCGGACGGGATTTGCAGGGCGTCCGCCACCGCCGCACGGACCGCTTCCACGGTGAGGCCGGACAGCAGGTCGTCCGGGGAACGCAGCACGACGATTCCCGGTTGCAGCGGCGCCCAGATGTCGGGGTCGGTCGGCCCGAACAGCAGCACGCAGGGCGCTCCCACCGCGGCGGCAAGGTGTGAGATCCCGCTGTCGTGTCCGACGAACAACCGGCAGCGGGCCAGCAGCGCGGCCAGCACGGGCAGCGGATGGTTGGCGGCCACGAGCAAATCGCTCCCGGCGAAGGCCCACGCGGCTTGCAGTTCACCCAGGGCCTGCACGTCTGATTCTCCGCCCACGAGCAACACGCGCGGTCTCCGCACAGGCGGCTGGTCGAAAAGGGACCGTCCGAGTGCCGCCCAGCGTTCCGGCGGCCAGTTCTTGCGTTCGCCGCCGCTGCCGGGATGAATGGCGACCAGAGGCCGTTCGTCCGGGACCGGGACCGCGCGACGCAAAATGGCGTCCGCACTCGCTTGCTGCTCCGCGCCGGGGTGCAACCGGGTGTCGAGATCGTCGTGCAAGTATAGTGCCAGCCGTTCAAGGGGCCGGGCAAGCTGCCGGGAGGCATGATCGCCTTCGACATCCACCTTCGGGGACGCCTCAATGAGATTCTTCACCCCGCAGCGGCGGAGGTTGCCCGCGAAAAATCCGTCGGGATCGTAAAGATAGCTGACCACCTGCTGAAAACCGGCGAAATACACGCTCAACTCCCGGTCCAGTTCGGCTTTGGGATTAAAAAACCCTGCCATCGCCGCGTATTCAATGGAGCGCGCGGCATCGGCGTAGCCGCCGCTGGTTGCCAGCGAGACGATGTGTTCGTACCCGAGGATTTCGAGCCGGACCTGCGGAAACGCCTCCCGCAACAGGCTGATCGCCGGCAGCGTCAGGAGGAAATCGCCGATGGCACCCCCACGGATCACCAGAATCTTTGGCTGCGCAGCGGCACTCATGGCCGGAAACGGGACGACTACTTGCTACCCGCCCCTTTGTCGTCCGACAAGCTGGGGTAGGCGGTGGCGAGAGTCATCTTCAGCGCGTCCTCGCTCTTGAAGCCTTCCTTCAGCAACGCTTCGTAGAGGTTTTTGTAAAATTTTGCGCGCTTGGCGGCGGTTTCCGGCTTGGC
>CAXUHC010000358.1:0-2631 GCA_964250705.1 uncultured Chthoniobacterales bacterium | reverse complement strand
AATTTACCGCAAGGTGAATTCTTTTTTTAGCTATCAGCCGCGACGGTTATGGCAGTCGGCTCCAAAAGATCGAAGCCATGCCTTGAGTTTAGTGAGAGGCACTATCTCGTGGGTTATGGGCTAGTCCCCGCTGTCCCACACGTAGGATGCCGCGCCCGCCGGAAAAGGTAGCAAGCAGATAGCCAAAGGCAGCAGGCAGAAGCCGGTCGCTTTCATGAGAAGTAAATTTGCCTTGGTGGTTGCTGGTGCGTGGCGACTGCTGTTTACCCACCCTCTAACGCGCGCTACGCGCCGGATTGTAAAAAAAGATCGCCGCGCTGACCAAACTGGCTTTGCTCCCAACCCGCGCCGAACTCGCGGCGGCAGGCCGAGCAAGTGACTTCGAAGGCAGGCACGAGTTCCCTCCAATCGCTGACTCGACACAAGGCAGAGGCACCGCGTGGGCCATAAGCATGGCGAAGGTTGCCGGGCTGCCGGCTGCTGAGCGGCGTGTCCATCGCGTCGGTCACGGCGCGCGCATGGATGATGACGACGAGTGCCGGTTGAACCGCGCCGTCAAGCGGCACCGCCCAGCGGTCAGACCGGTCCGGTACAGGTGGGAGACAAACGAAGAAATTGGGACGAATGGGTCGAGTTAGGCGCATATGCGATGGAATTGGCTGGCTGGATCAATGAAATAAATTGGATGTTCATCACGAATTACGGCGCGCCGTGCGCCGCATGGCAAAAATGCGCGGATTTCCAGAAAAATTCCTGTAGCTGGCGCAGTTTTTCCGGGAGCCAGATGGTTTTACGGCGAGAAATCATCAGCGTTACTTTTGGTTTGGAACGCGCGCGGCGACACGGTAATGTCCCGTTTGTGAGGGAAATTCCGGGTACATTACAGGCTGGAGGTGCTGACTTTGGCACGACGCATTGGACGGTGGTCCTGGCCGCTGACGCGGAAGAGGGTGCCGGGCGCGCGGCGCTGGAGCGTCTCTGCCACGATTACTGGCCGCCGCTTTACAGTTTCGTGCGAAGGCGTGGCCACAGCGCCCACGACGCGCAGGATCTCGTCCAGGGGTTTTTCGTGCACATGCTGGCGAACAGGACCTATGCGTCCGCCGATCCCGCGCGGGGCAAGTTTCGCGCGTTTCTGTTGACCTCGATCAAGAATTTCCTCTGTGACAAGTGGACCGACGCCCGCCGACAGAAACGCGGCGGCGACCTGCGATTCGTCCTGCTGGACGAGGAAGTCGCTGCTGTGGAAGCCGCTGATTTGCACGGGGCCGCGACCGTCTCCCCGTTAAATGAAGAGCATCTTTTCGAGCAACGCTGGGCCGCCAGCCTGGCTGCCAACGCAATGAAGCGGTTGCACGAAAAATACGCCGAAGGATCGAAAGCAAAGGTGTTCGATGCTCTGAAACCCTACGTCGTCGGCGGTGCCACCGTCGGTCTGACCGGCCACGAGGAAACCGCCGCCAACCTCGGTATCCCGGTCGGAACGTTACGCAGCTATCTATTGCGGATGCGGACCCGCTACCGCGAACTGCTGCGCGAGGAAGTGGTCCGCACCGTCGCTCGGGAAGAGGACGTGGAGGAGGAATTACACCGCCTTCGCCAAGTGTTGATCCAGAGCAGTTAGCTCCGGGACAGCCCCCTCGTCGAAGCTTGAACGCCGGAGTTCACCCGTCCCAGTGACTAATCCCGAAAAGACTGTGTTGCGGTGCGCACAGTGCGGCGAACCCCTGGCGAGCAGCGCGACGGAAACGGGCTGCCTGAATTGCCTGCTGCTCGCCGCCCTGGCACAATCGGGCAGCGCCGTTCCGATGGGTTTCGAAAAGGGTTCCCAGCCTGACCCGGTCTCGGCCATCGAAAGGACGCCCGAATCCCGGCAATACCAGCATTACGAAATTCTCAGCCGTAAGGACGGCACCCTCTGGGAACTGGGACGCGGGGCGATGGGCGTGACATACAAGGCGTTGGACATGAACCTGCGCGTGCCTGTGGCGTTGAAAGTGATCAACGCACGCTACTCTCGATTGGCCGGGGCGCGGCAGCGTTTCCTGCGGGAGGCGCGCTCGGCGGCGTCCCTGCGACACCCCAACGTGGCGAGCGTCTTCCACTTCGGCGCGATCAATCGGCAGGCTTCCGTGCCCAGAGCAGAGACAGAAAATGCCAGTCCGGGCGAAGAGGAAGAATGTTTTTACACGATGGAATTCGTGGAGGGCGAAACTCTGGAGGAACGGATGCGCCGCACCGGGCCGTTCGATGTGGCGCTCACGCTGGAGATCGCTCTCCAGGTCACCCGCGCTCTGGGAGCGGCCGAAAAGCGTGGTCTCGTCCACCGGGATCTCAAACCTGCCAATATCATGCTTGCCGCCGAGGCTGACCGCCGCGAGCAGCGCGGTCTGGGGGAGGCGTGGGTCAAGGTGATCGACTTTGGATTGGCCAAAGCGGTAAACGCGGCGGCAGGCAACACCGACAGCGACCGGGCGTCGTTACACGGATTGGAAACGGGCGGAGGTTTCCTGGGCACGCCGCATTTCGCGAGTCCCGAGCAATTTGCACAAGAAACGGTGGACATGCGCTCGGACGTGTTCTCGCTGGGAGTGGTGCTCTGGTACCTGTTGACCGGGACCTTACCGTTTG
>CAXUHC010000357.1:0-2643 GCA_964250705.1 uncultured Chthoniobacterales bacterium | reverse complement strand
CTCGAACCACCAGTGGCCGAAAAGCTCCGCGTCGAACGGCGCGACCACGATGGGGTCCACGTCGAGCACGCCGCGCAGCTTGTCGATCTGCCCGCGCCGCTCGTCCATAAAATGCCCGGCGTGCGCATCCGCCGCCGCCAGCGCCCAGGGCCGGTGGTACGGCTCCTTGTCCTGCTGGCCCCGCGCCGTGATCCGCCGGTACTTAAACCCGGTGAACTTGCGCGGCTGGCCGGGACCGATCACCGGCTCCAACTCCTCCGGCGTCAGCTCGAAGCCGATGTCCCGGTAGAAATCCCGGTACGCCGGATCGCCCGGATAGCCGTGTTGCGCGCTCCACACCTGGCGGCTCGATTCCCGATCGCGCGAGAACGCCGCCGGTCCCGCCGGGGTGAAACACGGCGCGTAGATTGCCCGCCGGGGCCGGGGCTGCCCGTACATCAGGCCGTGCGCGTCGAGGATGAACCACCGGATGTTCGCTTCTTGCAGCACCCGGTCGATCCCGGCCACGTAAGCGCATTCCGGCAGCCAGATGCCTGCCGGGTCGCGTCCGAAACATTCCCGGTAGTCATCCCGCGCGATGAAGATCTGCGCCCGAACGGCCTGCGGGATGTTCTCCATGAGCGGCAGCAGCCCGTGGGTCGCCGCGCAGGTGATGATCTCCAGAGAACCCGCGTCTTGAAACCCCCGGAACGCGCCGACCAGGTCGCCTTGCCAACGTTCGAGGTACTGGCGGCGGTTGGCGCGCAGCCGGGCGAGGTAAAAATGCGCCGTTTCTTCCACCCGCCCCTGACCACGCGTGCGCAGCGTCTCTTTCTCGGCCAGGGTGATCGCACGGTCGAGATACCGGAGGTAACGTTCGCGCAGCAGCGGGTCGCGCAGCATCGCGCAGAGCGGCGGCGTGAGCGTCAGTGTCAGGGCAAAGGGCACCCGGTCGCCCGCCAGCCGGTCGAACACGCCGAGCAGAGGCAGGTACGTCTCGGTGATGGCCTCGTAAAGCCAGTCCTCCTCCATGAACTCCGGGTACTCCGGGTGCCGCACGTAGGGCAGGTGCGCGTGCAGCACGAGGGCGAGGAAGCCGTGGTCGGTCATGGTGTCGGAAAGCAGCGGAACCTATACCGCCCCCTCAGACGAAAGCAGCCCCGCCCGAATTCGCAAATTTTCACCAGCCCGAGTGATCCGCACGGCCAACCCTGTATTCAGGCGGCGAATCAGTTCTCAATGAAAGCCCTCATGTTCCACAAACCCGGCGACGTTCGGGTCGAAACCATCGACGATCCCAAGATCGAGGACGCGCGCGACGCCATCGTCCGCGTGACCGCCACCGCCATTTGCGGCTCCGACCTCCACATCTACAACGGCTTCCTGCCGCAGACCCGCCCGATGGCCCTGGGCCACGAGTTCATGGGCATCGTCGAGGAAACCGGCTCGGGCGTCGGCAACCTCAAAAAGGGCGACCGCGTCGTGGTCCCCTTCCCCATCGCCTGCGGCTGCTGTTTCTTCTGCGGCCACGACCTGCCCGGCCACTGCGTCAATTCCAACCCCAAGAACTACGGCCCGGACGGCGGCATCCTCAGTCAAAAGGGCGGCGCGCTCTTCGGTTACACCGACCTCTACGGCGGTTACAACGGCGGCCAGGCCGAGTTCGTCCGCGTGCCCTACGCCGACTACGGCCCGCGCAAGGTGCCGGATAGCCTCACCGACGAACAGGTCCTTTTCCTGACCGACATCTTCCCCACCGGTTACAGCGGCATCGACTGGGCGGACCCCAAGGGCGGCGAGGTCATCGCGGTGTTCGGTTGCGGCCCGGTGGGTTTGCAGTCGATGAAAAGCGCGTGGCTGCGGGGCGCCTCGCGCGTCATCGGCATCGACGTAGAGCCCTACCGGCTCGAAATGGCGCGCAAGGCGTCCGGGGCCGAGGTCATCAACGCCAGCGAAGTCGACCCCGTCGAATACATCCGCGGCATCACCGAAGGCCGCGGCGCGGACATCTGCGTGGACGCCGTCGGCATGGAGGCCCACCGCACGATCCTCGACAAGGCCAAGAACCTCGTCACCGGCAACGTCGGCAGCACGGCCGCGCTCGACACCGCCCTCAGCGCCGTCCGGCGCGGCGGCACGGTCACGATCCTGGGCGTCTACGGCACCCCGGTCACCTTCCCGCTCGGGCAACTTTTCGACAAGGGCATCAGCATCAAGTGCGGCCAGGCCCCGGCACACAAGTACATCGACAAGCTGCTCGCCCACATCGAAAAGGGCGAGTACAGGGCCGACGACATCATCACCCATCGTCTCAAGCTCGACGAGGCCCCGCATGGTTACGACATCTTCGCCAAGAAGAAAGACAACTGCGTCAAGGTCGTGCTGACACCCTGAGTTCCGGCGCTGCACACCCCTCGGAAAACCCGCCGGAAGGACTTTCGGTAATTATCCAGGTAACGCACAGCCCAACCTTTCGGATTTTCCGGCTGTAGCCACGGCGACGGAGCGCCGTGGCTACAGATGGAGGCAGTCCATGTGCGCCCACTGAATAATTACCGGACTTTCTTCCGACGCACGGGGAGTTTTTTTCGGCCCGGAAGGAACTCCTTTCAGAACCTGTGGAGTTAATCAGGTGAGTCGTCGTACAAGCAAGCGCATCATGGC
>CAXUHC010000356.1:0-2649 GCA_964250705.1 uncultured Chthoniobacterales bacterium | reverse complement strand
GCCGGTGGCCGTGGTCAATTCCATCAATCCGCACCGGCTCGAAGGACAGAAGACGGCGGCTTTTGAAATCATCGACGACCTCGGCGACGCCCCGGACGCGCACTTTCTGCCCGTGGGCAACGCCGGGAACATTTCGGCCTACTGGAAAGGCTACGGCGAATTTCACGCGCTGGGCCGTTCGACGCGTTTGCCGCGCATGACGGGTTTCCAGGCGGCGGGAGCTGCGCCGTTGTACCACGGAAAAGTGGTGGAACAGCCGGAAACGCTTGCCAGCGCCATCCGGATCGGCAACCCGGCGAGCTGGACGCGGGCGACGGCGGCGTTGAGCGAATCCGGCGGCGCGGTGGACACGGTCACCGACGAGGAAATCCTCGCCGCGCAACGCTGGCTGGCGGCCAACGAGGGAATCTTCGTGGAGCCCGCGAGCGCGGCAGGCGTGGCGGGTCTGCTCAGATACACCGGCAACGGAGGGTCGGCATCCACCGTGCACGGACCCGACCCTCTGCCCCATCTCCCCGACGAGGGCGTGATCGTCTGCACGGTCACCGGCCACGGTTTGAAGGACACGGATACCGTGCTCAAGGGCAGCGCGCCGCTCGCTGCACCGATCAAGGCCACCCGCGACGCGATACTCGCGTTGCTCGGCTGAAGCCAAAATAAGGTAGGGAGGAGCGTCCCTGCTCCTCCCCAGTTTGCGTGACTGCACATGGAAACCGGAGAGGCAGCGGCGTGAGCAGGCAAACGCCATTCTCTTCTTCGTCTACCCTGCGCATCTAGGGATGAGCAGGGACGCTCCCTACCCTACTCCTGCCACCGCTGCGCATCCGCCGCCGGTAGTCCGAGGTGATCCAGAATACGGAACACCACCGTGTCCACCACCTCCTCCACCGACGCGGGACGGTGGTAAAACGACGGCACGGCAGGCAGCACCAACGCGCCCGCTTCCAACACCGAGACGACGTTGCGCGCGTGGATCAGATTCCACGGAGTTTCGCGCGGCACGAGGATCAGTTTGCGCCGTTCCTTGAGGAACACGTCGGCAGCGCGCAGGATGTTGTTGTCACTGGTCCCGGCGGCGATCCGCGCCAGCGTCCCCATCGAACACGGCACGATGGCCATCGCGTCGAAATGCGTCGAACCGCTCGTAAACGGCACGTACATGCTGCGTTCATCGTGCACGCAAACCCCCTCCGGGATTGTCAACCGCCCGTCCGGAAGCTCCGCCGCCGCGACCTGCCGCGCGTGCGAACTCAGGACGAGGTGAATCTCGTGCTCCCGGGCGTCCAGCCGCACCAGGAGCCGCTGCATGTATATCGACCCGCTGGCACCCGTCGCGGCAAGCACGAACTTCATGCGCTACAGAAACCCTCCGCTGTGCAGGCGGCGGGTCATCTCGGTCTGCCGGTGGAGCAGGTCGGCGTAGAGTTGACGCTGCGCGGGGTCCGGCTCGGCAAGGGTCCGCTCGTCGGGACGCACCGTCCGGTTCACCAGGTCACGCAATTTTCCGGTTTTCCCCTGCACGGCAAAGTGGGTCCAGGCCGCTTGGATGGCCGCGCCGAGGGCCGCCCCCTCGCTCGTTTCCAACCCGCACACCGGCAGGCCGAAAACGTCCGCGCAGATCTGCCGCCACGTTGCGCTCTGGCTCCCGCCGCCCGTCAGCCGGATCTCCGATGGCTTCATGCCCAGTCCGCGCAGCCGGTTCAGGCCGTAAGCCAGCCCGAGGGTGGCCCCTTCCATCGTCGCCCGCGCGAAGTTCGCCGACCCGAGGTTGCGCGGGGTCATGCCGTGCATCACGCCCGATCCGCGCGGCAGGCTCGGCGTCCGTTCGCCGTTGAGATAGGGTAAAAACAAAAGTCCGCCCGCGCCCGGCGCCGAGCCAAGAACCGCCGCCTCCATCGCGGCGTGGGTCCAACCGAACATCCCGCGCGCCTGTTCGGTGGCGACCGTCACGTTCATCGTGCAAACCAGCGGCAGCCAGCCGTCCGTGCTGTCGCAAAACGCGGCCACTTCGCCTTTGTCGTCCACCACCGGCTCGGCGCTGTAGCCGCAGAGCGTGCCGCTGGTGCCGAGGCTCGCCGTGATCGCGCCGCCGGGAGCGATGTTGCCCGTGCCGATGGCCCCCATCATGTTGTCGCCGCCGCCCGCGCTCACGAGCACGTTCGCGGGCAGGTTCCACTCCGCGCGCAACGTTTCGCGCAGCAGCCCGACGGGTTTGCGCGAACTTTCCACGGGCGGCAGTTTCTCCGCGATGCCGCCGTCGATGAATTTGAGGATCGGCTCGCTCCATTCGCGGGTGCGCACGTCCAACATCGCCGTGCCGGAGGCATCCCCGTACTCCATGCGTTTCTCGCCGGTCAGCCAGAAATTGAGGTAATCGTGCGGCAGCAGGACGGATTTCGTCGCGCGGAAGTTTGCCGGTTCGTGCTGCTTGAGCCAGAGCAGCTTGGGTGCGGTGTAGCCGGGCAGCATGGCGTTGCCGGTCAGGGCGATGATCTCGTCCTGCCCGCCGAACGCGTTGGCGAACGCCTCGCACTGCGGCGCGGTCGAGGTATCGCACCAGAGTTTCGCCGGGCGCACCGGCACGTTATCGTCGTTGAGCAGCACCAGCCCGTGCTGCTGGCCGCTGACCCCGATGGCTCGGACCTCCGA
>CAXUHC010000355.1:0-2651 GCA_964250705.1 uncultured Chthoniobacterales bacterium | reverse complement strand
GCCGGTGACGAGAACATTGGCTTCCGAGGGGGCGATTTGCGTGATGAACTCCTCGATTTCCACCATGCGCCGATTCTTGAATACCGGCGACAGGTGCGACTCTGCTTTCTTGAGCAGCGCCTTCAACTCCTTTGCTTCCTCGCGCAAACTGTGCGTTTCCCGCACCAGTTGCTGTTGCTCGCAAGCACGTTGCATCAGGCTGAGGAGTTCTTCTGCGGCATAAGGTTTGCCAATGAAGTGAAATGCTCCCAATTTGATGGATTCGATGGCGTTGCTCAGGGTGTCCTGGCCGGTGAGCACGATGGTTTGGAGATGCGGTGTGCTTTGTTTGACTTTGGTGAGCACCTCGAGTCCGCTGGCATCGGGCAGGCCGATATCCAGCAACAACAAATCAGGACCCTCCGGCCTCTGGGCCAATTCCAACCCCTGCGCGGCAGTGCGCGCGGTTTCGACTTGGTAGCCGTGCCGACCGAGAAGCGCTTCGAGCGTTAACAGAATGGGGCGCTCATCGTCGATGATGAGGACGCGCTTGGCTCCGTTTTCCGTCATGGTGAGGGCAGTAACACGCTCCGGAGCGTCACCTTGCTAGTCAAAAGTTGGTTTTCAGGGGAATACGTGGCGTCCAGCGTGCAGCCTTGACTTTCCAGACAACGGCGCACGCGGAAGAGGCCCAGTCCATAGGCTCTGCGCCGGGTCGTGAGCAGCGGAGTTCGTCCCCAGTCACTTGGCGGAATCACCGGCGCAACGGATTGCGGCTCGTCCAGCACGAAAACGGCGCGGTCAACTGCCGTCGAAACCGTGACGTGGATCGGGTCCCTCTCTTTTTGCGCAAAATGCAACGCGTTGGCGAGCAATTCGAGCAATGCGCCGATGGTTAATTCTGGATCTACCTCGAGTGAGGTTTCAGGGATCAAGGAGATCGTCCAAATAATTTTTTCAGCCGCGTCGGGGTATCGCTTTGTTAGCCGTTCGCGCAGATCGTCGAAAAATTCTCCCGCCGGGTACTCCAGCGCATAAGGCGTCGTGGTTCCTGTCGCGTTTCGTAACGTTTGAAGCTGCCGCGTGACGGCACCCAGGCTGCCGCGCAGGCGCTTGATCTCTTCGATCGCCTCAGGATCGGTCGAGATTTCGCCCAGAAACGTTAGTTGCAGTTCCAACGCGTTCAGGCCATTGCGGATATCGTGCGTCAACTGACCCACGAAACGCTCCACCCTGTCCCAAGGGACGGCAGGCTGTTCGGCAGAAAGGGGAGGAGTAGCCACAGCCATGGAGAAGCGGTCAACGGTCACGACACTGGCGTCGCACCGAATTGGACATCGACACCGCTTCCCCGTTCTAAAAAACTTCTTCCGTTGTGTAAAGAAAAACTACAGTCGGGCAAACCCCCTAATTTTCTGTAGGATGCCTCGGGTGACAATTTAATTTGTTGAGAAGGCCGCTGTGCCGGGAACGTCTCCACCGGTTTGCCTGAGTGTCGCTGAGTTTGCCGCGAGGTGCGTAAGGATGTGATAAACATCTTCCGGATCAGCATCAATTTGCTTGGCGAGTGCTTCAGCGGTTACGGCATCCGTGCCAGGTTTAAGCTTTTCACGGACTTTTTTCTGTAGTTCCAACAAGCGAGTTGCTGCCTTCTTGCCCGCTTCGACCCCCGGTTGATGGTAAGCATTGATATTTACCAAGGTACCGTAAAAACCGACCGCCCGTTCATACAGTGCAATCAGCGCACCGAGGGTATAGGGAGTGACCTCGGGAACGCTTAGCGTCAGCGACTCACGCCCGTTTTCGTAGAGGGCGGTCCGCGTTCCCCGTAAAAAGCCTTGCAGGTAGTCGCCGCTGGTCACCTCGGGCTCGACCTCGAGTCTGGTGCCAACGGGTCGATCTCCACGGACTTCGATGAAAGTGGCGTAGAAATTCGGCACGCCTTCCCGCAACTGCTGGACGTAAGCATGTTGGTCCGTGGACCCCTTGTTCCCGTAAACGGCTATCCCTTGATGGACCACCTTGCCATCCAGATCGCGTTCCTTGCCCAGTGACTCCATGACCAGTTGCTGGAGGTACTTGCTCAACAAGACGAGTCGGTCCTTGTACGGTAGGATGACCATGTCTTTCTTCCCCTGGCCGTCCGTGGCGTAGTACCACATCAACGAGAGCAGCATCGCCTCGTTTTGGAGCGTTTCCGGCGTGCGCGAGTGGACATCCATCGCCGCCGCGCCCTGAAGAAACGCGTCGATGTCGATGCCTTGCAACGCGGCCGGCAACAGACCCACCGCGCTCATCACCGAAGTGCGCCCGCCAACCCAATCGTACATCGGAAAACGCCGCAGCCATCTCTGCGCGGCGGCGACCTTATCCAGCTCGCTCCCGTCCCCGGTCACCGCCACGAAATTTGGCGCGAACGGCACGCCGAGCTTCTCGAAACGCGCTTGCGCTTCGAGCATCCCGTTGCGGGTTTCCTTGGTGCCGCCGGACTTGGAAACCACCAGGATCAACGTCTGGCGGAGCCGCTCGAACAGCGCCTGCTCGAGCGCGACGGACCGGTCGGACGCGGTCAGCGCCTCGTTCTCGAACGTCTTGAGCTCCTCGGTGATGTACCGCTCGCTCGTGGTCGTGGTCTGCTTCCGGGTCCAACCGGCGGGCGCTTTGTCCTTGTG
>CAXUHC010000354.1:0-2655 GCA_964250705.1 uncultured Chthoniobacterales bacterium | reverse complement strand
TCCGCTGTTTCGTCCTGCCAAGCTAGCGACCATCGTAAGGAGTTCGGCGGGTTCCACGGGTTTGGAAATGTGCATCTGGAAACCGGCGCGCACGGCTTTCATGCGGTCTTCCGAACGCGCGTAGGCCGTCAAAGCCAAGGCGGGCACGCTGCCGCCGTGCTCCGGCGCGAGTTGGCGCACCCGGCGAATCAGCTCGTAGCCGTTCTCCACGGGCATCCCGATGTCGCTGACCAGCACGTCGGGTTTCTCTTCGGCGATGAGTGCCGTGGCTTCCGCGCCCGATCCGGCGGTCCGCACCAGCGCCCCGCACGTTTCGAGCACCCGCTTGACCAGAATCCGCGCGTCCGGTTCGTCGTCCACCACGAGTACTCTCACCCCGCTCAAGTCCAGTCCGGTATTCAGGAGGGAGACTGGGCTGTCAGCCGTTGGGTGTTCGCGCTCAAGATCGTGGGCAGGCACTCCGTGTTCGGGGTGAACGGCGGTGAGCGGCAACGCCACCACGAAAGTCGATCCCTGGTCGGAACCACCGCTTTTCGCGCGCACCGTGCCGCCGTGCAGTTCCACAAGGTTTTTGACGATGGCCAGCCCCAAGCCCAAACCACCGTGGCGGCGGCTCGTGGAACCGTCTTCCTGTCGGAAGCGGTCAAAGACGTGCGGCAGGAACTCAGGGCTGATGCCTTCGCCCGAGTCGATGACACTGATTTCCAGGTGCGAATTGACGCGCTCCAGGAGGATCTGCACCCGGCCGCCCTTCGGCGTGAATTTGACGGCGTTGGTGAGCAGGTTCCAGAAGATTTGTTGGAGCCGGTTGGCATCGCCTGACACCGGGCGCGCCAGCGGATCGAGCACCATCTGTAAGCGGACGCCCTTGGCGTCCGCGGCCGGGCGCACCGTTTCCACGGCCGCCTCGACCACCGGAGCCAGGTCCACACGCTGCACGTCCATGCGCAGTTTACCGGCAATGATGGCGCTCATGTCCAGCAGATCGTCAATGATTTGCTTCTGCGAGCGCGCGTTGCGTTCAATCGTGGACAAACCTTGATCCATGTCCTCCGCATTGATTGATCCGCTCCGCAGGACCTGCACCCAACCGTAGATGGCGTTGAGCGGCGTGCGCAGCTCGTGAGAGAGCGTCGCGAGGAATTCATCCTTCATACGGCCCGTGCGCTCAGCCTCCGCGCGTGCGGCGCGTTCGCTGTCGAGCAGTTTGGCGTGCTGTTCCTGGAGTTGTTTGTAATCGTGGATGTCGGTGTTTGTGCCGAACCAGCGCACGATGTCGCCGCCGGCGTCCCTGATCGGCAACCCTCGCCCGAGGAACCAGCGATAAGCCCCGTCTGCCGCCCGCTTGATGCGGTACTCCATCTCGTAAGGCTCGCCGGTGCGGGTGGCCCGACTCCAGGTTTCGTGAGTGCTGGCCAAATCGTCGGGGTGCAGGACCGGCTCCCAACTCGCGTCACCCGTGCCCTGCTCCGGCATCCCCGTGTAGGTGTGCCACTGCTGGTTGTAGTAATCGACCGTCCCGTCCGGCTGGGCAGCCCACACGATCTGCGGCATGGCGTCGGCGAGTTGTTGAAAGCGTTCTTCGCTCTGGCGCGCTTCGCTCTGCGCGCGCTCGCGCTCGGCAATCTGACGCCGCAGGTCCTCGTTGCGCGCGTGGAGTTGAGCGGTCCTTTCCTGCACCTTGGCTTCGAGTTCCGCGTTGAACTGGCGCACTTTCTCCTCCGCGGCGCTCCGGGTGGCGACCTCCTGCTCCAACGAGAGGTTGAGTTTTTCCAGGTCCGCCATGCTGGGCAAGCGCAATGCCGGGGTAACCAGCCGGGTCAACAAAAACGCGGTGGGCACCGAGGCCATCGCCGTGATGGCTTTCACCCCGCCTGCCACCCAATAGTTGCCATGCCACACGTTCCAAATCTCCATGAGGTGGGTCGTGCCGCACGCAATGATGAACGCGGCAAAGCAAACGAACATCCAACCGAAGCGCATGTCCTGCCGCTTGCGCACGAAGTAGATCAGCGTGATCGGAATGGTAAAGTACGAGAAGACGATCAGCGCGTCCGAAATGACGTGCAGCCAGAGCAGGCCGGGCGTCCACAGGTAGCAGTGCCCGTGCGGCATGAAGGGGCCGTTGTAGAAAAGGCGTTGGAAAAGCTCGCTCATGAGTTTCTAAAGGGACGGAGGTTGACTGCCGAGAACTCTGGATAGGCTTTGGAGTCTGACGAACAGCAAGCCATAGCCGGACTGTCGGCCCTTGTCGCTATCGGGACGCTTACCCATACGAAAAACACTTTACAGGCGTCAGCGTCTAGGAAAGCCTTCGTGAAAGCACCGAGATTTTGACGCTCCGACGCAGGAGAAACCTGCTCGCCTTTTCATCTTTCCGATGCCTGATCCTACTTCTCCCAACAAAGCCTCGACCGGCGTCGCCGGTCTCGACCACATCCTCCACGGCGGTTTTCCCGCGCAAGAGGTTTACCTCGTCAGCGGCGAACCCGGCACCGGCAAAACGACCCTCGCCCTCCAGTTTCTGCTCGCGGGCGTTAAAGCTGGCGAGCGTTGTGCCTTTATTACCCTTTCCCAAACGGCGGACGCCCTGGGCAAGATCGCCCGTTCGCACGGCTGGTCGCTTGACGGGATCGAACTACACGAGCTTGCCAC
>CAXUHC010000353.1:0-2671 GCA_964250705.1 uncultured Chthoniobacterales bacterium | reverse complement strand
GCTCGGCTCGGGTGAGCTTGCCATCGGTGTTCACGTCCAGCTTTTGGAACGAACCACCACCGCGCCCGGGACGCTCGACATCGTTCCATTCCGCCGGAGTGATCGCGCCGTCCTGCCCGAGGTTGTGCACGGTCAGCATGGCGTTGGCGAACCCGGCGTTGAACTCCCCGCGCGTCAGCCTCCCGTCGTGATCGGTATCCATCTGCTGAAAAAGCGTCGGCGGAGGCGGCAGGGGTTGCAAGAGACTGCAACCTCCCGTGGCAACGGCGGCCAGAACGGCACAGCGGGCGGGGGCCAAACGTGAGTATTTCATCGCCAATGATTTTTTACCGCGCCCGGCGGAATTTGTCACCGCCGGAGTTTACGTCGCGTCTCTGACCGCTTACGGGTGGTTGGCGGGGTCGCGGTCCGCCGCGCGCTCGATGCCGAAGGTGCGGGCCTCCGCTTCGGTCAGAACGCCGTCGTGGTTCTTGTCGACCCGGTCGAAAACGCGCCGCACGACCACGTTGCGCCGCTTGCCGTGGGTGAGTTCGTCGCGGGTCACTTTGCCGTCGTGGTTGCGGTCGAGCAGCTTGAAGGAACTTTGGGCCTTGTTCTCGTTGGCACGCTCGATGGCGTCCCATTCGGCGAGGGTCACGGAACCATCGGCATTGCGGTTGTACTGGGAAAAGACCGTGTCCGCGAACCCGGCGTCGAATTCAGCGTACGTGACCTTGCCGTCGCCGTTCGTATCGAGCTGATGGAAGCGCGTCACGGCACCCCCGGCGATCTTCTTGGTGTTGGCATCCGCCGTGGACTGGCAGCCGCTGGTAGCGGCAAGGAGAAGCACGGCGGCGGAAGCAGCGGCGACGGTTGGCAGGGTTTTCATGGATTTAGACAGGGATTAGACGGCAACTTGCAGTCGGGACTCGCGCCGGACCGCCCGGGCATCGTGCAACGCCAGGGCCAATCCGGCCCAGTGACCCAGCCCGGGCGGGCGGTAGCCCAACGAACGGGCCGCCGGGTCGCCGAAGAGGTGAACGGTCGCCGTGGGTAGATCGGTTGCCTCCAAGTGCGGTTGGATGATTCCCCTCGTGTAAGCAAGCTCCTCCGCGCCGAGTATCGGTCCCGTGCATCCCGCCGCGCGCAACACTTCGCCTTCCTGCGCCAGTTTCTCTCGCAGAGTACGCGCCGTTCCGTGCCGTTGGAAGTAAGCTTCCCGCCAAATGGCCGTCAGCACGGCTTCACGCGCCGCTTCCACGCCGGGCGGATCGCTGGCCCACAAGACCCCGGTACGCCAGGAGCCGTGCGCCGTCGGCGGACGCTCGAACCGGTGGGAAAATTCCCAGGCGTACCGGTTCGTCCAGCCGCCCCCAGCGTCATCGGCGACCACTAGAGACACTCGGAAACTCCCGCCGGGAACATCGGCCAGCGCCGCGGCGGCTTCCGTCACCGCCCGGGCAGCGGCGTGGTCGGCGTCGACCAGGAGAAGGGTGTCCAGCACGACGGCTACCGGCTCGCGCGCCATCGGGTTGACGATGAGCAGCGGCGAGACGATGTCCGCCGGGTTGTCCCGGTTGAGCAGGCGCAGATAGGCGTCGAAACGCGCTCGTCCACGCGGGATGTCGTAGAGTTCCCGCTGCTTGCGCAGGAGCGGCACGTACACGAGATCCATGAGAAATCAGCGGACCGGATGCCCGGTCACTTCACCAGGGCCGCACCCGCGTGGACGCCCGCGTCATCTGTTTCCGCTTCGGTCCAGGGCATGCCGCCCCCGCCGCCGTGGCCGCCGTCGCCGGGATCGACCCCGCCGCTGCCGCCCGCCGGGGGGGTAAGAATGAGGCGGGTGCCGTCGTCGTCATCGCCGTCGCTGCCGTCGTCGGGTGAATGCATGTGCGGATCGACAAAATGATCCAGCGCGATGAAGAGCGCCTTGGCGTGCCGCGCCACGAGCAGATTGATCAGCGGAATCGGCAGCACCGTGCTGGCGATGAGCTGCCAGGTCGGAATGTCCGCGATGCTGTAGAATTCCGCCATGTAGACGAACACGGCGATCCCCACGAAAACGGCAAACCCGAAATTAAACCCGAAAATCGCCAACAGGAAATACCCCGGCTCGCGCTCATAGGGATAGCCACAACGCGGGCACCCGTCGAGCGGGCTGAACCAGTCGTCGAAACTGCGCACCCGGCGCAGCGGCAGAAAAATAGGCCGCGTGCCGCATACCGGACAACGCAGCAGGGCCGCCCGTCCCAAATAGGCGAAGGCCTGCCGTACCCCCAGGACTTCCCCGGAGACGGTGCGAAAGCTGTCGCCGGTCGCCATCCCACTTTCGTAACACGCGCCGGGACAACCTGCCACCGTGATTTCAAAGAAAAGTGCTCGCCGGACTTTGTTGCGCGGCGGTTTTCTCTTGTCGCGGCGGCCAGGGGAGTCGAACTTGCCTATCCGGCAAACCGGTCGGCTGGCCGCGCGTCCATGATCCCCGTTCCGATTCTCGGTAGAACCCGCCGCAACATCCGCGTCCTGCTCGCGCTGGGCAGCCTGCTCGCCGTGCTCGTCGGCGGGTTGGGCGCGCTGATTTTCTTCCTCGGTTATTCGCGTCCGGACGTGACGTTGACGTTCTGGGAGTTGGGTTGCTATCTGCTGGCGCTCTGTCTGCTCAACCTGGTGATTTTCGTGGGTCTATTCT
>CAXUHC010000352.1:0-2718 GCA_964250705.1 uncultured Chthoniobacterales bacterium | reverse complement strand
GCTGCCCTTCTTCCTTTTGCAGGTCGCGTGCGACGAGGATGTTGAAAAGCTGGTCGGTGCCGCCGATTTCCACGTCCGCACGGACCTGCACCGAATCCCAGCCCTGGAGCAGCGGGTATTGCAACTCGTGGAGGCTGACGGGGGTGCCTCCCTGGAAGCGCGCCTTGAAATCCTCGCGCTGCATGATCTGCTGCAAGGTCACGCGGCTGTTGAGCCGGATCACTTCCTCGTAGGTCATCACCTCGAACCATTCGCCGTTGAACACGATTTCCGTGCGGGCCGGGTCGAGCACCTTGAGCGCCTGGCGGCGGTAGGTCTCGGCGTTGGCCATGACCGCGTCGTGTGAAAGGGGCGGGCGGGTAACCGAGCGACCGCTCGGATCGCCGATCATCGCGGTGAAGTCACCGATGATGAGGACCGCCTTATGACCGAGGTCCTGAAAGTCTCGCAGTTTCTGAAAGACGACCGTGTGCCCGAGGTGAATGTCCGGCGCGGTGGGATCGACTCCCAGCTTGATCCGCAATGGCCGCGGCAACCGCAGTTTTTCGAGCAATTCGCTTTCGTTGATGATCTGCGCGGCGCCTCGCCGCAGGATGGCGAGCGCTTCTTCCGGGGAGTGCTTACGCGGAGCTTCGGACGGCGGCGGGAAACTGCTGGGGCTGCTCATTGGGCGGTGGGCGCGGATACGGGCAGCGCGCGCATGGCGGGCAGGGCTTCCACTGCAGGCCGCGTGCCGGGCCGGCCATTGGGCTTGTTGAGGATTTCGCGCACCTCGTCGATGGAAAGGTCTTTCTGGCGGTGAATTTCGTCGATGGTGTCCTGACGTTTGCCACGCATCCCGGTGCTTTTTTGTCCGGGGATGTAGTCGCGGACGAAAGGGGTGGTTTTGCCCGCGCCGGGAGCGTCCTGCACGGCGACTGCCTTGGTCGCGAATCCGCGGTCCTTTTGTGCAAAGGCCGCGCTGCCGCTCGCGCGGTCGGCCTTGGTTTCAAAACCCCGCGTGCGGAACGATTCGCTGCCTGCAAAGTTGCGCGTACGGAACGACCCGTCGCCTGCCCGGAGCACCGCCGTGCGTCCGCCCGTGAACGCGTGAACCCGCGCCTGCTTGCCGCCATACGCCGCGCTGGAGGCGAACGATTTCCCCGCGAACTCGGAAGTCCGGCTGCGGTCGGCGTGCAAAATCTCGTTCATCCGGGTTTCCTGAACCTGCGCGCCCGCCCGGCCGGCGGCGAGCAGGACAAGGGCGAGCAAAAATGCACCTATCGGCGCGCGCACAGGGTAGCGGAGTTTCACCACGGCAGGGGGGAGGGCAAGCACGGGCCTAGGTTGCCAACCGGCGAACGGTCTGTAAAGCCGTTAATCGCCGGACCGACCCGGGTTGGATCGTCAGCCGCCGATCAAATCCGCCACGAGGCTCTTTTCCTCCCGCAACTCGGCCACGGAAGCGTCGATCTTCGAGCGGCTGAAATCGTTGACCTTGACGTCCGGCACGATCTGCCAGGATTTGCCGTCCCCGGTGCGAATCGGGAACGAGGTAATCAGCCCGGCTTCGATTCCGTAGGCATCGCCCGGCGAACAAACGGCCACGCTGTTCCAGTCGCCTGCGGGCGTCGGGGTCACGAGTGAACGCACCGTGTCCACGACCGCATTGGCAGCGGACGCGGCGGAGGATTGCCCGCGTGCCTTGATGATCGCCGCGCCGCGCTGCTGCACCGTGGCGATGAACGGGCCTTCGAGCCACGCCTGGTCGGTGATCGCGTCCGTCGCGGGCTTGCCGTCGATGCGGGCGTTGTAAAAGTCGGGATACTGCGTGGCGGAGTGGTTGCCCCAGATCGCCAGGTTGGTCACGTCCTTGACGGCAACCCCGGCCTTTTGCGCCAGCTGCGCCTTGGCGCGATTTTCGTCCAGTCGGGTCATCGCGAACCAACGGTCGCCGGGGACCTCCCGTGCGTTGTTCATGGCGATCAGGCAATTGGTGTTACAGGGATTGCCGACCACCAGAACCCGCACGTCGGAGGCAGCGTTTGTGGCGATGGCCTGGCCCTGACCGGTGAAAATCTTGCCGTTGATGCCGAGCAAGTCCTTGCGTTCCATGCCTGCCTTGCGGGGCACGCTGCCGACGAGGAGCGCCCAGTTCACGTCGCGGAAACCTTCGGCGAGGTCCGCCGTCGGTACGATCCGATGCAGCAGCGGGAACGCACAATCGTCCAGTTCCATCGCCACGCCTTCGAGCGCGGGCAGGGCCGGGGGAATCTCGATCAGATGGAGGACAACCGGTTGGTGGGGGCCGAACATCGCGCCCGAAGCGATGCGGAAAAGCAGGGAGTATCCGATCTGGCCGGCAGCACCGGTCACGGCAACGTGAAGAGGGGTTTTCATGGCTACGGCAGACGTAGACGGGATTCCGCGCTTCGTCCAAGGATTTTCGTGCCGCCGTCAGGCGTGGAGACGGGCGGGCCGAAAGCCGTTTACGGCGACGCGCAGATCGGCGGCCTTTTTCCCCGGTTCAGTCGACGCGGCGTAGCGGGACGCGACGTAAAGAAGCGTGATGCGCTCGATGTCGCCAGCGTAGACGGGAGCAGCCGAGGCGGCGCGTCGGGAAAAATCGAGCGGGCCTTCCGCGACCCCGCGCTGGACGCCCACCGCTCTGGCCAACCGCGCGCAGAAACGCTCGTAGAGTTTGCGGGCGGGGTCCACCGTCGCGGGGCGGCTCCAGTC
>CAXUHC010000351.1:0-2777 GCA_964250705.1 uncultured Chthoniobacterales bacterium | reverse complement strand
GTGCCCGGTCCACCGCGTGAGCAATCTTTGGCGTAAAACCGGCGCTCCGGCAAACCCGCTTGAGCCAGTCGCGCGCCCCGGGGTAGAGTGTCTCCGATAACACCACGAAAGGCAGAGCCTCCAGTGCCGCGAGCGTCACCGACGGAGATTGGGCCTGCGGATGGGATTCGGGTAGAACCGCCATGACATCGCAGTCGTGGATGTGCTCGCGCCGCAGCCCCGCTTTGGCCGGCAGCTTGAACTCCCGCACGAAACTCAGGTCCAGCTTGTCCTTCTCGAAGGCCCGGAGTTGTTCGGTCACGGTCAGATCGAAGAGGTTGAGCGCCACGTCAGGCCAGATTTTGCGCAGCGCGCCCAAAGCGCCCGGCAGCAGGTTGTAGTGCAGGTCCGCCGTGTAGCCGATGTGCAGGGTGCCGCTGCCGTGGCCCGGCCCGCGCCGCCGCACGTCGTGGATGTTCAGGGCCGACTGAGCAAGCAGCTTCTGGGTGCGTTCCAAAAAGAATCGTCCTTGCTCGGTCAAAGCAATGCTGCGTTTTTCGCGCGAGAACAGTTGCACGCGCAGTTCATCCTCCAGGTTCTTGATCTGGCGGGTGAGGGAAGGCTGGGCGAGGCGCAGCTTGGCGGCGGCGGCGGTGAAGCTCATCTCCGTGGCGACGGCGACGAAGTAGCGCAGGTGACGAAGCTCCATACGGCGAGAACGAAGCTGAAGTGTGACTGGTCGCGCCGATCGGTTCAATGAAATTCCTGCGCGTGGCCGCATGGCAACGGACCCTCGCGAACCCTGCTATCCCATAGTTGGCAGCTATGGGATAGCAATTGGAGGAAGCATTGGTTGTGGCTTCTCCAAAGAGTGATCGTCTTGGCGACCTCGCTCGTTTGTTTCAATCACACGTTTGCTTCAAACGAACGACCGCTCGAATGAACAACCATTCTAATTTGGCCGCTCCGGTCGGCGACGACAGCGGTCTTCGCACGCGTTCGGCGATGCTCGACGCGGCCGAGAGGCTTTTTTCCGAACGCGGCGTCGATGGCGTATCCGTGCGCGACATCACCGCCGCCGCCGGGGTAAACCTCGGGGCCGCCAATTACCATTTCAGGAGCAAGGAGGGCCTCGTGATCGAGGTTTTCGGGCGGCGTCTGAAACCGATGAACCGCGCGCGCATCGCGCGGCTCGACGCGCTGGAAGAAGCGGCTGGCAAGCGGCCTGTGGACTTATCGCAGATCGTCGAAGCCCTGGTCCGTCCCAGCCTGGAGATCGAGCCGGACCTGCCAAACTGTGACGGGGCCGTTCTGCGCCTGCTCAGCCGGTGTTTCGCCGAGCTGAATCCCAAACTCAAGAAGTTCGTGGACGAGCAGTTCGCGGAGGTGGCCGGACGCTTCGATGCTGCGTTCTTGCGGGCGATTCCGGGATTGTCGCCGGCGGAACTGCTCTGGAGGATGAGTTTCTTCGTCGGCGCGCTTCACCAGGGTCAGGATGTGTGGCTGCGCTTCCAGCGATCTTCGCGCCAAGCCGTGAACGCGGCGGTGGCCCGGCCCGACCGGGAGGAATTCATCCGGCAGATTACCGCCTTCGTTAGCGCCGGGATGCGCGCGCCCTCGCCGGAAAAGCCACGAAAGGTTTCCAGACGCGCACCCGCGCGTCGCTCGCTTGGCAAATTGACCCGACGCAAACCATGAAGCCATCCGTCCCTTTCAAAGCAGCCATCGTGTGCCGGCGTTTGTTCGGCCCCCAGCCGGTTGGAGCGTTGCTTGGCGTTGCCCTGACTGGCGTCCTGCTGACGGGCTGCGAACGCAAACCGGCAGCAGTCCCGCCCGCCGGCCCGGCTGAGGTCGGCGTGCTCACGATTGCCACGGCCCCGGTGATGCTGACGCAGGACCTCCCCGGGCGGACCTCCGCGTTCCGCGTGGCGGCAGTGGACGCGCGGGTCACCGGCACCCTCCTGAAACGTTTCTTCAGCGAGGGCGGCAACGTGCGCGGAGGCGAGGTGCTTTACCAGATCGACTCGGCACCCTACGAAGCTTCCCTCAAAAGCGCGCAGGGCACGCTGGCCCGGGCGCAAGCCAACGTCATCTCCTCGCAGGCGCAGGAAGAGCGTTACCAGAAGCTCATGGTCGCCCACGCGATCAGCAAGCAGGACTACGACAACGCGCTGGGCACTCTCCGCGGCTACCAAGCCGATGTCCTCTCCGGCGAGGGAGGTCTACAAACCGCGCAGATCAACCTGGACTACACGCGCGTGATCTCGCCGGTGACCGGCCGCATTGGCATTTCGCAAGTCACCGAGGGCGCTTACGTGCAGGCGAACACCACCCTCCTCGCCACCGTCCAGCAACTCGACCGCATCTACGTGGACGTGGTCCAGGCCAGCGGCGACCTGCTGCGACTGCGGCGCGACCTCGCCAGCGGCAAACTCAAGACGGATGGCGAGGGCCATGCGAAAGTAAAGCTCATCCTCGAAGACGGCAGCGAGTACGCGCAGGAAGGCAGGTTGGAACTCTCGGACGTGACCGTGAGTTCGACCACGAGCAGCGTCACCGTCCGGGCCATTTTCCCTAACCCAGACGAGGAGTTGCTGCCGGGAATGTTCGTGCGCGCCCGGCTGGACTGAGCGGCTACGAGGTTCGGCGCAGGTAGGCGTCGACCAGCGGTCCCCAGGTGGCGGAACCGCCGCGGCCGAAGAACAGGCCGTGCCCGTCGCGGCCGTATGGCCCGAGCTGGTGGAACTCGGCCTGCCCACCGGCGGCGGTGTATGCGTCATGGAGCGACCCGGCCAAGG
>CAXUHC010000350.1:0-2856 GCA_964250705.1 uncultured Chthoniobacterales bacterium | reverse complement strand
AAGCAGCACCGCTTGTAATGTGGATTTCACGATGAACGTGCCCCGCCGCCTAACGGACCCAAGCTCAGCGACAGAGGCTGGCCAAGTCAAGGCTGCCATGCAAAAAGGACCCGACGGCCAGCCTCTGTTCGCTGGAGCGCGTGGTTAGGCGTCTGGTGCCTATCCGCGCTCGGCTCTGTTCAACGGGAAGTCGATCTTCGGAGCCGCCATAAGCAAATAGTGGGTGCGAGGGAACTTCGTAATTGCTGGATCAGAAAGGAAGTTGCCGACCGCGCTTTGGCTGCGCGGCGGCTCCATGGTGAGGATCGCGGCAAACTTCTGGTCGCCCAAACGATGGAGCAAGGTTTGAAGTGTCCAGTCTAGGGACTCGCCTCCCGCCGCGTCGATCCCGAAGGTCTCGCACTGTCTGAGCGCTTCGGCAAAGTAGGCGCGGACTGCCGTAGGGTCTCCGTGGTAAGCGTCCGAGAACTGCTTGTAGCTGGGAGCGTCGTTGGGATGGGCCAAGGCGTGCTGGTCCCATGCTATGTCGTCCGACGTGCCAGCGAAATAGGGCGTGGTGCTACAAGCGGAGAAAAGCAGGAATGGAAGTAGGAGCAATGCGCGCATATCTGGTCGCCTAACGTGAAATAGACGAACTAATGTCGTAAAACAAGGCGAAACTATTTCGCGTGACACAAAACGGACGTGCGCGGCAAGACGAAACGCGAAACGCCCGGCAAACAACCGTTTGGCCACTCAGTTTTCGCCAGCCGGATTGGCCAGAAAAACCGCGTCGGGTTCGCCGTCAAACGACTCGAAACGGACCAGAATGCGTTCGGCCAGCGAGGTCGGCACCTCCTTGCCCGTGTAGTCCGGGCGGATCGGCAATTCGCGATGGCCGCGGTCCACCAGCGCCGCCAACTGGATCGTCCCCGGGCGACCGTAATCCCCCAACGCATCGAGCGCGGCGCGCACCGTGCGCCCGGTGAAAAATACGTCGTCCACCAGAATCACCGTACGGGCGTCCAAATCCCCAGGGAGGTGGGTCGGCTGGATCGAAGTCAAGCGGGCGCGACGGCGCAGGTCGTCGCGGTGCATGGAAACGTCGAGCATGCCGAGGGCCGGGCGCGCACCAGCGGTCGCCTCGATGAGGTCGGCCAGACGCCTGGCCACCTCCACCCCCCGGGTGTAGATGCCGACCAGCGCCAGGGTGGGTAAACCGGGGGTGCCGTTGCGCTCAACGATCTGCCGCGCCATCATTTGCAGCGTGCGGGCGATCCCGGCGGCGTCCAGGATGCAGACCGGAACGGTCGTAGACGGAGGAGGGAGGGCAGGCACGTCGGATGAGAGCGCGGTGGGTGCAGCCGGAGAAATTTGGGAATGCCTCGGAGAGGCATCCCTACCTTGTTTACGTGGTGGGATGGAGACCCTCGCTCTGGCGCTTTTCGCGCCAACTCGAACGGAACCGGACGATCCAATCCAACAAAGCCTTTTCAAAACCGATGTCGTGGCCAGCCTTCTCGCTTTCGATCCACTTGTGGCGCAGGATTTCCTCGCGCTCGGCCAAAAATTCTTTGTAGAGAATGGAATTCGTCACCAAGTCCGCGTCCTTGGCAGCGGTGGACACCGGGTTCTCGGGGGAAGGAGATTTCATACTTTAAGCGCCTGGGCCGCAGGCACGCCACTTTCAACGTGCCCGGACCGGCTATTCGCTCGCGCCGGGAGACGGCCAATCGAAGGAGGTACCAGAAAGCCAAACTATTTTCCAAATAAAAACAGTCGTGGCATCAGGAAAAACCCGATGCCCTGAAAGCTTAACCATGTTTCGAGAAAACGGCAAGGTGCGGTCGTGTTTTTCAGACCGGGAGCGCCCGGCTCAGGCGTTCGGCGATGTCCATGAAAGCGCGGCCAACCGCCCCGGCGGGATCGGCGGCAGTGATCGGACGGCCCTTGTCGCCGGCCTCGCGGGTGGCGATGTCGATGGGAATTTCTCCGAGGAGGGGCACCTGGAGCCGGGCCGCCTCGCGCCGCCCGCCGCCCTCGCCGAAGATGTTGTAACGCTGGTTGTCGCTCGGGGAGAGAAAATAACTCATGTTCTCGATGATCCCCAGGACCGGCACGTTCGTTTTGATGAACATGCTCGTGGCCTTGCGCGCGTCGATGAGCGCCATTTCCTGCGGGGTGGTGACGATGACCGCGCCGGAAAGCGCGACGGTCTGCACGATGGTAAGCTGGATGTCGCCGGTGCCGGGAGGCAAGTCGAGCACCAGATAATCGAGACGGTCCCAGGCCACGCGCCGCAGGAACTGCTGCGTGTACTTCGTGACCATCGGCCCGCGCAAAATGGCGGGCGATTCGTCACTGCCGAGCAGAAACGCCATCGACATGAGCTTGATGCCGTAAGCTTCGACGGGATTGATGCGCTCGTCCTCGGTCGCCGTGACCGGATCGCGCGAACCGAACATGAGTCCGACGCTGGGGCCGTAGAGGTCGCAGTCGCACAGGCCGACCAACGCGCCGGTGCGCCGGAGGGCGATGGCGAGATTTGCCGCCACGGTGGATTTGCCGACGCCGCCTTTGCCGCTGGCGACCGCGACCACATGCTTGATCCCCTCGATGCGGCTGGGACCCGCACCGGTCGGCGTGGCGGGCGGGTTCTGGATGTCGAACTGGAGATCGACCTTGCCGATCCCGGGAAGAGAATTCAACGCGGCATTCGCCTCCTCGTTGATCTGCTGCGCGACCGAGGGCTGGTTGGTCTGAAGCGTGAGGAGGACCGTCACATCACGTCCGTTCGCGGCGATCTGCACGGCTTTGACGACTCCGAAGGAAACGATGTCGCGGCTGAAGCCGGGGTAGCGAACTTTGCGGAGTTGG
>CAXUHC010000349.1:0-2918 GCA_964250705.1 uncultured Chthoniobacterales bacterium | reverse complement strand
CATCGCGGCATCCACCGCGCCGTTGCCGGGGGCGGAATCCTGTAACGTCTCGCCTTCGGGCTGGTCGCCGCCATTGGTCCCGGCCGCGGCGGCGTTGCGCCGCAGGCGGACGGTAGCGGTCGGCACGGTCGTCGTGCCGCTGGTCACATGGAAGTATTCCAGTTCGTAAGATTCCGGTGCGCCGAGCGAGGAGTCTTCCACCAGGGCGGCGAGATCATCGTCGTAGACGAACTTCTTGCGGTCGCCGATTTCCTTGAAACGGCGGAAAACGTGCCCGGCCTCCTCGTCGGTCAACGCGTGGCCGAGATGTTCGAGCCGTTTGATCATGGCGTGGCGTCCGCTGTGTTTGGTAAGCGGCAGTTCGGTCTCGCCCCAGCCCACGTCATGCGGATCCATGATCTCGTAGGTTTCGCGCTTTTTGAGGATGCCGTCCTGATGGATGCCGCTGCTGTGGGCGAACGCGTTCTCCCCGACGATGGCTTTGGAGCGCGGAACGAGCAGGCCGCTCATGCGGCTGATGAGGCGGGAGCTTTTGACGATCTCGCGCGTGTTCACGTCGGTCGTGACGTGGCCGAACACCTCGGGCCGGGTGCGCAGAGCCATCACGACTTCCTCCAACGCGGCGTTGCCAGCGCGTTCGCCGATGCCGTTGATCGTCCCTTCTACCTGCCGGGCCCCCGCGCGCACGGCGGCGAGCGAGTTGGCAACCGCCAAGCCGAGGTCGTTGTGGCAGTGCACGCTGAGCACGGCGTCGTGGATATTCTTGACGTTGGCGAACAGGTAGCGGATCAACTCCGCGAACTGGTCCGGCACGGCGTAGCCCACGGTGTCGGGGATGTTGATGGTCGTCGCGCCTGCCTCGATGGCGGCCTGGGTGATTTGCGCCAGGAATTCCGGCTCGGTGCGCGAGGCATCCTCGGGGCTGAACTCCACGTCGCGGGTCAGCGTTCGCGCGTGTTTGACGCCTTCGACCGCGAGCCGCAGGATCTCGCTCTGCGCCTTCTTGAGCTTGTGTTCGAGGTGGAGTTTGGAGGTGGCCAGGAAGACGTGGATGCGCCCCCGGTCACCGGCGGGTTTGACGGCGGCCCCGGCGGCCTCGATGTCGCCCTTGGTGCAGCGTGCCAGACCGGTGATGATCGGGCCGCGCACCTCGGTGGCGATGGTTTGCACGGCGTGAAAATCGCCGTCGCTGATGACCGGGAAGCCGGCCTCGATGACATCGACGTTGAGGCGGGCCAACTGCCGGGCGACCTCCATTTTTTCGCGGAGATTCATGGACGCGCCGGGGCATTGCTCGCCGTCGCGCAGGGTGGTGTCGAAGATGATCACTTTGTCGGACATGGAAAAGAAAGGATGAAGGATGAAGGCGGACGGCGAAAATGCCGACCACAGCAGATGTTTGGCCTGCCAGGAGCAGACCCGCCGAAAGAAGGCTGGGAGAAGGGGGAAAGGTTAGCGGGAGGCTAACCCTAGCGAAAGCAGCAGTGCGCGGCGGCCAAGAAGGCCGCCGAACCCGAGCGCAAGCTGCTGTTGAACCGCTGTCACGCCGCTATCCTAACGGGCTGGCAAACAAGCGCAAGCGTAAAAAATTCCGTCATCCCGAGCGGCGCGCCGCGGAGTCGAAGGACCTCTTCGATTAGTACCCGCTTTGTGCCCGCACCGGCGTTTGGCTCGAACCCACGCCTGCAAGATGTGCGGGATTCGTCGCGGTGGCTCCACCCGTTGCTACATCCAGGCGTCCGGGTTATAAATTTCCCATCATGTCCCCCACCACGCGCTGGCTGCTCCCCCCGCCGGACCCAGTGGTGAGTGCCGCTGCCGCGAATTTACGGCGCGAACTCGATCTGCCGCCATTTGTCGCGGGCCTGCTCGCCCGGCGCGGTCTGCATACCGCGCAAACGGCGCACGATTTTCTCCACCCGAAGCTCAACCTCCTCACTGACCCGTTCACGCTCCCGAACATGCCGGCGGCCATCGACCGCATCCTGCGCGCGCTGACGGCGGGCGAGCGAATCGTGCTCTACGGCGATTACGACGTGGACGGCGTCACTTCCCTGACCATCCTTTCCGGTCTGCTGCGGGCTTACGGGGCCGACGTGGAATGTTTTCTGCCGATGCGGATGGAGGAAGGCTACGGCCTGAGCACCGACGGCGTCGCGCGTTGCGTGCAGACGCTCCGCCCGCAGTTGCTCATCGCGGTCGATTGCGGCACGGCCAGCGTGGCAGAGATCAGCGGTTTACAGGCGGGCGGGGTGGACGTGATCGTTTTCGACCACCACGAACCACAAGCGCAACTCCCGGCGTGCGTCGCCTTGGTCAACGCCAAGCTCGGCGACACCTACCATTACCTGTGCACGGCGGGTCTGGCGTTCAAGGTCTGCCACGCTTTGCTCAAGCGCCGTCCGCTGCCCGGATTCGATTTGAAGGAATCGCTCGATCTGGTCGCGCTGGGCACGGTGGCAGACCTCGTGCCGCTGGTGGAGGAAAACCGGATTCTCGTGCGGCGCGGCACTCATCAGCTCGCCGTGTCGCGGCGTCCGGGGATTCGGGCGCTGATGGACGTGGCGGCGGTCAAGCCCCCGGTGCGGCCGGTGCACATCGGGTTTCGCATGGGTCCGCGCCTCAATGCCGCCGGGCGGCTCGGCACCGCGCAGGCCGCACTGGAACTGCTATCCACCGACGACGAGGCCCGCGCGCACGAATTGGCGGCCGCGCTCGACGCGCAAAACCGCGAACGGCAGAGCGTCGAGCAACACACGCTCCTCCAGGCGCAGGCGCAACTGGCCACCCTTTGCGGCGAGGACGGCGCGTTGCCGCACGCGGCCATCGTGGTCGGCGCGCGGGGGTGGCACCCGGGGGTCCTGGGGATCGTGGCTTCCCGGCTGATGCGTTCGCACCACCGGCCCACGTTGGTCATC
>CAXUHC010000348.1:0-2930 GCA_964250705.1 uncultured Chthoniobacterales bacterium | reverse complement strand
TCGTGGACGAGGCCCACTGTATTTCCCAGTGGGGCCACGATTTCCGGCCCGATTATTTCCGGCTCGGCGAGGTCCTCGACAAGCTGGGCCGACCGCAGGTGGCCGCGTTCACCGCGACCGCGACGCCGGAGGTCCGCCGCGACATCCTCGCGCAGTTGGCCCTGGAAGACCCGCGCGAGTTCGTCGCCGGGTTCGCGCGGCCCAACCTGCGGCTGAGCATCCATCAGGTCGAAAAGGAGCAGGCGAAATACACCCGCCTGCAAACGCTTATCGAAGAACACGAAACGGGCATCGTTTACTGTTCCACCCGCAAGCGCGTCGAAGCCGTCCATGCCAATCTGCGGGCCAGGGGCGTGAAGGCCATCGCCTACCACGGCGGGCTTTCCGAAGCGGAGCGCGACCTGGCGCAGGACCAGTTCATGAGCCGCAAGTACGACGTGGCGGTCGCGACCAACGCGTTCGGCATGGGCATTGACCGCTCGGATATCCGGTTCGTGGCGCATTTCGAGGTGCCCGGCAGTCTGGAAGCTTATTATCAGGAGGCCGGACGCGCAGGCCGCGACGGCGAGCCGTCGGTGTGCGAGTTGTATTTCAACTATGCCGACACCCGGGTGCAGGAGTTTTTCATCGACGGCAGCAATCCGAGCCGGGCGGTCATCCAAGAGATTTACGGCGTTTTGCTCAACGCGGCGGATGCGCAGGGCGAGGTCATGCTGCCGATCCGCGACATTGCCTCGCGGCTGAACACCGAAGGCGCGGCCAACAACGAGATGGCGGTCGGCGCGGCGCTGAGCGTTTTGAACCGCGCCGATTACATTGACCGCTTCGATTTGCCGGGCCAGCGGGTGCGCGGCACCCGGATGCTCCAGCCCGGCGTGCGGCCCTACGACTTGAAGCTGGACTGGAACGGCCTGGCGGAAAAAGAGCGCCGGGATCGCTCCAAGTTGAAGTTGATGGTGGAGTTCGTCTACGGGCGAGCATGCCGCCAGCAAACGCTCCTGCGCTATTTCGGCGAGACGGAGCCGGAGCGTTGCGGAAACTGCGATGTTTGCGCGTCGCACGCCACGCACAACCGCCGGATCGGCACCGAGGAAGAAACCACGCTGGCGCGCAAGGCGCTGAGCGGCGTGGCGCGCATGAGCACACGCGGGCCGGACGGTTGGCAGGGGCGGTTCGGGCGCGGCCGCATCGTGGAAGCGCTCCTCGGCAGCCGCACCAAGCCGGTGCTCGATGCCCGGCTCGATCAGCTTTCCACCTATGGGTTGTTGCGTGACGAGGGCAAAAGCTACGTAAACGAACTCTTCCAGGAGCTCCTCGCGGGCGACCTTTTGATGCAGAACCGGCTGCTCGGGTTCGGCGGAAAGGAATATCAGACTCTGACTCTGACCCCGCTCGGCGATCAAGTGATGCGCGGGCAGTCGCCCTGCGAACTCGCGTGGCCCGACCGGGATCGTCCGGCCTCGACCGAAACGCCGGAACGCCGCAGCAAACGCGCGCCTGCCGGTCAGCCGGAGGACGAGGATCAGAGCATCGCTCCGCTCGACGGCAAACTTTTCATCGCCTTGAAGCAGCGACGCGATGAAATCGCCCGTGAGCTGGGAAATCTTCCGCGATATTTCATTTTTTCGGACGAGACGCTCAAGGCTTTTGCCCGGCTAAAACCCGGGAACATGGAAGCCGGGCGACGCATTCGTGGCGTGGGCGAGGCCAAGGCCGAACGCTATTTTCCGCGCTTCCTGGAAATCATCCAGCAGCACGAAGCCAGTTTTTTGTAGGGCGACCGTCCCGGTCGCCAAGATTCGGAAATTGTCTTGGCTCTTGCATCCGTTCTTTGGCAGCGCTTTGCAATCCTCACGCCGCTCGACGGCAACCGGGACAGTCGCCCTACAACAAAAGGGGTGGACGCGAGTCCACCCCTCAAAATTTGCCTGTACGGCGTTACCCCTTCAGTTCTGCGGCTTCCAGGCTTGTTGAGTATTTTCGATGGCTTCGGAGCCTACTCCCGTGTCGATGCCCGCGCCTTCGTCGGCAAGTTCGGCGGCCACCACGTTGGGAATGACCTCGTTGTAACGCATGATGAGCGGGGTCAACTGCTGCAGATGCGCGAGGGCGAGATCGGCGACCGCCTGATCGTGGTATGCCAAGCCGGTCGTGTGCAGCATCGTGTAGCTCACCGACGACAGGTTGAGCACCACGTAGTCGTCGCGCAACATCCGCGACACGGGGTCCTTGCGGACCTTGTCGTACAATCCGGCAAGGATGCCGAGCACATGACCGACCGTCTGCTTGGCGGCGGCCGTCGCTTCACTCCCCAGCCGGGAAACTTGCTTGTCCAGTTCCTCGACCTGCCGCGACACGGTATGCTTGACCTTGACGATCAATTCGATGGTCTGCGCTTCGCTCTTCACCCGCTCGTCGTCGGCTTGACGCTCGACGGCTTCGAGGATGTGCTTTTGCAGCGTGATCATGTCGTTGACGTACATTTTGAGCGTCGCCAGATTCTTGTCGGATGGTGTGGCCATAAAATTGGGAGGGAGTTGGAGTAAAGGTCCTACTCCTCCATAACGCGCCTCTGCAAACGGCTGGATGCACGGAATGTCCCGCGAGGGCGGCCAACCCGACGATTCCGGCGCGCTCAGCGTGCCTCCAGAGCGGTCGGCGGAAACGCTTCCGTCGGCAGCCAGCGGCGCAGCACCCGCTCCAGGTCTTCCTGCTTCACGGGCTTGCTCAGGTAATCGTCCATCCCGGCAGCGAGGCAGGTCTCGCGGTCGCCTTCCAGGGCGTTGGCGGTCATAGCAATGATCGTCACCTTGTCGCCGTGCCCGGTGCGGTTGCGAATGATTTGCGTGGCCTGATAACCGTCCATCTCGGGCATCTGGCAGTCCATGAACACGAGCCGGTAAGGAATGCGGGAGAGCGCGTCAATGACC
>CAXUHC010000347.1:0-2944 GCA_964250705.1 uncultured Chthoniobacterales bacterium | reverse complement strand
ATCTACAAGGACATTCCCATCCTGCAAAAGCTGCTGCCCGAGGAGTTCGAGGCCGCGCTGTTCAAGGGACGCCAGAACTACCTCTGCCCCCGCCGTCTCCAGCGGGCCCGCGCGCAGGCCAGTGATCTGTTCACCGGCCCGGAACAAGGCGCGCTCGAACAAATCCATTACTGGAGCCTGCGCACCACCGACGGCTCGCTCAGCGACCTGCCGCGCGAACCCGAGCACAACGTCTGGTCGCAGGTGTGCAGCGAGGCGCACATCTGCACGCCCAAATCCTGCGGCCCGGATAGCGGCTGCTTCTACCAGGCCGCGCGCCGCCAGGTCGCCGCCGCGAACATCGTCGTGCTCAACCACGCGCTGTTTTTCGTCCTGCTCAACGCGGCCCTGGCCGACCAGCATGCCCGGGCCGCCGCCGACGTGGAGAACGAGCAGGCCGACGCCGACGAGGAGGCCAACGGCGGCTACCTTTTCGACGACGATTTCGTGATCTTCGACGAGGCGCACACCGTCGAGGCCGTCGCGGCGAAACAGATCGGCCTCGGCGTCTCGCAGTACGGCCTGCGCGTCGCCCTCCAGCGGCTCTACCACCCGCGCACGCGCAAAGGACTCTGGACCGTCCTGCGCCACGCGGAAGGCGTCCGCATGACCACGGAACTGATCGAAGACGTGGAGGCATTCTTCGACGGCGTGGGCCAACGGGTCGATTTCGGGCGCGGCGGGCGCGAGAGCCGCGTCCGCGAGCCGGGTCTGGTCCCCGACACCCTCGGCGCGGGCCTCGACACCTTGCGCGGACTGATCGCCGACGCCGCCCTGCGCGTGGAGGACGACGAGATCACGCGCGCCGAACTCGGCGACATTTCCCGCCGCCTGGGCGACGCGCGCGACGGCATCACGCGTTTCATCGAACAGGACGCAGGCAACCAGGTGTACTGGGTCGAGCGCACCGGGAAGACCGAGAGCAACCTCAGCCTGCGCGCCGCGCCCATCGACCTGTCCGAAATCCTCGGCGCGATGCTCTTCCGCGAGGACCGGACGGTCGTGATGACCAGCGCGACGCTTTCCGTGGGCAGCGCCGAGATGGGGTACTTCCGCAACCGCGTCGGCGCGAACGGCCCCGGCATCGACGCCGTGCAGATCGGCAGCCCGTTCGACTACGAACAGCAGATGAAGCTCTACCTCACGCCGACGATGCCCGAATCGCCGCGCGCCCCCGGCTACGAGGAGGCGCTCGCCAAGTGGATCGAGCATTTCGTCGGCGAATCGCGGGGCCGCGCGTTCGTGTTGTTCACGAATTACCGGCTCATGGCGGCGATGGCCGGGCGCACCCGCGAGTTTTTCGAGCGCAACGCCTGGCCGCTGCTGGTGCAAGGCGAGGGGATTTCGCGCCGCAAGATGCTCGAAACTTTCAAGGCGGAGATCGGCAGCGTGCTCTACGGCACGGAAAGTTTCTGGAGCGGGGTTGACGTGCCCGGCGAGGCGCTGAGCAACGTCATCATCACCCAACTCCCGTTCGCCCCGCCCGACAGCCCGGCGACCGAGGCCCGCTGCGAACTCATCAAGGAGCGCGGCGGCGATCCGTTCAGCGAGTACTCGCTGCCGGAAGCGATCCTCAAGTTGCGCCAGGGGGTCGGACGGCTCATCCGCACGAAGGGCGACCGCGGCAGCGTCGCCATTCTGGATAGCCGCGTGGTGCGGAAACCCTACGGACGCGCGTTTCTCAACGCGCTGCCCAGGTGTCCCGTCGAGAAGGTGTCGTGAACAGGGTAGGGAGGAGCATCCCTGCTTTTCCCCAGTCTGCCCGGCGCGCGCCGAACGGCGAGGGAAAGCCGCGTGAGCAGGGTAGACGGAAGAGGGAGAGCATTTGGCTGCTCGCACCGCTGGCGTTCCGGTTTCCAAGCGCGACCGCGCATTCCAGGGAGGAGGACGCTCCTCCCTCCCTCCTTTTCAGTGCGCGTGGCACAGTTCCTCGCGGAACTGCATCGACTTCTGGGCGAGTTTGCGTAGCGCCAGATCGAGCCGGGTCTTGATCGTGCCCAGCGGGATGCCCGTCCGCGACGCGATCTCGCGCTGGCTCATCTCCTTGAAATAGCTCAGGTGGATCACCCGGCCCTGCTCGACGGGCAGGGTGCCGATCATGCCGGCGAGAAACGCCCGCAGGTCGCTGTTGACGGCGGAATCATCCTTCGTGGCCACGGCGGTCAGACCGTTGGACATCATGCCCTCGCCCTCCTCGCTTTCGACGCGCAGCTTTTCGCTGGCCTCGGCGCGGCGGCGGATTTTGCGGTAGTGATCAATCGCGCGGCGGCGGGCCATGCAGATGATCCAGCCCAGCGGCTTGCCCTTGCGCACGTCGAAATTCGCTGCCCGGGTCCAGATTTCCATGAACACGTCCTGGAGGGCCTCCTCCGCGTCGGCCTCGTTGGGGAGGATTTCCATGACGATCTTGCTGATGAGCGGCCGGTAACGGGCGTAAAGCTGATCCAGCGCGGGCTGCTCGCGGTTGATGATCCCTTGCATCAACGCTTCGTCGCTGACTGTAGCCGCGCTCGTGGCGCGGTCTTCGTCGGTCTGACTGGTTGGGGGCAACATGAGAATAATTTCCGGGTCGGTTGCAGGATGGATGAGTCTATATAGGATCATTTCCGGCGAGGCCGCGCCATCGGGCTAAAGGCGCGAATTACTCTGGTATGGCCGCCCCACGGCGGGATGGGGGAAAACCCCGTAAGCGCGTCAGGAAAAGATTGCGGACAGCCGGTTTTTATGGCATGAACGATTGGCCGCCGCTCGTGCGGCGTTGGCGGTGAGACCCGGGCGGTCCGGTTGTTTGCGGGCGTTGTCCGGCTCGCTTTGCCCTTGGCGTTTATGCAGCAGCCGATCCCTGTGATCCGTGTCATGCCTGACCTAACTGTTGCCACCGAGAAAACGCGGGTTTTCCTGATCG
>CAXUHC010000346.1:0-2960 GCA_964250705.1 uncultured Chthoniobacterales bacterium | reverse complement strand
GACCACCCGCCGCTGGAGATCCTGCGCGCGGAGGAATAAAGAGCTTGTCCGCAGATTTTAGCGTGACGACAGCGGCGCGGCGATGCTTTCCAGCCTCAGCACGAGCCTCGCAGGCCCCTACCCTTTGCTCAGCAAAATGCGCCCCGGTTCGTGAAGTTCACTTTCCAAGAACGGATGGCTGAGCGTGAAACGGCTGATCGGAGTCTCCATCGGCATCAGCATGGTCCCGGAAAGCCCCGGCTGGCCGGAAAGCAGCCGCCCGTCCGCCACGAAGGAAACCCGGTAGCCGTGGGTCATTTCCCGCTTGCTGGGGATCAACACGTAGAACCATTCCGTGTGGTTCCAATAGAGGAACTGCTTTCCGCTGGCCGCCTTGACGTAATGGATGCTGCAATGCTGATACCAATAATCAGCGCCGATCACCACGCGCATCTGGCCGAGCGTCAACGGGAAAGTCAGCTTGCAGGCCAGCGCCGCGAGGATCGCCGTGCAGCGCGCCGTCTCGTCGTAGAGCGAGTTGGTCAGGATGTCCGTCAGTTTGTCCTTGTCGGCGTACCAACCCGCGTAGATCGACCGTTCCCGGACCTCGCCTTTTTCGAGGATGGATTTTTCGTCAGCCATGAGCCTCGAGCTTGGCGACCGCCGCCTGGTCGAGCAGCCAGAGCGTCTCGCCGTCGTGGGCGGTGATGCCCTGCACGGGGAATTTGTCCGGTTCGGAAGGGCCTTCCAGCACGGCGGCGAGCGTGTCCGCCTTGTCCTTGCCGGCCACGAGGAGCAACAGGAGCGCGCTGTTTTGCAGCGTCGCCGGAGTGAACGTGATCCGGTAGGCGGCGAGCTTCTCGATGTAGACGGCGGCGGCGGGGGCCGTTTCGCGCAGGCCCGTCGTGCCGGGGAACAGGGAAGCCGTGTGACCCTCCGGCCCCATGCCCAAGAGCGTCAGGTCAAAACGCGGCGGTCCGTCGCCGAAAAACGCGCGGATTTCCCCGGCGTACGCCGCAGCGGCGGCGTAGGCATCCGGATTTTCGGACCGGACGCGGTGCACGTTTTCCGGCGGCAACATCCCGGCGAGCTTGTCGAACATCGCTTCGCGCGCCATGCGGTAGTTGCTGTCCTTGTCGTCGGGCGGGACGTGGCGTTCGTCGCCGAAAAAGAAATGCGTGTCCTTCCACGGCAGACGCTCGCGGAAGGCGGGTTCATCGGCGAGCAACGCGTAGAGCACCTTGGGCGTCGAACCGCCGGAAAGCGCGACGGTTGCCCGACCGTTGGCGCGCGCGGCGGCGACCAGACGCCGGGTCACCTCCTCCGCGGCTGCCCGCGCCAGGGCGGCAGGATCGGCGAACACCAGCAGACGGCGGTCGGACGGGTCGTTGTTCATGAAGAAAGGATGAAGGGTGAAGGGTGAAGATCGAAGGCAGAGGAGACGTGGCTAATCACCTCCCGAAGCTCCATCATCAATCCTCTGATTTCCACCTTCATCCTTCATCCTTAGTTCTGTTTGGGGGGATGGACCAGCTCGGCGTTCCAGCGGGTGAGGTTCTTGGCTTGCGCCTCGAACAGCGGCACGGTCGATTCGAGGATGTCGATGGATTTGATGCGGTCGCCCTGCCGGATGTTGTTGACCACGTCCTGGCCCTTGGTCGTCTGGCCGAAGATCGTGTAGTGGCCCATGCCCGCGCCGTCGTTGAGGTGCGCCACCTCGTTATGCGTGATGAAAAACTGGCTGCCGTTGGTGTTGGCGCCAGCGTTGGCCATCGCCAGCACGCCCGGCTTGTCGAATTTGCGCGGGCCGTTGGGTTCGTCCGCGAACTCGTAGCCGGGCCCGCCGCTGCCGTTGCCGGCGGGGTCGCCGCCCTGGATCATGAACTCGGCAATGACGCGGTGAAACTTGAGGCCGTCGTAGAATTTCTGTTGGGCGAGGTTGAGGAAATTCGCCGCCGTGATGGGTGCCTTGGAGGCGAAGATCGTCGCCTCGATGTCGCCTTTCTCCGTGTGGATGACGACGGGGATGTCCTTGAGCGTGGCGGGACCGGCGGCGTCCTGGGCGCGGGTGATGGAGAGGCTGGCGAGGGTGGCGAGGGCGAGGAGCGGGAGCAGGGTGCGTTTCATCGGTGGTGGGATTTGGACGAAAATTTAACGTGCCGCGAGGCACTTTCGGCTTTCATCTTTCTGTTTTCGGGTTCTGGTTTTGGCCGAACCGTTTCTTTCGTCCCATGTCCACCGCTTCGCAAATCCGTCTCGCGCTCGTGCAGATGCGCTGTTCGCCCGACCCCGCCGAAAACCGCGCCCGGGCCGTCGAGAAAATCCGCGAGGCCGCCGCGCAGGGCGCAGGGATCGTCTGCCTGCCCGAGCTCTACGCCTCGCAGTATTTCTGCCAGGAGGAGGACCACAAATATTTCCAGTTGGCGGAAGAGATTCCGGGGCCGTCGAGCGAACTCCTCGGCGCGCTGGCCAGGGAATTGGGCGTGGTGATCGTGGCGTCGCTCTTCGAGCGGCGCGCCGCCGGGCTGTACCATAATACCGCCATCGTCATCGACGCGGACGGCGCCCTGATGGGCCGATACCGCAAGATGCACATCCCGGACGACCCTCTCTATTACGAGAAATTCTACTTCACGCCGGGCGACCTGGGTTTCAAATCCTGGAACACGCGGAAAGGCAAACTCGGCGTGTGCGTCTGCTGGGACCAATGGTTCCCGGAGGCGGCTCGGCTGACGGCGCTCAGCGGCGCGCAACTCCTCTTCTACCCGACGGCCATCGGCTGGCACCCCGGCGAGAAGGAACAGTACGGCCACGCCCAGCACGGGAGCTGGGAGACGATCCAGCGCGGCCACGCCATCGCCAACGGCTGCTACGTGGCGGCGGTCAACCGCGTGGGACACGAGGCCCCGGCGGGCGGCGCGGGCATCGAGTTCTGGGGGCAGAGCTTCGCCTGCGATCCGTCGGGCACGATCATCGCCAAG
>CAXUHC010000345.1:0-2963 GCA_964250705.1 uncultured Chthoniobacterales bacterium | reverse complement strand
CGCCTGGAGTTTGGCGACGAGTTCCTGGGTGCGGCGCGCCTCGTTGTGTTCGTGAAAACTCACGAGCGGCTTGTGGATTTCGTGGCGTCCGAGCAGCCGCAGGGAGTGGCGGGTGTCCTCGGCGGCAATGAGGTCCACCGTGCGCAGGGTTTCCAGGGCACGCAGCGTGATGTCGGCCAGGTTGCCGATGGGAGTGCCGACGAGGTAGAGCACCACACCGCCTACGGCGGTAAGATTCAAGATTCAAGAACCAAGATTCAAGGAAGAGAGAAGATTTAAAAACCAAGCCGGAAGTCGCACGCCTCAGGCACTCTGTCTTATATCTTGAAATTTGAACCTTCCTTGAATCCTGGTTCTTGAATCTTGAATCTTACCGCGCAGCGGTTTTTACCTCGCAGCGGTTCCCAGCCGGTAGCCCAGCCAGACCGCCACGAGACACAAGGTGACCGAAGCGAGGATGTTCAAGCCCGCCAGCAGCACGGCACCGCCCCGCGCAAGGTCGAACGTTTGCAGGCTGAACGACGAAAAAGTCGTGTAGCCGCCGCAGATTCCCACCATGAAAAATAGCCGGAAGTCCGACGAGGCGTTCCAGCGTCCGCCCGGACCCGTCAATGCCGCGCACAGACCAATCAGAAACGAGCCGGTGGCGTTGATGAAGAGGATCGCGTAGGGCGGCGGCGCGGCGCGGCGCGACACGAGGTAATCCGCGATCCCGTACCGGGCCACGCTGCCGATGGCACCGCCGAGGGCAATCCAGAGATAGGTCAACATCAAACCTAGATTCAAGATTCAAGGACCAAGATTCAAGGTTCAAGTCAAAAGTTCGGTGCCGCAATTTGAATCTCCTACAGAGAGCCTTCGACTGCGCTCAGGATGACGGAAGTTTTTGCGCTACGACCGATTGCCGTTTCCGCGGAAACGTTGGTAGACTTCACGATGGAAATCGAACGCAAATTCCTGGTCCCGACCCTGCCGGACGATCTGGCGCGCTACCCCTCGGCTCCCATCGACCAAGGATATCTGGCGTCGACACCCGAGGGGGTCGAGGTCCGCGTCCGGCGCAAGGGCGACGAGGGTTTCCTGACGGTCAAGCACGGCCCCGGCCTGAGCCGCACGGAGGTGGAATTGCCGATCTCCGCCGAACAGTTCGACCAACTCTGGCCCCTGACCGCCGGTCGCCGCCTGCGCAAAATTCGCTACGCTCTGCCCGGTCCCGGCGGGCTGACCTTCGAGCTGGACGTCTACGCCGACGCGCTCGCAGGCTTGCAAACGGTGGACGTGGAGTTTCCCGACGAGGCGGCGGCGCACGCGTTCGAGCCACCGGCTCTGTTCGGGCGCGAAATCGGCGGCGATCCCGATTATCGCAACGAACGCCTGAGCCGGTGCGGGCTACCGGTCGTCCCTACCTTTTAGAACGACCGACTCACCCCGACCAGACCACCGATGGCGTTGATGCCGTAGTTCCGCCCGGAAATGTCCGCGTTGGAAAGATGCCGGAAATTTGCCTCGGCGTCCAGCGACCACTGCGGCGTAAAACGGAAACGTAGCCCGAGACCGGCTTGCAGGTCGAATTCTCCCGGTGAACCCAGTTCCCGCTGCGGGTGCTTGTGGTAGGCATCGCTGTAAACCCCGCCCCCGCCCAGCGTCAGATAAGGCACGAGACGCGCTTGCACCGACGGCCAGAGGAAGTTGCGCCGGTACATCACGCTCAGGCCTCCCAGCGCCGTGCCGGGACCCACAAAGATCGACCCCCCCGCGCCTTCGAGCATCAACTCGTCGTTGCCGCGCAGAAAACCGTGACCGTACGCGTTGTCCAACATGTAGCCGACCCGGATCACCCCCAGGTCGAAGTCGAAATTCGGGCGCAGGAAGGTCGTGCGCTGCACCGAGAACAGCACGCCGCTCATGATCTGCAAATCGAACGCCCCCTTGCGGAACGCATCGGCCTGCACCTTCGGACCGCCCGTGCTGCCGCCGCGAAATTCCTTGTCGTCGCTTCCGGCACGGACCAACGCGGGCAGGACGACGACCGCCAGGAAGAGAGCAGAGAAACGAGGGAGCATGGGGCGAAATCGCGGTAAAGGGTGCCGACGGACGGACTTTCGTGCGTTTTTCGTGCGTTGTCCATCTTCTTGGGGCCGCGAGCGGCACTCTCTCCCCTTGACGGCGCGCGTTCCTGCTTTCTAGTCTGTGCCACGTACCAAGCCAGTGCGCGCCGCACCTCTCGGGAGGACAGCCGCCGATCCCGTGGGACTGCCAATCCGGTTCGGCCTGCTGTGACCTGCAAGGTCTCGCCTCTTCTCCCCGTGGATACCGCCCGCGCCCGGCCCATCATCCCAACCTCTCCGTTTTTGTTTCCCGGCAATGTTTAACATTTTAATGGGCGTTTTTTCAAACGACATCGGTATCGACCTCGGTACCGCCAACACTCTCGTTTACGTCAAGGACCAGGGCATCGTCCTGCGCGAACCCTCCGTGGTCGCCGTCAAGGCGGGCACCAACATGGTCCTGGCCGTCGGCAACGAGGCCAAGCGCATGCTGGGCCGCACGCCCTCGAACATCGTCGCGGTGCGCCCGCTCAAGGACGGCGTCATCGCGGATTTTGAGATCACCGAGGCGATGCTGCGGCATTTCATCACCAAGGTGCACAGCCGCCGCAAGATGGTGCGCCCGCGCGTGGTCATCGCGGTGCCCTCGGGCATCACGGAGGTGGAGAAACGCGCCGTCAAGGAGAGCGCGACCCACGCCGGGGCGCGCGAGGTGCATCTGATCGAGGAACCCATGGCGGCGGCCATCGGCGTGGGCCTGCCCGTGCAGGACGCGGCGGGCAACATGATCATCGACATCGGCGGCGGCACGACGGAAGTCGCGCTAATCTCGCTCTCGGGCATCGTGTTCTCGCGCAGCGTGCGCGTGGCGGGCGACGAGTTGGACGAGGCCATCGTCAACTACGTCAAGCGCGC
>CAXUHC010000344.1:0-3008 GCA_964250705.1 uncultured Chthoniobacterales bacterium | reverse complement strand
ATCGTCGATCAGCGCCAGCAGCGGCTTCTGCAGTCCGAGGCCGTCCTGTCCGGCATCGGGCAGGACAGCGCGGCCGTGGAAAGCCAGGTGAACGGGGTTTACCGGCTCGCACCCGCGTCGTGGGGCACGAGCCTGGCTCCGAACGTCCCGATGACGGTGGGTTTCATCGCCGCGCCGGGCAACCTGACCCAGCCACCCACCGGGATCATCCTGACGGGCAAGGCCAAGTAACGGCAAATCGCAGTAGTGGTATAGTTTGACGGTTGCTTCCGTCGGGCTGTAGCCACGACGCTCTGTCGCCGTGCTTTGGGTAACTGCCACTCTTCGGCAGACACGGCGACAGAGCGCCGTGGCTACAGCCCAAACCTCAAATTGTACCATTGCCCAAATCGCCGTGCGGACCACACGCACGGCTCTCCGGTAGATCGAGCCCTGCCAGGAGGTCGAGGGAAGACGGCGGCAGCGGCGCTGGAGGTTGACGTTGACTCTGAAAACGTGTCTTCTGCGGCGGATGAACAGAGGCTTTCGTTCGATCCCTTGAAACAGGTTGGACTCGCACCGGCTTTCCTTCGACCACCCCCTGCTGCCCGCGCCGTCGCAGGACCCGTGGGTGACGCGGCACGAAGGGGTCTACCACGGGCTGATCACCGATGGGAAAACGATCTTCCTGCGCCGGTCACCGGATGCCCGCGCGCTCTTCCGGCAGCCGCCGGTCGCCGTGTGGCGGGCACCGCGCCGCGGACCCGACGCCCGGCACGTCTGGGCACCCGAACTGCACCGGCTCGCGGGCGGCTGGTGGATTTACTTCGCCGCCGACGACGGACGCAACCGCAACCACCGACTCTGGGCGTTGATGGCGGCGGCGGACGATCCCGCCGGGCCGTACCGCAGCGCGGGCATGGTCCAGACCGGCGGCTGGTCGATTGATGCCACGGTGTTCCGCGTCGGCGAACGGAGTTTCCTGCTCTGGTCAGGTTGGGAAGGAGCGACCCGGGGCCCGCAAAACCTCTACCTCGCGCCGCTGGCCGATCCGCTGACCCTCGCCGGACCCCGCGTGTTGCTGGCGCGGCCCACCGAACCCTGGGAACGACGCGGCGGCGAGATTTGCGAGGGTCCGGCGTTCGTGCAACGCGGCGGGGTGACCTGTGTGGTGTACGCCGCGAGCGCGTCGTGGACGGTGCACGCGTGCCTGGGGATGCTGGTCAACCGCGACGGCGATTTTCTCAACCCGGCGGCGTGGACCAAGACCGGCCCGGTGTTCGCGCGGACGCCGCAGGTGTGGGGCGTGGGGCATGGCAGCCTGGTGCCGACGGACGCGGACGGCGGCCTGATTTTTTATCACGCCAAAACGAAGCGGCAGCGTGGTTGGCGCGACCGGAACATCCGCGCGCAGGGTTTCGGGTGGGGGGCGGATGGGTTGCCTTGCTTCGGCGCACCGTGGGCTCCGTCGGGCGTCGAGCGCGGTGCGTCCTGAGCGCACCCGCCAGCCGTATTCAAGAGCAATGGAACCTCCCTCCGAAACCTCTGCTTCCTTCGTGCCGCGCGGCGGTTTTCTCCTGCTCCTGGTCGTTTTAGTCGGCGCGGGCATCTATCTCTTGAAACACCGCGCCCATGCCGGGCCGCAGGGTGAGGGCCAGACCGCCGCCGCCGCCGTCAACGGCAGCGCGCCGCGCCACCTCGCGCCGCACGACACCTTTTACCTGCTGCAATACGTTTCGGCCAGGACACCGACCGGCGTGGTCGGGTTCGAGCCGGGTCAGGAGGTGCGGTTGGTGGAGGTGCACCGAGACACCCGGACGCTGGTCGTCGGGGATGGGCAAGCCAAGGTGGAGGTGGGACCCGACAAACTAACCAACGACATGGACATCGCCGCACTCGTGCGCCAGAAGGATCAGGCGAACCAGACGGCTATCGCCAATCACATCCAGGCGGAACAGAAGGCGTACGACGAGTCCCAGCGCAAGGTGGCGGTCGAGACCGCGAAGGACATCGAGAAGATCAACAAAACGGAGCGTGAAACGTCGGCGGTCAACGGCAATGATTCCAAGCTCAACCAGCCCCCGGTGGAGGTGGCAGGCAGCGCGGGGTATGGGTACGCCGGAAACTCGTATTATGGCAGCCCGTACTCGTATTTCTCCGCGCCTGCCACTTCGGTGGCTGCGCCGGCAGCCGGCGGGAGCACGGGCGCGGCGGCGAATCCCGCGACGGTCGGGCATTGAGTAAAAAGGTCCTGCCGGCTCTCCGAGCGGGTCCCTGACTTCTCTGGTGGAAAGACGTTTTGATTCGATTCAACACGCTCTTCCATCAACAATAGGGACGGCTCGGAGGGCCGGCAGGACCTTGGAGCGCATCCCGAATGAATGAGCCGCGAGTTCTGGCTGTGGCCACGGCGCTCTGTCGCCGTATCTGGTCCCGTGCGGACACGGCGACAGAGCGCCGTGGCCACAGCCCTCGGGCTTACCCAACCGGGACGTGCTCTAGACAAGCCAGCACTTCCTCGGCATATTCACCCCACGTTTTGAGGGGGCGAGCGACGGCTTCTCCGGCCAACCGGCGGCGCAGGTCCGGGGAATCCGCCAGCGTCAGGATCGCGGTGGCCAAGGCTTCGGGGTCGCGCACGTCGGTCGTCAGACAGCCCCCGCCCGCTGCGTTCTCGGCCATGACGCCGAAAGCCGCGCACAGACAGGGCCGCCCCAGCCAGAGGCTTTCGATCACCGGCAGGCCGAACCCTTCGAGCACCGAAGGGTACACCGTGAAATCGCAGCGCGCGTAGAGTTCCTGCAATCGCGCGTAGTCCACCTGCCCGTGCCAGTGCAGGCCCGGGAGCCGCGCCGCAGCCGCGCGCACCCGGTCCGCGATGTCCTGCGAGCCTACGAACGGCGCACCCACGAGATGCAGTTCCAGAGTGGCCTGCGGGCGGCGCGCAACCGACTGTTCGTAGGCGTCGAGCAGCGCGCCGTGGTTCTTGCGCGGCTCCAGCGTGGACACGCAGAGCATCCGCACGGGTT
>CAXUHC010000343.1:0-3053 GCA_964250705.1 uncultured Chthoniobacterales bacterium | reverse complement strand
CAGAAAATGGCAAAGAGGTAGTTGGCGGCGGAAACGCTCCGGAACGTGTGCCGCAGCGCGGCGAGGAGCGACGCCGAGAGCACCCGGGTGTTCTGCAGGTAGCTGCCGTACTGGTCCAACACGTTCATGCCCTCGCTCTTGCCACGGGGGAAATGCTCGAAGTAGTCCGCCATGGCATTGTAAGCCCAGGCATCGGGCGCAAAACTTGGCGTGTCCGGCACCACGCGGTTGGAAAAATCCCAGCCGACCAACCAGACCGCAATCACGGCCGGCAGCCCGAGCACGAGGCAGGGCTGCCACCATTGCCCACGCGCCCGGGCGGCCCGGCGCAAACCCAGAAAGACCGGCACGCCCATCGCCAGCACGATGAACGGAGTGGCGGGCCCAATGGGAAACCGCGCGGCAGCCACGGCCGCGGCCATCACCGCAAAGGCCGCCAGCAGCACCAACGGCCAAAGCGCGATGGCATCGAGGCGCGGCAGGTCCACCGCAGCCCCTTCCGAATGAGCAGAGGTGTGAGCGGAGGGCGACATCATCGATGGACGAAACTTCAGGCCGGCAGTATGAAAGTCAGGGCGGTGATGTCCAACCTCATTCAACGGTCGCGGGGGGTGACTTTGAGGCCGTGGATGCCAACCATCAATTCGCGGCTATCGCCGTTGTGCTGGCCGGGCGCGGGTGAGCCGAGCACATGCAGCCGCACCTCGTTGTTGCCCGGCGCCAGGGTCACGGGCAGGCTGCGGGTCGCGTTGGTCACTTTCTCCGGGTGCATTCCCCGGGCATCGGTGATCTCGACGGTGGCGTCCGCCTGGCCCGGCAAACCCGGGCCCACGCCGAAGGCCGAAGCGCGCAACTCGAAATCTCCGCCGATCGAGGACACGATCTCCAGCGTCGCCGCCTGGGTGCTCAACCAAAGGAATTGTTCGCCGCGGAGTGTTTCCACGCCGTTGGGCGGGTTCTTGACGCTCGCGATAAAAAGCTTGGCCGGAACCACGAGCGAGAAACGGGAGTTGTGCCAGAGGGCATCGGGCCGGGAGCCGGATACCAGCATGAAGGCGCAGCTTTCCGGCGCGGGGGCGATGCCGCGAGCCAGCAGCGGGGTAATGTGTGGCATCGACAGGTAGTTCCGCTGTCGCCAGGTGGCCAGCGGGAGGCCTCGGAGGTAATAGGAAGCCCAAAGATGGTCGAAATCGTCGTCGAGCGAGAGCAGCACCGGGGAGTTTCCGGTGACGAAATGCAAAGTGGAGAGTTCCTGCAAAGGTTTGATCCGACCTCCCAATCTCATCGGCGCGGAACGATGCTCATATTTCGCCAACCCGATGGCGAACAACAGCCCGGCAACCAGAGCGGCGCTCCACTTGGCGCTCCAGGCGTACCGCTCGGTGATCCAGAACAGCCCGGCGCTGATGGCCGGGTAGATCCACCACGCTGCGGTGAGCAAAACCTTGAAGGTGCCATAGTCAAAATGCTTGATGATGTTTTGCCAGAAAAAAAGGATCGCCAGGGGCAGGGCGGTCCACGGGAACCATTTCTGGTGCCGGCCGATGACCCGCAAACCCAGAATCAGCAACCCGATCAGACACAGGGGTAGGAGGTTGCCGATGAAATGGTGCGAGGCGTCACGGATCTCTTCCCCCAGCGCAAACGCCGCCGGCAACCGGGCGCCCACGATCAGGCCGGGATAAATTCCTTCGTTGGGTCGTGCCACGGCCGCAATGGTCAAGCCCGTCGTGATCTGGTGTCGCAAGAACGAGACAAACGTGGGAAGATACGGCACCGCCAACAGGACGCCGAGCACCGCGCCAAAGATTTCTGTCCGGCAGTTCGCCAGGAATTTTCCGCCGGGCTTGGGCCAGAGCATCGCCGCCGCCAGGGGGATGCAAAGGATGCCCAGCAAGGCCATGCCTTCGGGGTAATTGTAAATCATTGCCCCCAGGAGCAACCCGCTGGCCAGCACCACCGGCCACCGCACACCGGTGCCGCCGTCGGTGCGCGGAGCGCACCAGAGCGCGAGCAAAGCGGGGGTCAGGGCGGCAAAGATCAAATTATCGTTGTTGGCCGCGGTCATCGCATGCGCCAACCAGCCACCCGCGCTGGCCAGGAACGCTGCCAAGAGCGGCATGTGCCAGTTGGCATAGCCAATTAGTACGCGGCTCAGCGCCAGCATGGAAAAAAAATGAATGACCAAGCACAGCACGGTGAAAACGACCCGCGTCGTCGGCACGTCGGACAACACCGGCAGGTCGTGCAGGAACGCGAGCAAACCGGCCGTGGCGAAACGCGTGCCTCCCAGGTGCGAGCCGAATTCATCGACCCACGGCATGCCATCGGTGCGTCCACGCTGATAATGATCGAAATAATCCGCCATCGCCTGGTAGCTCCAACTATCGGGATGAGGGCCGAGGACATCCGCGGCACTGGGGAGTATTTCGCCCGAGTAATCAGCGATTGTCAGCCAAGCTGCTACGCCTGCCAGCAGACCGATCAAAACGAGTGGTCGGATGAGCGGTGAGCGGTGCCCGCGCCAGCCGACGACGACGAAGAACGCGGCAAGCAGACATTCCAGGGGGACGACGAGCGGATGAAGCGGCAGACGGAAAGAAACCGCCCCACACAGGATGACCACGAGGCCAGCCAGAAAGACTGCCGGTGCCAGCACGATCCGGTCGAGCCCGCCTCTGCCTCTACGGAAGCCAGCCGCCGGGGCTGGCGGCTGATCCGGCGTGGTTCCCAGCGGATCGATGTCAGGGCGAGAATTCATTTCGTGCGGGATCGGAATCGGGGCGTAAACGTGGAGGCGAGACTATCACACCGTCAATGGTTTTCCAAACGGAGCCGGCCGGGGCGCGCGTCCAGCACCCGGCGGTAAAAGTCCAGCGTTTCCCGCGCCGTTTTCTCCCAACTGAAGCGCGCGGCTTGCCGGCGTCCCGCCGCCGCCAGCCGGGCGTGCCGGGCAGGGTCCGCTTCGAGGGCGAGCATGGCGTCGCAGATGGATTCGGCGCTCGCCGGGTCGATGTAGACCGCCGCGTCGCCGCCCACCTCCGGCAGGCTGG
>CAXUHC010000342.1:0-3176 GCA_964250705.1 uncultured Chthoniobacterales bacterium | reverse complement strand
ATGCGGCTGAAAAGGCGCGCGCGTTTGGACGCCTCGAAATCCTCCTTGCCCGCGACCAAGATATTTGCCGTTGGATAGAGGGTGAGCAACTCACTGGCGAACTGTTCGAGCATGTGGTTGGGCACGACGTACATGGGCTTCTGCGCCAGGCCCAGGCGCTTTAACTCGATGCCGGCGGCTACCATCGTGTACGTTTTGCCCGCGCCCACGCAGTGGGCCAAGAGTGTGTTGTCGCTCTGAACCACCCGCCAGATGCCGTCTTTCTGGTGGGCACGCAATTGGATCTGCTGGCTGCTGGAAGGCAGCGTCAGGTGGCTGCCGTTGAACACCCGCAGTCGCGTGCTGTTGAACTCCACGTTGTACTTGGCCGAGAGCCGTTCTCGCCGGGTGTCATCATCCCAAACCCACGTTTTGAACCGCTCCTTGAGCTTCTCAAGTTTGTCCCGGGCGGCTTCCGTCTCCGGCACGTTGACGACCGGCTTCTCCGTCAACGGATCTTTGTCGTAGACGGTGGGAGTCTTCAAGTTGAGCGCGTCCTGGATCAGGTCCAGGGCGCGGTAGCGTGTGGTTCCCCAGTCCGTCGTATTGGCGACCGAGGAACGCGCCTCGTAACCCGCCTCCACGAACCATGCGCCGACCTGCGGCGCGTGCGAGACGGTGATGGTGCCCGCGTCGGGAACGATGGCGTTGGCGAACTCCTCGATGTCCTTGGGCGGAATCCATACTGCGCCGAGGCGCGCGTCGATCTCGCTGGCGCTCAGGTCCTCGGGCTGTACTGCCTCCAACGCCACGACGTTTTCGCGGTAAGCGGGATCGGCGGTGGCCGCCATTTGCGCGGCGGCGAGTTTTTCGCGCACGTTGCCCGCGAGGTACTGGTCTTCGGTTTCCCAGGCTTCGGTCTGCGGATTGCGGTAAAGTAGGCCTTTCAACTCCGGCAAAAAAGCGTCCGAGGGTCGTCCGAGCAAACCTTCCATGTGCCCCAGATCGACGCGTCCGGTGGCGTTGAGAGTCAGCACCAGCGCATCCTGCGCGCTCTCGGCGGCACGCGGTGCCTGGGACTGGTGGATCGTGCGCTCGGTGAAGATCGCTGTCTTGGCCGCCTGCTTGGTTTCCTCGTTGTAATTTTCCAGCGAACGCAGCAGCGGAAAATCAGGGTCGCCGCGGAACACCCGCGCGTTGGTCAGATCGTTGACCGGACCGAAGCGCGCGACGAACTGGTCATAGCGCTCGTTCAGACGACGGCGGGCGAGCAGCACACCGCTTTCGTCCGTGCCGTCGAGCTGCGTGCGCAGCGTGTCCCGCACCGCGTCGCGCAGCCGGATCAATCCACGGATGCGCCGCGCGCCTTCCTCCGAGAGCTTGGCCACCGGTGTCAGCACGCCGCCCGAGCGGATGGCAATGCGGCCATCTTCGAGCGTGGTGAAGGCGTTTTCCTTGACGTGCTCCGGTGCCAGAATCGGTTGTTCCTCCACTTTGGCGGAAACGCCGAGCGAGCTGACTGCAACCGTTTCGGAGCGCAGCACGCCTTCGGGGAGAAAAGCGATGGCCGCACGCAACGCCGTTGCCAGATCACGACCATCCGGCGCGAGCGTCGGTTCGTTGGCGCGGTACATCGTGCCGGCATTACGCATGGTGCCAAGCATCATGTGCGGGTTGTCCGCGAAGTATTCGTTGATCTGGAAGGCGACGCCATCCGTGTTGCGGTGCTCGGCCAGGTCCAGCCACGCCAGACCCTTGGGCCGCTCGCCGATGCTCAACCGTCGCAGGAACACGATGTCGGTCGTCACCTCCGTGTTCGCATTCTGCTTGAAAGCAGTGTTTGGCAGGCGAATGGCACCGAGGAATTCTGTCCGCTCGGCCAAATAGCCGCGCACCGACGAGTTGAGCTTGTCCAGAGTCCCTTTGGAGGTGATGAAGGCCACCAAGCCGCCGGGACGCACCTTTTCCACGCCTTTGGCAAAGAAGTAGTCGTGGATGAGGAAGCGGCGGTCGGCCAATTGTGGGTCGACGGGTCGGTAGTCACCGAAGGGCACGTTGGAAATGGCGAGATCAAAGGAACCATCCACCAGGGCGGCTTGCTCGAAGCCTTGAGCGCGCACGTCGGCGTCCGGGTAGAGCTGGGCCGCGATGCCGGCGGTCACCGGGTCCAATTCGATCCCCGTGAGTTTCGAACGTGCGTGCATTTCCTCCGGCATGAGGCCGAAGAAGTGACCCAGGCCCACCGCAGGTTCGAGCACGCGGCCTCCCGTAAAACCCAGCCGCTGCACCGCCTCGTACATGGCGCTGACAACGACCGGGGCCGTGTAATGCGCGTTGAGGGTCGAGGCTCGCGCTGCCTCGTATTGTTCCGGCGTCAGCAATCGCTCGATGGTTTCGCGCTCTTCACGCCACGCGGAGGCGTCCGGGTCCTGCCAGGAGGCGAAAACCTGCGGGATTCCGCCCCAACCCACGTAACGCACCAGGACGCGCTTCTCTTCCTCGGTGGCCGGGCGCGTTTCCCGATCGAGAAGGTGGGAAAGCTCGATGGCGGCGAAGTTGTCGCGCGCTTTCTGCTTGAGCGAGCCCGAGCCGACCAGGCGGCTGGTGTCCGCGTCGAAATGGAAGTTGCCGGCGTTTAGAGGGCGACGCCCGGCTCGGGCTCCAGGAGAATATATTTCTCCCGGGTCAACTCCCACGCTTGGGCTTCCGCCTGCTGCTCCGTCAATCCCTCCACCTTGAAGCGGCGGTAGAGCATTTCCATCTCCTCGATCGTCCGCTCCTGTGCTTCCAGGAGTGACTCCGCGAGCTTGCCCTCCGCTTCCAGCCGACGCACCATCTTGGGCCGTAACTGCCGCCAGTGGCGCTCGGCCATCAATCCGTACTGGGTCAAAGAGGTCTCGGTCATAAACGGTGGTTTTTTCCTCCTGGGGGTGTGCCGCGAAATCGAAGAGGTCAAGTTGACGGTCGGCCATGACCATTCAAGGAAAATAACGTCGGCTGCAAACCGACAACCGCCGAACGCTTTCCGTACACCGATTTTCTTCGTTTGGAGAACGGATCGACCGAAGTTGGCGTGAGCAGCCACTTATTCTTGCAAGGTCGCGGCAGCGCCTTGGTGGTCGCCTGGGCTCCGGCAGGGACAAAGCCCGGGCGATTCGCGCTTCACGCGAAAACCAAGGTTGCAGGAAATAAGTGGC
>CAXUHC010000341.1:313-3177 GCA_964250705.1 uncultured Chthoniobacterales bacterium | reverse complement strand
GGTGGTGGTCAGCCGTTTCGGCGTGCCGCCGTCGGCGGGCATGGTGTAGACCTCGGTGTTGCCGTCGTACTGGCCGGTGAAGGCGAGGGTGGCGCCGTCGGGCGAGAAACGGGGGAAGGAGTTGTAACCGGGGCCGCTGGTCAGACGGCGGGCGGTGCCGCCGGTTTTGTCGACCGTGTAAAGCTGGCCCGCGTAGTCGAAGACGATCTGCGAGCTGTTGGTCGTCGGAAAACGCAGCAGGCGGGTGGTGTCGGGGAGTTTTCCCTCCTGTGCGAGGGTCGCGAGCGGCAGGATGATCGTGAGTGCCAGGACGGAAAGGGACCGCAGAAACGAGGTACGCATAAATGGAATCGGAACCGGGCGAATGAACTGCAAAGAAGATCGTGAGCCGCCGCGAAGGTGGCGGGGTGCATCGTGGAATGTTTTGCGGGGAGGCGCTTCCCGTGTGCAGGCCCCGTGCCAACAATTCCAGCTTATGATAAGGTGCTCGGAAGGAATGACTTAAGACCAGAGTGGTGGGAATAAGCGGGTCGCCAGCGTCCCCGAATCGGGATTTGGCCGTCCCGATTTCGGGACGAGCAGACCAAAAAAGTGTGCAACGGCTGCGAACTAATTGGTCACCCGGCCGAGCAAAGTTTGGCTGACGGAACCACTAGCCGAACGCCGCGAACTCTGGCACACTCGCGCCCCATGGCCGCCACGAGTCTCCAACCGCCGCCGGTGCCGGGCACCGAACACGAACCCTTCATCGCCGCAGAAACCCCCATGCACGAGTTCACCTGGCGGGCCGTGCTGATGGGGACTTTCCTGGGCATGATCTTCGGGGCATCGTCGTTGTTCCTGGTGCTGAAGGTCGGACTGACGGTCAGCGCGTCCATCCCGGTGGCGGTCATTTCGCTGACGGTATTCCGCACGATGTCGCGGGTGTTCGGATTCCGGGATGCCACGATCCTCGAACACAACATCACGCAGACGGCAGGGTCGGCGGGCGAGTCCATCGCGTTCGGCGTCGGGGTGACGATGCCGGCCATCATGATCCTGGGTTTCGACCTGGACCTGATGCGCGTGGCGATGGTCGCCATCCTGGGCGGGTTGCTCGGGATCCTGATGATGATCCCGCTGCGGCGCGCGCTCATCGTCAAGGAGCACGGCATCCTCAAATACCCGGAAGGAGCGGCGTGCGCGGCGGTGCTCAAAGCCGGAGCCTCCCCGGCGGACCGGGCGGCGGCCTCCCCGCGCGCCCAGGCGGAAATCCGGGCGGCGCAGGCCGCCGGGCTGGGAGAATCGCCGGGCGGCCTGGCGATCTTCGGCGGTTTTGCGGTCGGGCTGATCTACAAGGCGGCCTACGCGGCGTTCCGGCTGTGGAAGGACGTGCCGGAGAAAGTCTTCGGCGCGCCGCTCAAGGCGGGCAGCGTCGCGGTGGACGCCTCGCCCGAGTTGCTCGGCGTCGGTTACATCATCGGGCCGCGCATCGGGTCGATCATGTGCGCGGGCGGCGTGCTTTCGTATCTGTTGCTGATCCCGATGATCAAGTTCTTCGGCGAAGGCTCGGCCACGGTCGTCGCGCCCGGGACGATCCCGATCAGCGAAATGTCGCCCGGCCAGATTCGCAGCGCCTACATCCTCTACATCGGCGCGGGCGCGGTAGCGGCGGGCGGGTTGATCAGCCTCGCGCGATCCATGCCGACGATCTGGCACGGGATCACGGCGGGTCTGCGCGACGCGCGTATGAGCCGCGGCGACAAGTCCGCCGCCAGCCCCAACGCCGTGGTGCCGCGCACCGACCGGGACCTGCCCATGAGCTTCGTGGGCATCGGCCTGATCGTCCTGCTGGCGGGCATCGTGCTCACGCCGACGCTGCACATGAACATCCTCGGCGCGCTGCTCATCGTCGTGTTCGGGTTCCTGTTCGTGACGGTTTCCTCGCGCCTGACCGGCGAAATCGGCTCGTCGTCGAATCCGATCTCGGGCATGACGGTCGCCACGCTGCTCTTTACGTGCCTCATCTTTTTGGTCGTCGGTTGGACGGGCGGCGCATACTACGTCACGGCGCTTTCCATCGGGGCCATCGTCTGCATCGCGTCGTCCAACGGCGGCACCACCTCGCAGGACCTGAAAACCGGCTACCTGCTCGGCTCCACTCCCCGGCATCAACAGACCGCCATCCTCTTCGGCGCGTTCGCCTCGGCGCTCATGCTGGGGCCGATCCTGCTCAAGCTCAACGACGCGAAAACCGTGTACCTGCCCGCCGCGCAGGTTGCCCCCGCCGGGTTGACGACCGATGCGGCCAAGCTGTCGATGCACGAAAAACTGCAAGGACCGCAGGCAAAAACCGACGGCGCAAATTACCTCTCCTGGCAGAAAACCGACGACGTGGGCGGCCCGGCGGGCAAATACCTGGTCGATCCGGCGGGCAAGGCGGTCTGGCTGGTGGACCCCGGAATCAACGGAACCGCCGACAAACGGCCCGATGGTTCGCCCGTCACGAAGTTCAGCGCGCCCAAAGCCGTGCTGGTCAGCTATATCATCAAGGGCATTCTGGACCACAAGCTGCCGTGGGCGCTCGTGTTGCTGGGCGTGATGATCGCCCTGGTGCTGGAAATGTCGGGTATCCCGTCGCTGGCGTTCGCGGTGGGGGTTTACCTGCCGATCAGCGCGTCGACGCCGATCTTCATCGGCGGGGCGGTGCGTTGGCTCGTCGATTTGCGCCAGCGCCGCCAGTGGCGGCGGCGCAACATCACCCTGAGCGAGGAGGAAATGGTGGCCGAGGCGGACAAGAGCCCCGGCGTGCTGCTCTCGTCGGGCTACATCGCGGGCGGAGCCATCGCGGGGATCATCGTCGCCATCGTGCAGGGGCCGTTCGA
>CAXUHC010000341.1:0-303 GCA_964250705.1 uncultured Chthoniobacterales bacterium | reverse complement strand
ACCAGTTGGACATGCGGATCACCAAATGGGCCGCGGCGCACAATCCGCTCTACGAAGGCCCGTGGAGCGACGGGCTTTCCATGCTGCCGTTCGTGGGGCTGTGCGTGCTGTTGTTCCTGGTGGCGCGGGAGAAGTTGCTCTCCAGCCGACGGCGAGTGTGAGGCGGGGCGTCGAACGCTGATGGCTGGCCTTTAAAAACTTCTGTCATCCTGAGCGCAGCCGAAGGACCTCCCAAGCGTGGTACCCGCCAACACACAGCCCGACATCTTTCCGGCTTTCCGGCTGTGGCCACGGCGCTCCGTC
>CAXUHC010000340.1:0-3183 GCA_964250705.1 uncultured Chthoniobacterales bacterium | reverse complement strand
GTGTTTATTCACCAGTACAACCAGCAACCAATCATTTAACTAATACCCACTACCGTTTTACGCAGCTTGTCACCATCAGGTTTTGAACGGATTTGCAGACACCTCTTACTGGCTTACGGTTTCGAAAACGTCACTAATACGCAGTTGACGCGTGATGGTGGGATCGACGGAGAAGGTATTCTACAAATTAACCCGTTTGTAAGTTCGTAGTGGTCTTCCAGTGCAAACGGTATCAAAGATCCGTTACGCGGGACGAGGTTGCACGCTTGCGCGGTGATGCTGGTGGGAGAGCCGACAAAGCTCTTCTGCTCACTACGGGAACTTTTACCCGAGATGCGCGTAAAGAAGCCGAACGCGTGACGCCCCGGATCGAACTGATAGATGGCGAACAGCTCGTCACAATGTTCGAGGAAAAACATCTTGGGATGAAGCCTCGCATTGTCTACGAGGTTGACCATCCTTTCTTCGAGCAGTTCAAGCAGTAATGGAGAGTACTGCACCCGCTAATTGACGCGCGCTGCTCTCGCGGTTCCCGAACTCCGTGTTCAAGAACCACGGGTGGAGAGGATCTTTTCCCTCCCTTTATTTCAGTTTACTGCTGGTATCTCCGGCCAAGACCAATCAAACCTTCTTCACGCCGTCACGGGCACGGTCGTAGGCTGCCCGCACGGCATGCTTGGCGCTGTCCCACGAAAGTCCGGCCGCTTCCTTCGTCTTTTCGTAAGCCGATTTTAGATCGTCTTCGACGTCCGAATAGTTCTTGTCGGCCCCGTGGCGACCCACGCCTTCGTACCCGGTACGATAAGCCAAGCTGTGACGCTCGTAGCTGCCGTTGCCTGCGTAAATCTGGCTGCCGTGGTTTGCCTGCCAATAACCGTCTTCGTTGGTCGGGTCAATCGATTCGGCCACGCCTTTCCCAACCAAGCCACCGGCCACCGCGCCGACGACGGCACCAGCGACAACACCGACCGGACCACCCACCGCGCCAATCGCCGCGCCCGCCGCGCCCGCGCTCGCCGCGCCCACGCCGGTGCCGATGGGATGGGCACCGGGTTCGCCGGTGATGGGATCAGGGTTGCTGTCCGGGGAAGGAGTCAGGGGAGGATTCGTCTCGTTCATGTCCTTGGATCGTTTTCCGCCAACGCCCTGCTCGCCCGCAGGCAAATCTCATTACGGAACCACAGGCCTGAACTTGCCCCAATACTCGTCCGGGTCGTCGATCATCGGCGAAAGCTCCTTGATCGTTTCCGGGCTGACCTTGACGTGGTCTTCAATCTTCAAGCCGAAAATGTACGGACGGCCCACGACGTCCTTGCCACCGGACTCGTAGATCGTGCTGCCCGGCTTGAGAAATTTGCGGATGTCCTGCCACTTGAACGAGGCCGTGGGCGCGAGGTTGTTCCTGGTGGCATAGGCGTCGATGGCGTCGCTGATGGCCTGGGCGCCGTCGCGAATGAAATCGGCCTTCTGGCGGCTCTCCGTCCTGGCCGCGGCATCCTTGGAAACCGGCGTGATGATGGTCAGATTATGGACGTTGACCCAACTCTCGCCCGCCTTGGACTGCACGCGCATCCAACCCGTGTCGGAGAGTTCGAGGACGCGGATCATGTCGTCCTCGTTACCGTTGAGGATGTAGATGCCGTCGACCGTCAGGAACGGCGGCAGGTTGGTGCCGTTGACGTGCACCGGCTCGACCTTGCCGGCGGGCGGCGTCGGGGTCGGCAGCACCTTGACCGGCGTGATGCTCTGCGCGCGGACCGGCGAGGCGGTCAGCAGGCAAAAGAGGGTGAACAGGACGGCGGCGGAACGCGGAGGGAACATCATGGCGTGGGGTCGGGTGGAGGGGGAAGCAGGGCGGCGGCAGCGGCGGGCGGACGCCGGCCGAAAAGCAGGCGCAGGCTGTTGAGCACGACGAGCACCGTGCTGCCTTCGTGCGCGGCCACGCCCAGGGCGAGCGGCACCACGCCGAACAGGCTCGCGCCAACCATGAGCACCACCGTGCCCAGCGCCACGGCGAGGTTCTGGCGGATGACGCGCTCCGTGCGGCGGCTGAGTTCGTAGGCGACGAGGAAGTTCTCCAGCCGGTCGTTCATCAGGATCACGGCGGACTGTTCGAGGGCCGCGTCACTGCCGCGCGCGCCCATCGCCACGCTCACATCGGCGGCAGCCAAGCCCGGCGCGTCGTTCACGCCGTCGCCCACCATCGCCACGCGCCGCTTGCCGCCCTGCTTGAGTTCCTCGATGGCCGCCAGCTTCCCCTCGGGCAGCAGCCCGGCGCGGACCTCGCCGATGAGCATCACGGTCTCCACGCCTGCCGCGCGCAGCCGGGTCAGCATCCCGGCTGATTCCGGGCGCAGCTCGTCGCGGAACACCAGCCGCCCGGCCAACCCCGGGCCGCCGACGTACACCTCGGCGGCATCTTCGGCGGAGGGCGGAATCGTTCGCAGGGGTTGCATGGAAAGTTGGTCCACCAAGTCGCGCCGACCCAGCACGTAGGTGGCCCCCCCGAACCGGGCGCGCAGCCCTTGACCCGGAATTGTTTCAAATTCTTCCGGCTCCCGCGACGGCAGGTGCGCTTCCTGGCCCAGGCGCTTGATCGCGCGGGAAAGCGGGTGGTCCGAGAAGCGCGCCAGGTTGAACGCCATCGCGCGCAGGGTCGCCTCGTCTCCCGCAAACGTTTCGACGCGCAGGAGTTGCAGTTCGCCCGCGGTCAGGGTGCCGGTTTTGTCGAGGGCCACGACGTTGATCCTGGCCAGGTTTTCCAGGGCCGCGCCGCCGCGAAACAGAATGCCGCGCCGCGCGCCCGACGCGATGGCCGAGAGGATCGCCGACGGGATGCTCAGCACCAACGCACAGGGCGATGCGACGACGAGGAGCGTCATCGCCCGGTAGAAGGCGCTGCGGTGCCCGGGCGTCGAGACGAAGGCAGGCAGGTGGAAACCGAACCGCCAGACAAAGAACATCGCCGCGCAGAGACCGAGGATGCCGTAGGTGTAGGTCGTGCCGAACTTATCGGTGAAGCGTTGCGCCGGGGCACGCAGCGTTTGCGCCTTTTCGATGAGTTGGATGACCTTTTGCAAGGCACTTTCCTGCGCCGGACGCAGCACGCGGCCCTCGAGCAGCCCCTGCAAATTGAGCGTGCCCGCGAGCAGGTCGTCGCCCAGCGCCTTGTGGACCGGACGC
>CAXUHC010000339.1:0-3239 GCA_964250705.1 uncultured Chthoniobacterales bacterium | reverse complement strand
CAACTGCGCCAATCCCTCGAAGAGGAGTCCGCTGTGCAGACGGGCACCGCTTTTTTCCATCGCGTCGGCCCCTTTTTCCGGCCCCTGTGCGGTCCACGTCTGCGCCGCCAGCCAGTAGGCCCGGCCCTCCGTGACCACCGCCGGCTCCCCGGCAGGCGGCGGATCGGACGCGTTGAGGTCGGATTCCAGGTCTTTCCAAACCTTGCCCGGACGGTAGAGCGGATCGCCGACGACGGTGTTCATCCACGAAAGGCCCGGCGTCGCTTCCCACGCGCTTTCGGCCAGCGTGTAGCCGTCGGCAAGACGGGCCGCGAAAATGTCGAGGTGCGTGGTCAGCGAGAGGTAAGGCTCGTACACGTTGCCCAGCACGGCGTCGGCGCCCCGGTTGAGCAGCGGCGCCACCCACCAACGCTGCGGGTCGCGCACGCCGGTCGCACTGAAGGAATGGATGTGACACGCCACCGCGCCGGGCCGGAAATGGAAATCGTCGCGCGTGAACGGCCCCGCCGGCTGTTCCGAATACCACCCGAAATACAGGGCCGCCTCGTTCATCGGAAACGCCGCGGAAAACATCGCGGGCAGATTGTCGTAGACCGTGGGAAGAACGCGCGGCGCGGTTTCGACGGCGATTTTTTTCATCCAATCATCGCCCTCCGCGAGCGGGCTTGATCCCGGGGCCATTCCCCGGCCATCCACGTAACAGCGACCCCAGAGGCCGGTGGCTTCCGCCGCGAGCGATTCGTCGATCATCCGGCGCACCATCGTGCCCGTCGGCGCGTCGAGCCGCCCGGTGAACACCAGGCCGGGCGGCATGGGCTCCGTGTACCGGACGTAGGAACGGAACGCCGGGTTCGGCACGATGCCCGAGATCCCGTGCGTAAATAACCCCAACACCGCGAGTTCCGAGTCCACGCAGGCGGCGTTTTGATCCTTGATCGGCGACGGCTGGCTACAGAAATCGCCCGGATAATTCGCGGTGCCCTTGATCTTGAGCGGCACTCCCCGGATCAACACCAGAAAACGGATGCGGTTTTCCATGACGGTGCTCGTGGGCTCGCTGCCCGCTCGATCCGGACCGCGCGTCCACCAGTGCCGCTCGTCAAAAATCGCGCGCAGCGGTCCGGCGATAGTCGCGTCGTATTCCTCGCGGCTGATCTCCTCGGTGACCGGGCACTTCAGCCCGACGACGCGTTCATGGTCGATCCCGCGCTTTTCGGCGTAGTAATCGGCCAGGTCCCGGGAAAGCGGGTCGGTCTCGTTGTAGACCACCACCGCGAAAGCCGCCGGGCTGACGGATCCACCGAAGGTCGACCCTCTGGGCAGCGGGTTGTTGAAGGCGTTTTGCGGCGAGCATCGCTCCAGGCCGACCCACCCGGCGGCGATGATCAACAGGCCCGCCAGCGCCGCAAAACGCCCCCGCCATTTGCGATGCCGCCGCCCGCGACCTCGGCGCGATGTCTCATATCCGTCCCAGGCCGCGCTCACAGGGAGAGTTTCAAGCCGTCGTAGGCGACGTGCACGCCGGCGGGGAGGATTTTCTCGGTTTCGGCGTGTCCGAGGTCGTGGCAAAGATGCGTCAGCCACGTTTGCCCGGGACGGACGGCGGCGGCGACTTCCAGCGCCTCGTCCAGGCTCATGTGCGTCGGGTGCGGCCGGTGCCGCAAGGCATCCAGTGTGAGAGCCTCCACCCCGGCAATCTGTTCCCGCACGGCGGCGGAAACCGATTTACAATCGCTCAGGTAAGCGAACAGGCGGCGTCCCCGCCGCGCGAAGAGATAGCCGTTCACCGCAATGCGGCCAGATGCGGCTCGGGCTTGATGTAACCCGGGAAACGCGCCGTGCCGTCGAACGCGAACCGGAACACGCGCTGGAGATCGGTCATCGTCTCGGGCGAAGCGTAGATGGGCATCTTGTTCTCCGGTTGCAGGTCGCAAAAGCGGCGCAGATCATCGAAGCCCATGATGTGATCCGTGTGGGCGTGGGTGTAAACCACCGCGTCCACCCCGCCGATGCGCTCGCGCAGGCACTGAGCGCGGAAGTCCGGCCCGGTGTCCACGACGAACGCCGCTTCCGGCGTGCGCACGAAGACCGACGAACGTGTGCGGTTGTCGCGCGGATCGGTGGACGTGCAGACCGGGCAGGCGCAGGCAATCATCGGCACGCCCTGACTGGTCCCCGTGCCGAGGAAGGTGATTTCGATTTCGGCCATGTACGCCCTGAAAGAATCCCGGTTGAAGGTTGAGAATATCCGCCCGCCAGCTTACACTCTCGACCCGTGCTCGCAACGCTCTCCTCGCTGCGCATCAAAAACCTGGCTCTGGTCGAAGAACTCGACTGGCAGCTCGGCCCCGGCTTCATCGCCGTCACCGGCGAAACCGGCGCGGGCAAGAGCGTCATCATCGGCGCGCTCAAGCTGCTGCTGGGCGAGCGCGCCGACAAGGGGCAAATCCGCACCGGCGCGGACTCATGCACGGTGGAAGCCGCCTTCGACGTGGAAGACTGCGGCGCGCTCGACGCCGAACTCGAAGGGCACGGCCTGGAAGGCTGCGTCGAAGGGTCGCTCATCATCAAGCGCACGTTTACCCAGGCCGGCGGCAACCGGCAGTTCGTCAACGGTTCGCCCACGACGCTGGCCGTGCTCAAGCAGCTGGGCGACCTGCTCGTCGATCTGCACGGCCCGCACGACCACCAATCCCTCCTGAGCGCCGAGCGGCAGCTCGACCTGCTCGACGCCTTCAGCCACGCCGTGCCTACCCGGCAGAAGTACGAGGAAATCTGGCGGCGGTTGGGCGCTTTGCGCGCCGAACACGCCGACCTCGCTTCCAACGAGGCCGCGCTCGACCGCGAGCTCGAACTCCTGCGGCACCAGGTGACGGAGATTCAAGCCGCCGAGTTGCAGCCCGACGAGGAGGAAGGCTTGCAGGCACGGTACGCCCTGGCGTCGAACAGCCGGCGTCTCATCGAACTGGCAACCGGCGTCGCGCAGGAACTCTCGGAAAGCGAGCCCTCCATCCTCAGCCGCCTCGCGGACACGGCGCGCCTGCTGCGCGAACTCGAAAAAATCGACCCCGCCGCGGCCCCGATGGCCGCGGCCCACACCTCGGCCGTCGTCGAGCTGGAGGAATTGGCGCGCGGTCTGGTCACCTACGCGGAAAAGCTCGACCTCGACCCGGCGCAACTCGCCGAGATGGAGGAGCGGGTTCACCTGCTGCAATCACTCAAGCGGAAGTACGGACCCA
>CAXUHC010000338.1:516-3257 GCA_964250705.1 uncultured Chthoniobacterales bacterium | reverse complement strand
CATCTGCCCGGCGGATACCCGGCGCCCGAACGTCGCGATGGCCAGCCGTTGACGCTGCCCTGCCTCGCTGCGCGAATAAAAATACCCGGCGGCAAACGCCATGATCACCGCCGCCGCCGGCAACACCGGCGAGAAAAACGCCCCGAAAAGCGCCGCGAGCGCCGCGAGGGTGAACACCTCCGCCAGCGCCACCCCGGCCACCAGCCATTTGAAGAGCGGCCGGTTGATGTCGACGGTCGTCCAGGCGATCCCGAACGCGAGGCTCATGAACGCGAGCGTCTGCACCACGGGATGCTTGAGCGCCTGTTCCGCCAGCCCGAGCTTGCGGGCGACGGCTAGGTCGAGCGGGCCGATCAGCCCCGGAGCGTAGACCAGCGTCAACGTCAGGCTGACCACCGCGCCGATAAAAAGGGAGAACTTGAGAGCGCGCGACACGGGTGGTTTCCCTCTTTTCACCTATGGCCGGGCCGGATGCAACGCTTAATCCGCCCGGGTAGCTCCGTCCTTACAGCCGGGAGTTGCAGGGAGGGCGCGATGTTTGAATGCCGAAGATTGGCCGAAGAATTCTCGTTGCACTCCCTCTCGTTCCGGTGTCTGTTCTACCCTCCAAACTGCGAGCCTTCCCAAAAGATCGCGCCGTTGGTCCCTGGACGGTCTGCCGCTGCGCAGGCCGTCGCCTCGCCAGGGGTAACCCGGTGCTACCAGAGCCAAATCCGTCATGCCTATCCGCCTCGGGCGTTTTGAAATGCCCAAAACCCTCGTCAAAGACGAGTCCACCGCCACGCCGACCTACGCCCGCTTCACCGCCGAACCTTTCGAGGCCGGGTACGGTCACACGGTCGGCAACAGCCTGCGCCGCGTGCTGCTCTCCTCGCTGGAAGGCGCGGCCATCACCGCCGTCCGCATCCAGGGCGCGGCCCACGAATTCACCGCGCTGCCCGGCGTGCTGGAGGACGTGACCGACATCATCCTCAATCTCAAGAAGATCAAGTTCAAGGCGAACGACCATGAGATTCGCAACCTCGTCCTGAGCACCAACAAGGAAGGCACCCTCACCGCCGGCGACATCCAGTCCACCGCCCAGTGCGAGGTGCTCAACACCGATCAGGTCATCTGCACGGTCGACAAGAAGCAGAAATTCGAGGCGGAGTTCGAGGTCCGAGTGGGCCGTGGTTTCGCCACGGGCGAAGAGAACAAGCGGCCCGATCAACCCATCGGCCTGATCCCCATCGACTCGATCTTCTCGCCGGTGACGATCATGCGCCACCACCTCGACGTGTTCGTCAACTACGACGAAAACGTCATCGAATTCGACACGACGCCCGAAGGCGTCAGCCAGGAGAACGCCAAGCTCAAGAAGCTGCTCAACATGTCGGTCAACGAGATCGAACTCAGCGTCCGCGCGGCGAATTGCCTCAACAACGCGAACATCACCACCGTCGGCCAACTGGCGCAGAAGACGGAAGGCGAGATGCTCAAGTACCGCAACTTCGGCAAAAAGTCGCTCAACGAGATCAAGGACAAGCTCCAGCAGCTCGGCCTGGGTCTGGGCATGAAGTTCGACAGCGGCATGGTCGAACTGCCGGCCCCCGGCATGGACGGCGCCGAAGACAAGGTGCCGCTGGATTTCGCAGGCTGAAACAAACGCTTGCCGAGCGGCTGGCGCGGGGCTACATACATGGCCCTCCCGCCAGCCGTCATCCAAAGCTCTTGTCATGAGACACCAAAAGAAAACCGTCAAGCTGGGCCGTACGGCCGAGCACCGCAAGGCTCTGCTCGCCAACCAGGTTTGCAGCCTCATCGAGCACAGCCGCATCAAGACCACGCTGGCCAAGGCCAAGGCGGTGCGTCCGTTCGCGGAAAAGATGCTGACCCTCGGCAAGCGCGGCAGCCTGCACGACCGCCGCAACGCCATCAGCTATCTGCACCAGCCGAAAATGGTGAAGAAGCTGTTCGAGGAAATCGCTCCCCGCAGCGCCAGCCGCGCCGGTGGTTACACGCGTATCATCAAGCTCGGGCCGCGCCTGAGCGATAGCGCGCAGATGGCTTACATCGAGTGGGTTGACCTCGCCCCGGCGGCTGACGAACTCGCTCCGAAGCAGGTCGGCGCGCCCGCCAAGGCCGAGGCCGCACCCGCCGCCGAGCCGAAGGCTCCCAAGGCGAAGAAGACCCCGGCCGAGAAGACCGACGCTGCTTCCAGGAAAAGCACCGGCTCCAGGAAGGTGGCTGACAAAGCCAAGCGTGCCACGGCGAAGTCCCGCAAGGAAGCCGCCGCCGCCCAGCCGGTCAAGGCGAGTGTCGTCCGCGGCAAAAAGGGTGGCAAGAAGAAGTAACCGCTTCCAACCCGCATTTTACGAACAGGGGAGGCTCGCAAGAGCTTTCCCTGTTTTGTTTTTGGGTGGTGCTGCAAATAAATAAATCGAGACAGCAAAACTTCCGTCATCCCTCGATTGCGCTCAGGATGACGGAGCAAAGAAAAGCCGACACATCTGAGGCGAACGAGTCATCCCTCACAAACCCCGGCAAATTTCCGGGACCAGCGTCGGGCCGCCGTACACGAACCCGGTGTAGAGCTGCACCAACGCCGCGCCAGCGTCCAGTTTTTCGCGGGCCGACGCCGCGTCCGACACCCCGCCGACCGCGATGATCGGCAGCGAGGTTCGCCCCGCCAGAAAACGGACGATCTCCGTTGACCGCTCACGCAGCGGCGCACCGCTCAAGCCCCCTTGCTCCCGGGGAGC
>CAXUHC010000338.1:0-506 GCA_964250705.1 uncultured Chthoniobacterales bacterium | reverse complement strand
CGATGGCGGTAGTGACGCATGGTCAATGGTCGTGTTGGTCGCCACGATCCCCGCGAGTCCATGCTGCCCGGCCAATTCCAAAATTTCCTCGATCTGCGAAAAAGCGAGATCGGGCGCGATTTTCACCAACATAGGCCGGGGCAACGCGAGCGCCCGGTTCTTCGCCTGCACCGCGCGCAGCAGGCCGTCGAGTTCGTCCCGTCCCTGGAGCGAACGCAACCCCGGCGTGTTCGGCGAACTGACGTTCAACACGAAATAATCTCCGAAAGGATGCAATTTCTCCAGGGAACGCACGTAGTCCGACGTGGCCTCTTCGAGCGGGGTCGCCTTCGATTTGCCGATGTTGATTCCCACCGGCACCGTCGGCCAGCGTCCCGCCGCCTTCAACGCGGCGAACCTTGCCGCCGCCGCGTCGGCCCCGCCGTTGTTGAAGCCGAGCCGGTTGATGAGCGCACGCCGCTCCGGGACGCGGAACATCCGGGGCTGGGGATTGCCGGGCTGCGCGT
>CAXUHC010000337.1:0-3296 GCA_964250705.1 uncultured Chthoniobacterales bacterium | reverse complement strand
TGTTCATTGTCGCTTATTTCCTTGTTCCGTGGTCCAGAATCCTCGCGCACCTCATTCCACGCGTTATTCGAGAAGCCCTTCGCCTTACGGCTGGCGAGAAGCTCCACGTCATGCGCAACGCTGACCGAGTTGAGTTTACCCCCATCCGGTCAATCCGCCAGATGCGCGGCTTCCTGCGCGGCATGGATACCACCGTCACACGGGAAGACGACTGCTTGTGAGCGTGGCCAACGTGGTGGATTCCTCCGGCTGGCTCGAATACTTCGCCGACAGCGAGCGCGCCCCGTTGTTTGCTCCCGCCATTGAGAACAAGGAGAACCTTGTTGTGCCGGTTGTTTGCATCTATGAGGTCTTCAAGAAGGTTTTCCGCGAGCGCGGGGAAGACGATGCGCTGCAAATCGCCAGCATGATGCAGGTTGGTCGTGTGGTCGATTTGGAGGTATTGCTGGCTTTGGAGACGGCCCGGCATCCTCTGCCCTTCGCAGACAGCGTTATTTACGCAGCAGCGATGCGCCATCAGGCAACTCTCTGGACGCAGGACGAGCATTTTAAATACCTTCCGTCGGTACGCTTCTTCCCAAAACATCCAACCGCCTAACAGCACGCTCCCGCGAACAGCGGCTGGCGGCGGGGCTTTCTCTGCATTCAGGCTCTTGCCTCGCCAGCCTCCGTCGCTGGGCTGGATTTGTCAGGCGGCTACGACGTGCCCGCTTCGGAGCTTTCCACCGCTGCTTTGCCGTGGTAAGCTGCGTTCCTGCCGATGGGACACGTATACGCCATGATCACTCTACGCAATCCCCGCTACCCTGATCTGCCGCCCATCGAAGTGGAGGCGCTTGCTGATACGGGTGCCACCTTCCTGTGCGTACCCGCCGACATTGCCGCCGCCCTGCGGTTAGAACCCGTTGCCGACCGCAAGGAGGCCGTTCTCGCTGATGGTCGCCGTCAGTCAGTGCCTTACGTCGGACCGTTGGAGATCCGCTTCAAGGGGCGCGTGGCCTACGGCGGAGCACTGGTCATAGGTGCGCGCGTCCTTCTTGGAGCCATTCCAATGGAGGACATGGACCTTGTGGTTTTGCCTCGCAGCCGATGCGTGGATGTCAATCCCGAGAGTCCTGACATCGCTTCTTGTTTGGTGATGGCGAGCATCAGCCCAGCACCCGCCGCCTGACAAGGCGCTGAGTTTGGATTCGTCAGGCGATTCGCGCCTTCTTGCCTTTACGCTGCGTCTTCACCACTTTCCGCTTCGGACGCGCGGGCAGGGCCGCCACCGCCGCCGTGTGCTCCTTCAGGGCTTGCTTTCTCCAGCGGATCGCCTGCTTGAGCGCCCGCTCCAGGCTCCCCAGGACCCGCGGATTGAACCGCTTGGCCTTCATCCCCAGCCGCCCCCGACCGCTGCCCACGTACGCGAAGAGGATCGGATTGCCATGGTCGTGGGTGAGCGAGACGCCCACCGGGATTTCGAGGTCGTTATCTTGCTTCATCGTGTCGGCTTTTCCTACGATGGCTTCTTCACGTTGTCCACCGTCTAACCACGCGCTCCAGCGAGCGGAGGCTGGCGGCGGGGGTCTGTTCCGAGTTCCGGCCTTGACTTCGCCGGCCTCTGTCGCCGAGCTTGGGTCCGTCAGGCCGCAACAACGCCGCGAACCGGCACCGCTATGGCAACCATCGACAACAGTCACCCGCAAGCGCCCGCCGGTGGCGGCGGCCCCGGTGCGGCCCGCACGGTCGCGACCAGGGGCGTGCGCCCGGCCTTGGACCACCGGGTAAATCCAAAAGTCCTCGGCACCAAACCGCCCGCACCCCCGATTCCGGGCGTGATCGTGGCGGGCGGACCGCTCTCGCCGGGAACGATCACCGCCGTCAACGAGGCTGGCCGGAGAGTGCCCGTCCAGTGGCGGCGTTACGTCGCCTACGCCGATAAGGTGAAGGTGGGCGGCTCCCTGGCCTGGCGGGCCAATAACCCGGGAAACCTCCGGGCGGCCTCGACGAAGATCGGCACCGTGGGCGGTGCATCCGGTCATTTCGCGGTGTTCGCCACGCTGGAAGACGGTCGCGCGGCCCAGCGATCCCTTTACCTCAATAGGTACGGCGACATGACCGTCACCGCCGCGATCAACAAACTGACGCCTCCCAGCGAAAACGACACCGTGAAGTACCTCGCCGAACTCAAAGCCGCCGGGGTCGATCTCGATAAAACCGTCGCCTCGCAAATCGACACCCTGATGCCGGCGGTGCAGGCGAACGAAGGACTGATTTCAGGCATCGACGTGACGCGCGTGCCATGAAATCGTGCCTCCTCCTCAGCCTGCTTTGCGCCGCTTCCGTGGCCTTCGCTGCCCCCGAGGTCAAAATCGGGGGCAAACGTTTGCGCGTGGTCATGGATGCGCGCCTGACCCCCGAGATCGTCGAACGTGACTGGGCCAGCGGCAGTCCCCGTCCCGAGGCACCGGCGGCGCTGGAACTCGTCGGCGGCGAAGGCCGGGTGCTGGATCGGCTCATGCTCGCCGCGCCGCTGGCAAAACTCGACCCCGCGCCGGTGCGCGGTGCTCCGTACCCGACGTTTCTGGTGTCGGCCGATCTGACCGCCGAAGCCGGTTCCTACAACGGGCCGTTGACGCTTCCGGTCCAGATCATCGGCGACCACCTGGTGGCGACGGTGGCGAGGGTCGCCGGTCAACGGACCGAACCCATCCGTCTCACCGCGTCCGGCAAGGCCGCCTGGCAAAGAATTCCCAACGGCAAAGCCGAGACCTTGCTCTCCGTCGGTTGCAAACCCTCTATTGGGCAAGGCTTCGTGACGGTTTATCGACGCTACTTTCCGTCAGGTCAGGGTTGGAAGGTGCGGGAGCGGACCCGGCCCGGTCTTTGGGAATCGGACGGTGACTTCCCTGCTCGAAAACTCTTTCCTTAAAGCGGGAATCATCCGGCTCAGCAGCGTCGAACTCTCTCTTTTCTGTCATCCTGAGCGGAGCGCGTAGCGCGCAGTCGAAGGACCTCTCCAGGTGGTACCAACTTCCTCTCACACCGGCACTTGGCCCAAACCCGCGACTTCCGCCCCGTCTCGGTACCCTGCCAGCAACGCAGGCCCGCGCGCACCACGCTTGCGAGGTCGTTCGACTGCGCTGCGTTGCGCTCCCTGCTCCGGCACCTCGCGCGCCTTGGCCGTCCTTTGCTTTCGCGCCGCCTTGCGCTTGTGTGTGGGATGGACTACCGCGACGCCCTCGCGTGGCTCTACGCCACCCAGCTCACCGGCATCAAGCTCGGGCTGGACACCGTGCACCGCCTGCTTGACG
>CAXUHC010000336.1:0-3313 GCA_964250705.1 uncultured Chthoniobacterales bacterium | reverse complement strand
CCCCTTCGCCAACCGGCTGGAGCCGCGTGTGTTCGGCCTGCCGTTTTTGCTGGCCTGGATCGTTGCCTGGATCGTCGTGACCCCGCTGATCATGGCCGCCGTGCACTGGCTGGACCACCGCCGGTAAGACGGGCTGCCTTGCTTTCACTTTCCGCCATGAACGTCGCCATTTCGCTGGCCATCGTCGGCCTGGTGTTGGCCAGTGCCATCGGCCTCGGCGTGTGGGGCGTGCGCCGCGTGCAGATGGATCCGCAGCAACTCATCGTCGGCGGGCGCTCGTTTGGCACGTTGTTTTTGTGGGTGCTGCTCGCGGGCGAGATCTATTCGAGCTTCACCTTTCTCGGAGCGGCAGGCTGGGCGTACGGCAAGGGCGCGCCAGCCTACTACATTCTCTGCTACGGCACGCTGGCCTACATCCTGTCCTACTATCTCGGACCGTTGATCTGGCGTGTTTCCCAGAAGCACAGTTTGCTGACGGGGCCGGACTTCTTCGTGGCGCAATACGGCAGCCGGGCACTCGGGGCGTGGGTGTCGCTGGTCAGCGTGGTTTTCATCGTTCCTTACACAACGCTACAGCTTTCGGGCATCCAGGTGCTACTGCGCATCGCGGGCTATGACGCCTTTGACTCGACCGTGGCGGTGGGGGCGGCGTTTGTCTTGATCATCCTCTTCGTCTTCGCCTGCGGGCTGCGCGGGGTGGCCTGGGCCAGCCTGGTCAAAGATGTATTGGTGCTGGGCGCGGTCGTGTTTGCGGGTGTGTGGCTGCCCATCCACTTCTTCGGATCACCCACGGCAGTCATCGACCAGGTGGTGGCGACTCACCCGGGCTGGCTCACGTTGAGCAGCGACCTTTCCACGCGTGGGACGACTTGGTTTGTCTCGACCGTGGTGCTGACCGCGCTCGGCTTCTACATGTGGCCGCAAACGATGGCTGCGTTGTACTCCGCGCACGGCGAGGAACCGATCCGGCGCAACGCCATTTTCCTACCGCTTTATCAGTTGATGCTCCTCCTAGTGTACTTTGCCGGGTGGACGGCTCTGCTGGTCATCCCGGGTTTGCAGGGAGGGAAGGCGGACGAGTCGTTCATGCTGGTCGTCCAGCGCTATTATCCGCCGTGGGTCCTGGGCCTGGTGGCAGCGGCGGGCTGCCTGGCCGGCCTGGTGCCGGCGTCCGTGCAGTTGCTGGCGGCGGCGAGCATCCTGTCGAAGAACGTGCTAGCGGACCAGCTCGGGCTGGCGCGCACTCCTGCGGCTCAGACCCGGGCTACACGCGTCCTGGTCCTCGTCGTTGCAGCAGCGGCGTTTGTGTTCTGGCTCTTTGCGAAGACAACCTTGGTCGGCCTGCTGTTGATCGCCTACAATGGCATCACCCAGCTATTCCCCGGCGTGACGCTGTCGTTCTTACCCCGCCGCCCGTCGCCGCTAACGGTTGGCGCGGGTATCCTGACGGGGATCCTGGTCCTGGTGTGGGCCGCCGTGAGCGCGACGACCACGGTCGGCGGAGTCAACGTGGGTCTGGTGGCACTCGCCGTCAACGTTGCGACGGTCGCGGTTGGCGAGGCTAATAGGCGGCTGCTGGGTTCAAGAAACCAGGGGCCAGCGCAGGCGGAGGGTAGTGACGGCAGACCTCACGCACAACATGATTGATCCTTCTATGCGAGGCAGAGTCGGCATCCATAAAACTTACACGGCGATTTAGTCGGTGATCGGTAGCGAGTGGCCTGCCTGGGCCGCCAACCATTCCTCTGCGGTGTAGCGCGGGGTGATGTGTTGGTCGCAATTCCAATCGAAGGCGAGCACATGAAATAAAAACGCCTGCTCGACGTAGGCAGGATAGCTCGGGTCCATGACGAGATGGAGAATTTCCGGGTCCGTGGTGACTTCCGCTTCGGCCCAGAGCTTCAGGCGGAACCGGGTCGGATATTCCATGAGGAAGAGACAGGCGTGCCCGGTCGTTTGCACGTTGCCGACAGAGATGTACTGCCGGTTGCCCCGGTAATCCGCGAAGGCGAGTGTGCGCTCGTCGAGCACACGCAGAAATCCGGGCGGGCCGCCGCGGTGCTGAAGATACGGCCAGCCGTTTTCGCCGACCGTGGAAAGATAGAAGGAATCGCGCCGGGCGATAAACTCTGTCTCCTCGGGGGTGAGAAGAATGCGTCGTTCCATGTCGTCGCGCTTGGCGTAGGCAGCCCGGGAGCCGGCGTGTTCCTGCGCGGCTTTGACGGCGGGAGTGAATGCGATGTCGCCGAAGTTTCGGATGCGCTCGGGAACCGGTGGCGTTTTCATGGGGAAATCGGGCGGGGACTAAGCGGGGTTGGCTGGGACGGATCAGGGCGATGAGAAGAGGCCGCTCCGCGCAACGGGTACCAGAATGACGCCTATCCCGGCAAGCATCGTGGGATAGGTCCTTTCACCGGCCACCGCCCAGCCAAGCAGCAACACCACGCCCGGATTCACGAAGGCATCCGTGGCGACCAGAGCAGGGCGGGTGGCATCGAGGAGCCACACATCAGCGCTGAACCCAACCAGCGATAAGCGAGTCCTCCAGCCGCGCGTGTGGCACCCAAGTCCTCCAGGCACGGTCCAGCCGGGCGATGACGAACAGCGATGTACCAACGATGAATCTTCTCGTGTCCCCCGCCTGGCTCGCCGCCCGCCTCGACGATCCGAATACCGTCATCCTCGACGCCACCTTGCCGCCCGTTGGCGTCGTGCCCAAAGTGGACACTCACGCACGCTACCTCACTGGGCATTTGCCCGGGGCCGTCTTCTTCGACATCGAGGCGTTCTCGGACCCGGCATCGGGCTTGCCCCACACGCTGCCTTCGGCCGAGCACTTTGCTCGCGGCATGGGTGCCCTCGGTCTGCATGAAACCATGACCTTCGTAGTCTATGAACAGGAAGGCGTGTTCTCCGCTCCGCGTGCCGTGTGGCTGCTGCGCACTTTTGGGGTACGGGAAGTCTATCTGCTCGACGGCGGTCTCAAAGCCTGGACCGAGGCCGGCTCGCCGACCTCGACCGGCCCTGTTGAACGGGCGCCTGCCAATTTTCACGCCCGGCTCGATGCCGATTCCGTCGTCGGCTTCGAACAGATGCAGTCCCTCCTGGCTGCTGGAGCCCAGATCTTGGATGCACGTTCCGCCGGTCGCTTCGCTGGCACCGCGCCGGAACCTCGGCCCGGGCTGCCTTCGGGGCACATGCCCGGTGCCACCAGCGTTCCCTTCACCGACCTCGTCGAAGCGGGCCGCTTGAAACAACCCGCCGAACTGTCCGCTATCTTCAAAAGCAAGGGCGTGGACTTCTCCCAGTCTAT
>CAXUHC010000335.1:573-3330 GCA_964250705.1 uncultured Chthoniobacterales bacterium | reverse complement strand
CGGGAACTGGTCGCGGCCTGATTTGAAACTCTGTGACCTGACCCAGTTTTATTCCCCGGTCAGCGGCGGGGTGAAGCGCTACCTCGCCGAGAAAACCGCTTACCTCCGCGCCCACACCGGCGATCAGCACATCCTGATCATCCCCGGCGAGGAAACCGAGTGCCATGACGACGGGCCAACCCGGGTCTACACGATCCGGTCCCCGTTGATCTCGCGGAAGGCCCGCTACCGCGCGCTCATCAATTTGTCGGCGGTCGAGCGTATCCTCGAAAAAGAGCGGCCCGACCTCATCGAATCGGGCGATCCGTACCAGGTGGCGTGGAAGGCGCTGGCGTCGGGTTCCGCCCTGGGCATTCCGGTGGTGGGATTTTACCATTCGCATTTCCCCGAAGCTTTTTTTCGCACGGCGGCCAAGCACTTCGGCCAGACCGCCGAGCAGATGGTAATGGACATCGCGCGGCGGTACGTGCGCAACCTGTACTGCCGGTTCGAGCGCACGCTGGTGCCGAGCGCGCCGTTGGGCGCGGTGCTGAGCGACTGGGGGATCGATAACGTGGTCGCCGTGGATTTGGGGGTCGATCCCGTGATCTTTCACCCCGGCGAGACGGCGGCGGATTCCGCCCGCGCCGAGCTGAAACTACCCCCGGACGTGAAATTGCTCCTCTACGTCGGGCGTCTCTCCCCCGAGAAAAACACCCAGACGCTGTTCGCCGGTTTTCATCGGCTGCACCGTCGCCGGCCCGGACGCTATCACCTCATGGTCATCGGCGACGGGCAACAGCGCAAACTGGTGACGGCCTTGCAAAGGAAGACCGGCGCGATCACCTGGCTGCCGTATTGCACCGACCGCGCCCAGCTCGCCCGGTGGTACCGCGCGGCGGATTTGTTCGTGCACCCCGGCGTGCAGGAAACCTTCGGCCTCGTGACGCTGGAGAGCCAGGCGTGCGGGACACCCGTGGTCGGGATTCGTGGCAGCTACATGGACCGGATCGTCTTCAGCGACCTCGGTTCCTGGGCCGCCGACAACGATCCCGGCTCGCTGGCGGACGCGATTGAGGTCATGAGCCGACAGGACCTGCGGGCCGTCGGCCAGCGCAGCAGCAGGATCGTCGCCGAGCGGTACAACTGGCGGCGCGTGTTTGACCGGCTCTTCGGGATTTACCGCGAGGTGGTGGCCGGGTTCGAGCGGGAGTGAGTCCAAGGGGTTTGGTCTCGCGGCTCGGTGGGTTCGCTGCTATGTTCAAAGGCGGGTGTGCCCGGGTGCCATCCGACCCATTTGTTCTATGAGCCAAGCCCCTGCCGGCAAAGTCCTGCCGCCGCCTTACGTCATTCGGAAATACCGCTCCAGCGACCGCGAACGTGTACGCTGGCTGTGCTGCGAAACCGGTTTTCTGGGCCAGGCCATTGATCCCGTCTTCGAGGACCGGGACCTTTTCGCCGATTTCCTGACAAATTACTATCTCCAACGCGAACCGGAATCTGCCTTTGTCATCGAGATCGAAGGCGAGGTACGCGGCTATCTGCTGGGATGCCGCCACCCGTTGCGCAACCAGTTCCACAATTTCCTCCAAAATTTCCGTCTGTTCGCCGCGCTGGCGACCCGTTTCCGTCGCTACAATTCTGCTAGCCGCCGGTTCATCTCCTGGATTTTCCTCAACGGCTGGCGCGAGGTGCCGGCGGCTCCCCGCCGGACGCCGCATTTCCATATCAACCTGATGCCGGACGCCCGCAGCATCCCCGGCACACGCGCCCTGATCGACGCCTTCCTGCAATACCTCCACGAACACGGTGAAAAACGCGTGTACGGACAGATGGTCAGCTTCGCCAACCGACGCGGCGAGAAGATGTTCCAACGCTATGGTTTCAAGGTGCTCAACCGCATGGAAATCACCAAGTACCGGCGGTTGCACCCGGAGCCGGTTTACCTGTGCACAGTCGTCAAGGATTTAGAGGAAAATTCCAAGCTTTACGAAAGAAATTCACAACTTGTGAACAAAGAAGAAAACTAGCCTCGTAAACGGCTGGATTTCAACCGTTTGCATTCTCGAAAAAAAGGCGTTATTTTGTTGCTTATTCACCAGAGCCGAGTTAAGGTTTTTTCAATGAAAAACACCACTCCGGCAACTCCCCTCCGTGATGACAAACTGGTGACGATGGCCGTCGATCCCGCAGCCTCGGCGATGACCGTCCAACAGGTGCTCGGGCAGGTCGCCTTGATCCAGCAGATCATGGGTGCGGCGATGAAGGACGGCGAGCATTACGGCAAGATTCCCGGCTGTGGTGACAAGCCCACGCTGTTGAAACCCGGCGCTGAAAAGCTGTGCCTGACCTTCCGCCTCGCGCCGACCTACGAGGTGGACGAGCGCACGTTGGACCGTGGCCACCGGGAGTATCGCGTCCAGTGCACGCTTTCATCGATTTTGACCAATGCGTTCATCGGCCAGGGTGTCGGCATCTGCACGACCATGGAAGCGAGGTATCGTTTCCGCCAGGGTGCGGCGGAGCCGACCGATAAGCCGGTGCCCCGCGCCTATTGGGATGTGCGCCAAGAAGACCCCGCCAAGGCCCAGGAACTCATCGGCGGCAAAGGCTTCTCCGTGAAGAAGGTCGAAGGCAAAGGCTGGATGATCGCCAAGGGTGGCGAGAAGGTCGAGCACGACAATCCGGCGGACCATTACAACACCGTGCTCAAGATGGCCAAGAAACGCGCCCTCGTGGACGCCGTGCTGACCGCGACCGCCGCGAGCGACATCTTCA
>CAXUHC010000335.1:0-563 GCA_964250705.1 uncultured Chthoniobacterales bacterium | reverse complement strand
GAGGACATCACCGCCAACATCGCGGCCAACGCCCCGGTGCCCGTGGCCCCGGTGGTGGAAACGGCACCCTCTGTGCCCAAAACGGCGATTGCGCACGCGGTCGACCGGGAGGAAGTATCCGCCGGGGTTGACGACGACTTTGTGGAGCCGACGCCGACGGGCAGCGATTTCCGCGAGACCCGGATTCACTTCGGTAAAAATCGTGGGCTGATGCTTTCGGAACTTACGCCGCAGCAAGTGCATTGGTACGAGACCGACTGGATGCCCAAGAAAGAGGTCAACGGCCCGACCAGCGTGGAAGACCTGGCGCTGATGAGCGCGCTCAAGGCGTACCGCGCGTGGCGCGGGCACGGCGCGAAGTCTGCCTCGGTGTGATCCGCTCGGCGCGCGATCAACCCCGCGCCCTCCGGGCAAACATTCCCCCCCAAGCAAAACGCCTCTCCGGCAGTCAGATACCGGCTGCCAGGGAGGCGTCTGTTTTTTAGAGGACATCCCGATTGGGTAAGCCTGCGGGCTGTAGGGACGGCGCTCTGTCGCCGTGTCTGGTCCCGTGCGGACACGGC
>CAXUHC010000334.1:0-3357 GCA_964250705.1 uncultured Chthoniobacterales bacterium | reverse complement strand
CAAGCTCCAGCGGTACTACGAAACCTTCCGGTTCCCACGGCAATGTTTCAACACCGGGCAGATCGTGCTCACGGAAAACAAGGTCACCGAAGAGGATTTCGCGGGCTTGCTGTCGTGGAACGAGCCCATCACGCTCAAATACCCAGATGTTTTCCGGTGTGCGGACCAGGGCGTGCTGAACTATGTGCTGGCCAAAAAAGTACAAGCCGGTAGTGTTTCGTGGCGGAGCCTCGGTTTTGCCCGGTGGGGTAACGACCCGGCAATCGGCGAGTTGCGATTGGAAAGTATCGCCGACGGCACGGGCTATCCTTTCATCATCCACTGGGCCGGAACGAAACCGCCAGCCATCCGCAAAATGCACCGGGGCGACCTTCTCGCATTTTTTGAGCATCATTACTATACCCGGGTCGATAACCGCCGCTCCAAACAGTGGTATCGCAAGGTTTCGGCGGATGCCCGCACCGGCTTCAGAAGCTTGAAAAAGACCCTGCGCACGACTTTGCGGGGATTCCTTCCGAAAACAATTCCTTTATGAACATCGTCAAACGAGTAGGCCGGGCCGTCAAACGGCGTGTGTTCGGCGAGCCGACACGGGCGCTGACCATCGAAAACTTCTACCTGGATTATTTGCGGTACGCCACGCCGGGGATGTGCGCGCCGGGAAACATCTACGTTTTTGATCAGGTGATCCGCAATTTGGAAAGTCCGCTGCCTATCCTGGAGATCGGCAGTTGGTGCGGCCAGTCGGCCAACATCATCACCTACCTGCTGGCCAAGCACGGCAAACCCAACCCGTTTTTCACCTGCGACGGCTGGCGGTTCGAGAACCCGGACCACGCGGAAACGCTCGGTGAATCGACCATGACCTTCGATGAATACTACGACTTCGTGAAGGCGACCTACGTCCGCAACACCGAATTCTTCAGCAAGGGACGGCTGCCGCATTCGGTCCATCTCGTCTCGGACGATTTTTTCTCAGCCTGGAAAGCGAGACGGACCGTCACCGACGTCTTCGGGCGGGATGTAACGCTCGGCGGGGGATTTTCTTTTTGTTTCATCGACGGCGACCACGCTTACCCGGCCGTGCAAAAGGACTTCGCAAACTGCGACGACTGTTTGCCGCCAGGAGGGCAGATTCTCTTCGACGACTCGGCCGAGCACAGCGGCTGGGACGGCGTGCGCAAGGCGGTCAACGAGGTGAAAGCGGGGGGTGCGTACGCAGAGGTCATGCGCAACCCCAACGTACTGATGCGCAAGCGTGGAACGCCGGTTGCTTGAGTGGTTCGTCCCCGATTTTCCGGATCGCCATGCAGCCACTCACCATCCGAGCCGAAGGCGCCGAGCGCCAATATTGGAGCGATCTGTGGAGGTACCGCGAGTTGTTCGCCTTCCTGGCGTGGCGCGACCTGCTGGTGCGCTACAAGCAAACCGTCGTCGGCGTCCTGTGGGCGCTGATCCGCCCCGTGCTGACCATGGCGATCCTGGTGGTTTTCGGCACCATCGGAAAGCTGCCCTCGGACGGTGTGCCCTATCCGCTGCTGGTCTTTGCCGGGCTGCTGCCGTGGCAATTTTTCTCCAGCGCTCTTTCCGAGAGCGGCGCGAGCCTGGTCAACAACTCCAACTTGATCTCGAAGGTTTACTTTCCCCGTCTGATCGTCCCGATCAGCAGCGTGATCACCAGTTTCGCGGATTTCGCCATTTCGGCGTGTTTTCTGGCGTTGCTCTTCTTGTGGTACCGGTTCGTGCCTTCGTTCCACATCTTGTTTCTGCCTTTTTTCCTCCTCATGGTGGTGGCTGCCGCGATTGGCGTCAGCCTCTGGATCGCGGCGTTGATGGTTTCTTACCGCGACTTCAAGGTCATCGTGCCGTTCATCACGCAATTCGGGCTTTATCTCTCGCCGGTGGGGTTTTCGAGCAGCCTGGTCCCCGCCAAATGGCGTTTGCTGTTCGGGCTGAACCCCATGGCCGGGGTGATCGACGGCTTCCGCTGGTCGCTTCTCGGCAGTCCGCATCGCTTGAACCCGGGCTCGCTGACCCTCTCGGTGCTGGTCACCGCCGTCCTGCTGACGAGTGGGATCTGGTATTTCCGCAAGACGGAAAGCGACTTTGCCGACGTGATTTAGCCCGCCTTTTACGTGCCCGCCGCGCATGGAGGAAAAGCAAAAATTGCCGAGAATTGACGCGTTGGACGGGCTCCGTGGCCTCCTGGCGGTCTGGGTGGCTATTTCCCACGCGCTCTGCTGGTGTGGCTACGCGGCTCCCAAACTGCCCCGGATGCTCGACCGGGGTTGGCCCGACTTCATCTTTGCCCAGCCCGCCGTCGAAACTTTCATGATCCTGAGCGGGTTTGCGATCTCGTTTTTGCTGCACGCCCGGCGCGAGTCTTACCTGGAATTCATGCGGGGCCGGTTTTTTCGCATTTACCCGGTCTACCTCGTCTGCCTGGCGCTGGGCTGGGCGACGATCTACCTCATTCCGTCTATTCTGGAGCAGGCGGCGTGGCGTGATACCATTTATTTCCGCTGGGTGGCGGCGGTATCGGTCAGCGAGCGGGAGCACACGGCCAGCCACGTTTTGAGTCATCTCACCCTGTTGAACGGTCTGGTCCCCCGGAAACTGTTGATGGACAGCGCCGGGACGCTGCTGCCGCCTGCCTGGAGCATCTCGCTGGAATGGCAATATTATCTGGCGGCCCCCCTGATCGCGGCATGCGTGCGCACGGGCGCGCGGTTGCTGCTGCTGGCCGCAGTGGCATTCGTGGGCGGGCAGATCAGCGGACACTGGCTGAACCCACAAGTGGCGTTCCTGCCCGCGCAACTCCCGTTTTTTCTGATCGGCATCGGCAGTTACCATCTATATGCCCGCATTGCTTCCACCGCGCCCTGGCGTTCCGAAAGCTTCGCGGTTCCGGTGGCGGCGTGCCTGTCCGCGGTGGTGCTCGTGTCGTGGCACCCGACGGCCCTATTCATCTGGGCGGTCGCATTCGGATGCGTTTTTGTGGAAGGACGAGGAGTCTTTGCCGCGACGCTCCAGGCGGCGCAACGTTTCCTGATGCATCCGTCGCTCCAGTACCTGGGCGGGATTTCCTACCCAATTTATCTCTTGCACTGGCCCGTCATCGTGGCTTCCCTGTTCCTGCTTCTGCGTTGGAAACCCGCGGTCACCTCGGCGGAAGCCGCGGCCTGGATGTTCAGTCTGTCGATCCCGCTGATTTTTGTTCTGGCCGAGGGGATGCATCGGTTCGTGGAAGTTCCGGCGATGAGGGCCGGGAAGCGGGTCCGGCGGCGAATGACAAGCGGGATGCCAGCAAGTGAACAGTTATGAGCCAGCCCATGATCGACATTAAAAACCTGAGCA
>CAXUHC010000333.1:1451-3378 GCA_964250705.1 uncultured Chthoniobacterales bacterium | reverse complement strand
CGAGCACGTAGCGCCAGTGGCAGAGCATGTCCACGATGATGCCGCCGTCGTCCTTGCGGTAGTTCCAGCTCGGGCGCTGCGGGGTGATGCCGTCCGTGCCGGTGAATACCCAGTAGCCGAACTCCCCGCGCACGCTCAGGATTTTGCCGAAGAAACCCATCTTGATGAGCTGTTGGAGTTTCATCAGTCCGGGCAGTCAGAGCTTGTCCTGCACCACGCCGTTTTTGACCCCTGCCTTTTTGGCGGCCTCGTAGAGTTCGTAGGCGGATTCGGTTGATACCGCCGTGGGTTTCTCGCAATAAACGTGCTTGCCCAGGGCGATGGCTTTTTTCACCGCGTCGGCGCGGCGGCCCGTGGTCTGCGCGTCGAAATAAATCGTGTTCTTGGGATCGTTGAGCGCGCTGTCCAGGTCGGTGGTGTAGGCGATGCCTTCGCCCATCGCGGCGAGCAGGCGCAGCTTGGCCTCGCTGCGGCCGACCAGCACCGGCTCGGGCAGGATATACTCGCCGTCCGAGACCTTGACGCCGCCCTGTTTGCGGATCGCCAGGATGGATCGGATGTAGTGCTGGTTGGTGCCCATGCGGCCGGTGACGCCGTTCATGATGACGCCCACGCGGTGGATCTTGGAGCCGTTTTGAGTTTCCATCATTGGGGAGGGGACTTGGTTAAACGAATGGAGAGATCAGGCGGGTTTGTCGGTGCATTGCGGGCGCGCGCCCGGCGGGAGCGGCGGGGCGTCGATTCCGGCCTTGGGTAAGGTGCCTTCGAGTTCCTGCCGCCAGTGGGCCACGTCGCCCGCCGGACCGTAGCAGTAGATCATGCGCAACGGGGTGTCGCCGACGTTGGTCAGTTGATGAAAAACGCCGGACGGGATGTAAACCGCCTGGCCGGTGGTGACCGTGGAGCGTTCCTCTCCCAGACACATCTTGCCGGTGCCCTCGACGATAAAATAGACCTCATCCTGCTCCTGATTGTGCCAGGGAACTTGCCTATCTTTGGGATGCAGGGTCACGTTGCCGAGCGAAAAATTCGTCGCCTGGATGGGTGCCACGCCGTTGACGAGATTCTGCGTGAGACGGCGCGCCGGAAAGGTACGCCCGTCGATCCGGTTCAGGTCCGAAATGATCATTTATCCTCCTCCGAAGAAAGTCAGGTACGGTTTGTTTTCGGCGACGCGTTGAACGTAGAGCGCGACCTCGCGGGCATGGTAATCACCCCACATGCTCGACTCGCCGCAGGGCATCTTCCGCCCCGCGGGAATGTGGTCCCAGCCGTTGGGGCGGTGGTAGACCGAATGCAGGATCAACCCTTGATGGGCGGAGTCCGTGCTGACATACGGGTCGCCGAAGAGGCTGTTCAGGACGGTCAGTCCCGCCTGCCAGTAGCGTTTACCGGCGTCGGATTCTCCTCGTTCTTCGAGGTAACGCCCGAGGCGTAATAACCCCTGGGCGGCGATGGCGGCGGCGCTGCTGTCCACCGGTTCGTGGTCGTTGAACGGATCGGCCGGGCGGTTCAAGTAATCGCCGAGCCGGTGCAATTCCAGCGCGCCGGTGTCCCAGTAGGGAATGCCGTTCGCCGGCATGTATTCCAGGTAGAAATCACAGGCTGCCCTGGCGGCCTTGAGCATCATTTCTTCGACGGTCGCGCAACCGCCGCACTCGGCAAGTTCTTCGTCGGAGAGGGCGCCGAGGAATTCGAGTTGTTCGGGGTACCCGCACATGACCCAGGTCAGGCCACGCGTCCAAGTGCTGAACGGAGCATAACCCTGCTGCGAGTTGGGGCAACGGTAGCTGCCGTCGTTCGTGTTGAAGATGCTCTCGTGCGCCACCCTGCCACGCAGATCGTAGAAGTCACGGCCTTCGCCGTAGTAGACGGTAAAACGCGCGGTGGTGTGCGCGTGTTCGATCAGGCGTGCCAGCAGCGAGAC
>CAXUHC010000333.1:0-1441 GCA_964250705.1 uncultured Chthoniobacterales bacterium | reverse complement strand
CTCGACCATGAGCACGTGTCCGAGCTCGTGCGACAAGGCCAGCGCGCGCAACGAACGGATCGTGTCGGCAAAGAGCGAGTGCGGACCGTTGAATGAATAGACGTAACCCCCGCCACCGGCAATAGGCGTCCAGCGGTCCGCCTGCACCGCGCCGGAGTTTTTGAGGGCAATTTCGTAGAAGTTGCGCTCCCAGTCGTCTTCCGGGATGCGGCCCTCGTTCATCAGCCGCCACAGACCCCCGTACGTGCTGAGTGCGCCATCCGTGTCACCGTTTGTTCGCGCCCGTATTTCAGGAACGCCTCGTCGCCGGTGGCGTCGTATTGCAGGATGGCGGAACCGTAAACGAAGCCTTGCGTCCATTCGGTCCAGCTGCGCGCCGTGTACCGACCCTTTACCGTATAAACTGGCGTGGCGGCACCAGGCTGGTCGTCCTTTGATAGACCAGATTTTCCCGGCGGACAGCTCCCACAGGCGCTGGATCTTCTTTGCGAGATCGGCGGGCCGCAGATCGTGGTTAATCGTGATCATGACTCAGAGGGTTTTGAGGTGAAAGCCGCCGTCTACGGTGAAGACCTGTCCGGTGGAATAAGGGAAGTGTCCGAGCGTGACGGCGGTGACGCACCTGCCGATGTCCGAGGGCACGCCCCAGCGGTTGATCGGCGTCAAGCCGCCCGCGAAAAGCTGGTCGTATTTCTCCTTCACCGCGCCGGTCATGTCCGTTTCTATGACCCAAGGCTGTATCTCATAGACGTTGATGCCGAACTCCGCGAGACGCACCGCGTACAGCTTGGTCATCATTGCAATCCCGGCTTTGGCCACGCAGTAGTCGCCGCGATTGGTGGAAACGGTGAACGCCGAGATGCTGCTCACGTTGACCACGGCTTTGGGAAAGCCGGGCAGCGGCGTGGATGCGCGCATCAGTTTTGCCGCTAGTTGGGTCAGGAAGTAGGGTCCCTTGAGGTTGATGCCGATGAGCCGGTCGAAGCTTTCCTCGCCGGCGTCGAGCAGATCGGCGCGACGCCCGCGTTATTGACGAGCACGTCCAGTCGGCCAAAGCTCTGGCCCACGAATTCGATCAGGCGGGCGCGGTCGGCGGCGAGGGAAATGTCGCCCTGCACGATCTCGACCCGGCTGGCCCCGCCGCTTGCCTCCTGGCAAAGCTGCTGGCACTCGCGGGCGGCGGCTTCGTTTCCGGCAAAGTTGATGGCGAGATCGAATTTCGCGGTGCGGGCCAGTTCCAGCGCGACCCCCCGGCCGATGCCGCGAGACGCGCCTGTAATCAGTACTGCCGGAAAGGGGGGCATGTGCACCAATCTGGCCCAGACACCCTGATAAGCGTTAGAAGAAACCTGGCGTCAAACAGGACAAAACCGACTTTAATTTTTGGGTAGTGATAAGCTCACTGTTGCCGAGCGTGGCCGAGTGAGCGAAGGGTTGGGAT
>CAXUHC010000332.1:0-3507 GCA_964250705.1 uncultured Chthoniobacterales bacterium | reverse complement strand
TCCTTCCGCCTCTACCACCCCAACCCCATCTCACTCCATTCTCTTCCGTCTAACTATTTCTTTTTTGATGCGTCAGCCCTGTGCAGCATGGAGATTGCGCTTGTGAGGGCCGCCCGCCGTTCCTTATGTTTGGCCGCCAGACACGCAAAAGAAAGTTCGTCATGAAAGCTCAACCTGAATACGGGGACTCGGCCAACGTCACGGTCCGCTACGACTACGACAAGGCCATCATCCGGCTCAACGACAACATCGACGCGCAGTCGATCTTCTCGCTGTGCGACGAGGTGGAACTGGCGGCCGACTACTACCATTACGATTTCGTCGACATCCACATCAACTCCCAGGGTGGCAGCGTCCCGGCCCTGGAGTATTTCCTGACCCAGTTGCGCGGGTGGCGACGCCGCCACGATCTGACCATCGGCACCCTGGCCATCTCGCGGGTCGCCAGCGCCGCCGCGGTCATCCTGAGCCTGGGCGACATCGGCCACCGGCGGGCCTACCCGAGTGCGGAAATCCTCTACCATAACGCCCGCATCGCCACCCCGGAAGCATATCTGACACGTTCCGCCCTCCAACTCCTGAGCAAGCAGCTTGGTCGACTCGATGAACGCATGCTCAACGAGATTGTCGAACACGTTTACGAGAACAAGGTCCTGACCGAGCGTTTCGACGAAGGCGGCCCGGCTGCCGCCGAGTCGGCACCTTACCGCTGGACCCGCATGACCGGCATCCGCACCGAGACGGCTGACTTCACCCAACTTGCCGAGCCGTCCGAGATGCTCTGCGAGATCGCCTGCGCGGAGGGAGAGCCGCACCTCTCCCGCCAGCAACTCGAAACGGCTTACCGTACCCTGTCGATCCTCGATCACAGCATTTCACCGCGGGTCGCCTGTGATTTCTTGTTGATCGACCACGTGCTCGCATGACGCTGCCCCGCCACCACCTTCACGCGGAGAGTTCCCGTTCGGACCGCCTAAGCCCGACAGTCGGCGAACCCGCACCACCGCCGGTCAACAGCGTGCCTTCGGTACCGGTGGGCAGCCCGCTGGAGTGGACCGATTTGCACCCGCCCTTCCTCGTGCCGGAGTGGCGCTCGCTGTCGGCCGACCGGGTCGCCGCCGCCGATGCCGGCCGCCATTTTCTCGTGCTGGGAGAAACCGGTTCGGGTAAAACCAAGTCGGCGATCATGCCACTTATTCGGGCGGCGCTGGCCTACCCGCAAGCGGCGGCCTACGAGGAATACGCCAATGCGGCCATCCAGGCGGGACGCACCGTGGAGCCGGCCGATGATCTGCGCGCGGGTGTGCTGATCATCGACCCGAAACATGAACTCGGCCCCTTCGCACGAGGGATCTGCGAGCAACTCGGGGTCCCGGAACGCATCGTGGCCCTGCGTCCCGGGCAGGAGGATGCTCCCATCCTGCACCTGTTCGAGGGACAGTCACCCGCGAGCCTGGATACGTTTGAGACCACCCGGCGCATCGTCGAGCTTTCGGACTTTTACCATCGTCAACTCAGCACGGCGCGCCAGGACGCCTTCTGGCTCAACCAGGCGATGGTAACCATTTCCTCCCTGCTCAGCGTGGACTTGTATGTTTACGGGCAAGGCGGCGTCACGGCGGTGGAGGACCTCTGGTATGCCGCTCAGAAAGGGATCGTCGGGCAGATGATGACGAACGCCAACGTCGGTGCGGCTCCAGGCGCGCCACCGGTTGCGCCGCTGACCATCGATCCCAGCAGCGTGCAGAATCATCCGTTGTATTACTGCCGGGACAACTACGTGCAGGCACACGCCACGTTGATCAACCTGGCGAGCATCCTACACCGCGACGGGATGCTCAATCCGGTGCTCGCCGGCTACCAACGCGCCTGCGAAGAAGCGGGCGTGCCCGCGCAGATGCTGCTGCAAATCCAAAATCTCGCCACCCTGGCGAGCGTGACCTTCGGCTCTATCGCGGCGTTCGTGAACTCGGTTCTTCAGGAACTGGCTTCGCCCGAACTCGCCCGCTGCTTGTCGCTCAACCCCTTTGAGCCGCCCGTCGCCAGACGGTTTTTGTCGGTCGAGCGCGTCATGCACGAAGGCGGCTGTCTGGTTTACAGTTTAGCGGACAATTCGCCGATCACCGATCTGGTCGGCCGTGCGCTCAAGGCCAAGTTCTTCGAGTTCTCCTTCCGCCGGGCCAACCGCGTGCGCCCGTGTTTCTACGTCTGCGACGAATTTCAGCGCTTCATCACCGGCGACCGCGTCAGCGGCGAGCAGAGTTACCTGGATCGCTGCCGGGCGTTTCGCGGGGTGTGCGTGCTGGCCACCCAATCGCTGGCTTCCTTGCGTTATGCGCTGGCCACCGGGGGCGGCGCGGGCTTGCTCGGCGCGTCGGATGCCCTGGAAGTCTTGCTCAACAACACGGGCAACAAGCTATTCTTCCGCAACACCGACGTTTCCACCCAGGGCTGGCTCCAGCAGGTCTTCCCGCTGCCCCACGCGCCGAACAAGCCGCACGTCATCCAGGTGCGGCCGACTTCCACCCTCCGGGTCGGCGAGGCATACTACCTTTGGAGCAGTGGCCGGCTGGGACGCAGCCGGATTGCGCTTTCCACGCCGACGCCAACCGCAACGGGCTCCTGACTTCGGCGTCGGTGAACGCCCGGCTTCTACCGGTCGAGAGGTGCCTCGGCCGCCTCGCATGCTTCGTAGTCCACCAGGGTCACCTTCCCGTCACCGGACACCCGGAACGAGGCGCGGTAGATCTGGCCCGCGTACAGGAGGGTGGTTTGGGAGTCGTACCTGTCCGTGGTTCCGGCGACCCGGACCGGCCGCGCCGGTCAAACGGGCGAACGTCGGGCGATCAAGCAAGACAAACGGTTCCTGCCCGGCCCGGACAAAGCTGCAGAAAAATCGCAGGTAGGCCGCGACGTTCCCCTCCGTCAGCGTCAACGACGAGAAGCGAGTCACGTCGTGGACGTCCGAGGCGCTGCCGAGCCGGTGCGGCACCAGCGCCGTCACCAGCACCCATGCGTGCGGGGTGGAGGCGGCGGGAACGTTGTCACCAGCCCCGGGCGGGAACAGCAGCGCGAGGTGTGCCGAAGCGTAAAATGGCAGGGTCCAGGCGCGCCACGCGCAGGTCAGCCGGCAGCCGGTTCACGGTCAGGTAGATCCGCAGGAACTTGGGATCAACCGGGGGCTCGGTGGTCGGCTCTTTTTCCAGGCAGAGGTCCCAGTGGGCGATCTGCCATCCGAGGTCGTGCACGTCGAGATCAGCGAGGAAACGGGCACACGCCGGCTGCAAAGGGGGAGGCCGGGAAACGACCAGCACCGAGGGCGGAGCTTCCCGCTCACCTGCCCACCGCCGCAGGTTCTTGAGAGCCGACACACCAGAGGCCAGCCGCGTCGGCAGCGTTTTGTCCGTGTCGAGTTGCGCGAGGGCCGTCGCGGCCGCCGTCAGGAGCTTGGCTTGCCGGACGGTGAACGGCAGCGACGGGTTGTTGCGTTCCGACAGTTTCCCGGAC
>CAXUHC010000331.1:0-3534 GCA_964250705.1 uncultured Chthoniobacterales bacterium | reverse complement strand
TCAAGAACCTGATCGGCTTCTACGTCATCATGGAGGGGATTTTCTTCTACTCCGGGTTCGTGATGATCCTGTCGTTCAAGCGGCAGAACCGGATGGCGGGGATCGGCGAACAGTTCGAGTACATCATGCGCGACGAGAGCACGCATCTATCCTTTGGCGCGGACCTGATCAACGGCATCAAAGCGGAAAACCCGGAAGCCTGGACGCCGGAACTGGTGGCGGAAATCGAAGCGATGATCACCAAGGCGGTCGAGCTGGAAATCGCCTACGCGGAGGATTGCCTGCCCAAGGGAATCCTGGGGCTGAACGCGTCGCTTTTCCGCGAATACGTCCAGCACATTGCCGACCGCCGCCTGGAGCGCATCGGCCTGCAACCGAAGTACGGCTCGCGCAATCCGTTCCCGTGGATGAGCGAGACCATTGACCTTGGCAAGGAGAAAAACTTCTTCGAGACCCGGGTCACCGAGTATCAGACCGGCGGGGCTTTGAACTGGTAAGGCCCGTAGGGTTTAGTGCCTATCCGAATAACCTCCGGCTGTAGGGACGGCGCTCTGTCGCCGTGTCCGTTTTAGAGCAGACACGGCGACAGAGCGCCGTGGCTACAGCCGGAGCAATTCAATCTTCGGATAAGCACTCAGCCAGCGGCGGGGGGCGTCAAATCCTCTGCCGACGGCGCGCGTTTCCCACCAAAGGCAGCGCGCAGCCGTTCGTCGTTGCTGCTCTCCTCGCGCCGGGCCGGACCGGGCGAGGCTGCTTCGGAAATAAGTCGACGCTCGGCGATACCCGCCCGCCAATCTTCAAAAGAAATCGGCCCGTTCATCGGAATCGGTTTAGAAGGCTTCATCGTGGGAGAGCGTTCATCAATCGGGCGAGTTCATCCCCCACTTTGTAAGCGGGGAGAGCGGCTACCCGACGCAACTCATCCCAATCTACGACGACTTTTCCCTGCAAACAAACCGCCAGCAGTTTGCGAGCGGCTTCCATTGCTTTGGGTTGCTCGGTGGGATAGGTCGCCACAAGAAGCCGGTGCGGTAGCAGATCCTCGGGTTGAATGAGACGCAATACGTCGCCGTTCTCGTCAACCAACTCGCGTAACGGAGTGTTTGCCCAGGTGTCCAATTCTCCGAGCACATCAACGAAAATCCCGCCGATCTTGAACGTGCGGATGGACCCGGTCGATGTGCCCAGGGGGGTAAGCGCCTCCGCAATCGTACGCGGCTCGGGACGGGTTTTGCCCACGAAGGCGAGGTCCACGTCGCCGCTCATGTAATCGCCCGCCGTGTAAAACTCGATGGCTGATCCACCGACGACCGCCGTTTCGTAGCCGAACCGGCGGAACTGTCCGGCGGCCAGAGTGGCGACACGCTGGGCTCGGATACACAGGTCAGTTTCGTTTTCGATGCGGCGCAATCTGATGGCGATTTCGTCGGCTGTCATGCAGGGAAAGGCGCGGCGGCTGGTCACACGAGCTTAGAGGGCTCCCAAACCAATAGCCAGAATTTCTTCCGGATGCCAAGCGAAGTCCTGGTGGGGCCCATCGAGGCACGCCGAAATGGGTGCAGTGCGATTTCGACGGGCCGCGTAAGATCGCCGCCACTTCGGTGCAGTGGTTCGACGATTCGGGCCGCGGAGACTGCCGGGGAAATCCGGCAGCATCCTGGATTGGAACGTGGAATAAGCACGCGTTGACGGCAGGAGCAAACCTGCGTCTGGATGCGATTCAGAATTACCATGTCTTCCCGACGCCCGCCCGCTGCGACGCATGTTCAGGACGATCTTTTTGCGTTCGCCGAGACGCCGGTCCCGCCGCCGGTGCCGCCGTCTGAAGTGGATGAGCAGGGAGCGGTCCGGCAGAAGCTCGTGCTGGTTCATCAACGGCTCTGCCGCGAATACGGTTGTCCAGTGGGCTACTTCCATGAGTTGACGCCGCTTGACGAGTTGGTTTCGTCGTTGCTTTCCCACCGTACACGCAATTCCGAATCCGGCGCGGCCTACAAGGAATTACGGCGGCGTTTCCCGCATTGGGCAGCGGTGCGGGATGCGCAGACCGCCGAGGTTCAGGATGCCATCAGAGCGTGCAATTGGCCCGAGCAGAAGGCACCCCGCATCCAGCAGATTTTACGGTTGATCACCGAACGACGCGAGGGTGAACTGTCGCTCGATTTTCTGGAAAACCTGCCGGTGCGGGAGGGCCGTGACTGGTTGGAGAACCTGCCGGGAGTCGGCCCGAAAACCAGCGCGGCGGTGTACATTTTCAGCCGGATTCGCGGCCGTGCGCTGCCGGTGGACAGCCACCATCATCGGGTCGCGCAACGACTCGGGCTGATCCCGATGAGCCTGGACGTTGGCCCGGCCCATGCCGTGCTCGAAGCGATGCTACCCGACGCATGGGACGCACAGACGGTCTATGACGACCACGAAATCCTGATGTTCCACGGGCAGCGGTGCTGCCATTTCCGAGGCCCCGAATGCGACCGCTGCGTGCTGCTGGACCTGTGTCCGACCGGGCAGAAGCGAATCGGGGATCAGGCGATTAAAAAATCGGTGAACCCATCGGCCCGCGGCGAACGAACTATTCTGACAACTCCGCTCTGACCATGATTAACGACGACTCGACGACCGACGCCACGTTCTCACTCCTGAACCGCCGCAACTTCTTCCAGCGCGCGGCCCTGGCTGCCGCCGGCACCGCCTTGGCCAGCGCGGAAATCGCCCGCGCCCAGGATCGCGAAATTTCGCCGGTGCCTGCTAAAGAAGGCGAAAAAGTGCTCGCCCGCATCCCACCACCGGAGGAAAAAATGCATGAAAGCGGCATCATGCGTCGACGTTTCGGCAAGAGCGACGACTGGATCAGCATCATCGGTATCGGCGGGTTTTCCATCGGCAAGGAGACGACGCCCGAGCAGGAAGGCATCGCCATCGTGCAGCAGGCGGTCGATGCAGGCGTCAACTTTTGCGACAACGCCTGGGAGTACAACAAACATGTTTCCGAGGAGCGCATGGGCAAGGCGCTGGCAGAGGGGGGGCGGCGCGACAAGGTGTTTCTGATGAGCAAGGTGTGCACGCACGGGCGGGACGCCAGCGTGGCGATGCAGCAGTTGGACGAGTCGCTCAAGCGGCTCAAGACGGATCATCTTGACCTGTGGCAAGTGCACGAATGTGCCTACTGGAACGATCCCGAACGGCATTTTGCGAAAGGCGGCGTCATCGAGGCGCTGACCAAAGCCAAGGAACAAGGCAAGGTGCGGTTCGTGGGATTCACGGGTCACAAAGACCCGGCGATTCACTTGGCGATGCTGGCGTATGATTATCCGTTCGACGCGTGCCAGTTGCCGCTCAACGCGTTCGACGGCACCTTCCATTCGTTCGAGCAACGGGTGCTACCGGAGCTGCACCGACGCGGGATCATGGCTCTAGGGATGAAAAGTCTCAACGGCAACGCGCGGGCGCAGCAGGCGCATGTGATTAGCGTGGAGGAATCGTTGAGTTATGCGATGAGCTTGCCGGTGCTGACCACGATCAGCGGGATGGAGC
>CAXUHC010000330.1:0-3567 GCA_964250705.1 uncultured Chthoniobacterales bacterium | reverse complement strand
GGGCCTTGCGCTCGATGGTGTAGACCCGCCAGGCGGCCCAGGCGTGGACGGGCGGGTTCACGTCGCCGAACGCCCATTCGTAGGCGGGCAACTGGCCGTTGGGATGCATGTACCATTCGCGGGTCAACAACATGAGCTGACGCTTGGCGAACTCGGGGTCAATGAGCGCGAGCGGCAGGGTGTGGAACGCCAGGTCCCACGAGGCGAACCAGGGAAATTCCCAGGAATCGGGCAGACTGAGCACGTCGTCGTTGAACAGGTGCCGCCAATCGTGGTTGCGGCCTCCCCGGCGTTGCGGGGGCGGGGCGGGTTCGCCGGGGTCGCCGTCGAGCCAGCGTTCCACGACGTAATGGTAAAACTGCTTGTTCCAGAGCATCCCGGCAAAGGCTTGCCGCTGGATGCTGCGGGCATCGGCGTCGAGCGAATCGGGCGCGATGGCATGGTAAAATTCGTCCGCCTCGCGTTGACGCAGTGTAAAAACGTCGTCAAACCCTTTGCCCAACAGCGAACCGGTCGGCGGCATTTTGGTGGCGGAGGCCAGTCGCAGCTTGATCGTCCAAGTTTCCCCGGGCGCGAGCGTGCGCTGGTAGTGAACCGCGGCTTTCGTGCCGACCTGCGCCGGGTTGACGGCCCCAGCCTCGGCATGGATCAGGGCTCGCTCAACGCCGTCCTTTTGGAAGTCGGTGGCGTTTGGGGAGCCGAAAACGCGCTGGAAATTGGTGTCGTTATCGGTGAAAAAAACGCCTTCCGCCGACTCCGCGACGAGCACCGTTGCGCCCAGCGAATGGTGTTGACCCCGGATACAAACCCCGGGGTCGCCCGGTGAGAGCGTGAGCGAAGGACGCGGGGATTTATCCTCGAAAGCCCAGGTATTACGGTACCAGAGCGTTGGCAACAGGTGCAGCGGAGCGGGGTCCGGGCCGTGGTTGACGGCGCTGATCTTGATCGCGATGTCTTCGTCGCCGTCTTTGGCGTACTCGACGAAAACATCAAAATAGCGATTCTCGTTGAAGACCCCCGTGTCGAGGAGTTCGTATTCGAGCGCCTGGCGGCCCCGGCGGCGGTTTTCGGTGATCAAGTCCTCGTAAGGAAACGTCGCCTGGGGATATTTATACAGCCCTTTGAGGTAGGAACTGGTCGGGGTGGCGTCGAGGTAGAAGTAATATTCCTTTACGTCCTCGCCGTGGTTGCCCTCGGTGCCGGTGAGGCCGAACATCCGTTCCTTGAGGATCGGGTCGCGCTCGTTCCAAAGGGTTAAGGCGAAGCAAAGGCGCTGGTGGTTGTCCGAGATGCCGAGGATGCCGTCCTCACCCCAGCGGTAGGCTCGCGAACGAGCGTGGTCGTGCGGAAAATAGTCCCACGCCTCGCCGGTCGCACTGTAGTCCTCGCGCACGGTCCCCCACTGGCGTTCGCTCAGGTACGGTCCCCACTTGCGCCAGTAGGATTGCCGAAGAAGCTCCTGTTCCAACCGTTGTTGCTCCGCGTTCATGGTGTCAGTAAAGCACGCAGGATAAGGGGAATGGCGGCCCTTACCTACTAGAAAGTTGGGCCGGGTTGCCAACGGCGGCGCAACGTCCGGCAAGACCCACGTTCCGGCCCTGCACGACGCGCTGCTGGCTGGCGGATACCACCCGGGAAATACCGCGGCGGATTGACCCACGTTTCAGTAAACGTCAAACTCGAAACGCTGTACCCGTTCGGGAAACGTGCAGCGTTCGCAGTTCGAGTCGTCTTGCAGGCAGAAATCCTCGTAGATTTGCAGCAGGCCCTGCTGATGGACGGCGGTCCTGGTCCACGTCCGCCCGGCATCCCCGGACCCTCCGCCGAATAAACGGGTGACCGCCGTTTCCACGCGCCGGTTGGTGGCGGCCGCAGGCAGTTTCTCAAACGCCGCCCAGTGCTCCGGGTGGGCGGCGATGGCGAGCGGGAAGAACACGTTGGCCAGCATCTCCGTGGCCCGGGAGGTTCCGATGAGCGCCAGGGGACGCTCCGAGCGAGAGGAAATGAGCGTGTAATGATGATCCCAGAACGGATCGCGCAAACCCGTCAAGAATTTCGTCACGGCCCTGGCGAAACCGCCTCCGCCCTGCTCGATCAGGCCACGCACTGCCGGCCACTGGGTGGCCAGTTGCGCCAGCGCGGCAAGGCGGCGCTGCGGATGATTCGCCGGGCGCAGGCCGCCGAGTTTCCATGATCCGGCGGGCAGCGCGAGCCGTTCCAGCGCGTTGCGCTGTGGCCACCATTGCTCCCAGCAGGCGCGCAGGTAGGCTTTCGTTTCGGGCGAGCCGGAGTCACCCACCTGGAGAAAACCGGCCAGCCCGAGAAGGAGCGGCATCGCGGCTTGGGGCTCGGCACGGAGGATTTTGAGCGTCAGCCGCTGGGCGAGCAGCGCGAACGGCAGCTTGTTTTCCTTGTAACCCAGCGTGATCGCCAGCGATTGAAAAAGTGCCTGATCGTAGCCGCGTACGGCGACGAGCCGTTGCCAGCGGCGGTGTTTACTCTCCATGCGGTATTGCGCGGCCGCCGAGAGCAAGGTGCGGATTTGCGCCGGGTCCCGGGTACGCAGGGGAGCGTGGCAGCGGCCTGCCTTGGCGAGGGGCAGACCGGCGGGCGTCGCGCGGTGTTCCAACTGCCGCAGGTCGAGCTGGACCTGAGCCACCTGCTCGTGGCGGGAAGTGCGGGTAAAAGGCTGCTGGCTGCCGTGCTTCAGATAGAGGTGCAGAATCACCCCGTCGAACGCGGGGTTCGCGCCGTGACCGTGGCGTTCCCAGTCTTCCGCGCTGGTGTCGAGTTCGACCGAACCCCGCAGCACCGGCGAGCCGGGCCGGTCGGGAAAACGCACGGCGGCGGCGGAGAAATCCGGTCCGGCCTCGTGGTTCCACACGCCGAACTGCACGATCTCGACGCGCTCGCCGCTCGTCGCCGTCAGGAAATTCGAGCCGAAATCGCCCGCGAACCAGTGTGCCTGGAGTTCCAGTTCGCTCCTGGCGCCCCCCAACCCCTCGGCGGGAGCCTCGCGCACCATGCCGTCCGGGGCGGTGAGCAATGCAGCGTAACGATGGGCGAGTTCCATGCCGAACGGAGCTTAATCAGCCCCACCACCATCCGGGGAAGATAAATCTGGCCTGCCGTGGAAAAACACCGACCCGGGTTGTGCCCCTAGTGCCTATCCGAATCACCTCCGGCTGTAGGGACGGCGCTCCGTCGCCGTGGCTGGTCCCGTGCGGACACGGCGACGGAGCGCCGTCCCTACAGCGGAAGCAATTCAATATTCAGGTAGGCACCTAGCGGGACCGGTGCACGCAGCTCTAAGGCTTGGGTGGGCTGAGTTCCGCCGCCAACTCGTCCAGCGAAGCCGCGGCGGGGCGGCTGGCGTAGCGTTTGCGACCGGCGGCGAGCACCTCGATGGCCCGCGTCTTCTGGCCCGCGTTTGCCAGCAGGCGCGCCTCGCCGACGATCACGCGCGCCACGTCCGACGGCTCCTGGTAAAACCGCGCCGCCTTTTCGTACGCGGCGGCGGCGCGAGGAAGGCGTCCGGCGGAGGCTTCCAACTGCGCCAATCCCTCG
>CAXUHC010000329.1:0-3618 GCA_964250705.1 uncultured Chthoniobacterales bacterium | reverse complement strand
GCACGCGAGCTTACCAAACCCGCGTTGCTACCGCCCACCTTTAATCAGCGGTTCCTTAAAGAGGCGGGGCGCACGGAGAGCGGAGGGTTCGCGCAGCCGTCGCAGCAAAAAGTCGAGCCGGAAGCTACCGGGCCGCGCCCGACGATGCGGCGTCGGCAGTGCGCGCACCGTGGAGCCAACGCTTGGATAGCACACGCGAAGCTGTGGAAACGATGGGATTGGCCGTACGCCACCACCTCAACGCCCTGTCCGTAGTCCTTGCCGCAGATTTCGCAGGCGACGGGAAGCTGAACACGCGTCCGATCCTCAGCCTCGGCGGTGGTCTCCATGATGCAGTATCGGTCGGCCGAGGGCGCGGGCGCTATAAGGTGTTCTCCTAATACCTTGGACAATCCCGCACCGGCTCATTTCAATGTGCTGGACGGTGAATGGCATGAAGCTCCGCGCCCATCGCAGAGAAATCTTGACCGCGTTCAAGACTTCACAACCAGCGCCGGTAGAAGATGGCTTTGGCCACTTCAGCCGACACGATGTAAAGGCACACGATCCCGGCCAGCACGACGAGAAAAAACGGAGGAAGCGGCGTGAAGTCAAAAAGCCGGTCAATCGGCGGCACATACGGCAGAACCAATACTGCCGCGACCACCGCCAGCGTCGCCCCGAGCAGCCCTCGTGAGGGGCCACTGCGAAAGAACGGCATCCGGGTACGGACCACCAGGACGATTAACGCGGCGGACACCACCGACTCGACGAACCAGGCGGTGCGAAATTGCTTGGGATTGGCGTGGAGAAACCAGAGCAACGCGCCGAAGGTCGCGTAATCGAAGACGGAGCTGATGATCCCGAAGACGATCATGAAGCGTCGGATGAAGGCGATGTCCATGCGCCGGGGTTTCTCGACAAGCGCCGCGTCCACCCGGTCACCGGCGATGTTCATCTCGGGCAAGTCCGTCAGCAGGTTGGTGAGCAAAATCTGCTTGGGGAGCAGCGGTAGGAAAGGCAGGAAGAGCGACGCGCCCGCCATGGAGAACATGTTGCCGAAGTTGGCGCTGGTGGCCATGAAGATGTACTTGTGCGTGTTGGCAAAGGTAATCCTCCCTTCCTTCACCCCCTGTTCCAGCACGGCGAGGTCTTTTTCCAGCAGGACGATGTCCGCGGCCTCACGCGCCACGTCCACGGCGTTGGCCACCGAGATGCCAACGTCGGCGCAATGAAGGGCGGAGGCGTCGTTGATGCCGTCGCCCAAGTAGCCGACCACGTGCCCGGCTTTCTTGAGCGCCAGAATCAGCCGTTGCTTCTGGTTCGGTTCGACTTCGGCAAACAGATCCGTCTCCGCCGCGCGCCGGGGCAGCGCCTCGTCGCTGATGTCGCGCAACTGCGCGCCGGTGAGCACGCGCGCATCGTTGAGGCCCGCTTGCTTGCCCACGCTGGCGGCCACGAGCGCGTTGTCGCCCGTAATGCACTTGAGCCGCACGCCCAACGCCTTCAGGCGTTGGATCGTTTCGACGATACCCGGACGCAGCGGATCGAAAAGAAGCAGGAAACCAAGAAACTTTAGACCGCGTTCATCGTCCCGGTTCAACCCGGTCGCCGCGACATCCATCTCGCGCACCGCCACACCGAGCGTACGCAATCCTTGCGTGCTGAACTCGGCAAACAGCCGGTCGATGGACGCTCGCGCGGCAGTCAGCGGCACCGTCGTGCCGGACTCGTCCACGGCAGAGCCACAAATTTCCAGCACGTTGTTGAGCGCCCCTTTGGTCACGAGGATCGGCGGCTTGCCCTGGCAAGCGACCAACACGCTCAGACGTTTGCGGATAAAGTCGTAAGGTTGTTCGTCGAGCTTGCGGTACTCCGCCACATCGAAAGACTGGTGAGCCTGGATCGCGGCATCAATCGGGTTGGTGTAGCCGGACTGGAAATGCGCGTTGAGGAAAGCGTGCAGCAGCAAGTTTTCGCTTGGCTTCCCGTCCAGCCCGACAGTGGAGTGGAGTTTCACCTCTCCCTCGGTCAACGTGCCTGTCTTGTCCGAGCAGAGCACGTCCATGCCGCCGAAGTTCTCGATGGCGGCCAGACGCTTGACGATGACCCGCGCCGCAGCCATGCGCCGCGCACCGCGCGCCAGGTTGATCGAGACGATGGCCGGCAAAAGCTGCGGGGTCAGGCCCACGGCCAGCGCGAGCGCAAAAAGGAACGATTCCAGTACCGGGCGGTGCAGGTACACGTTGATCCCGAAGACGCACAGGATGAGCAGCAGCGTCACCTCCATGAGCAGGTAGCCGAAGCGGCGCAGGCCGCGCTCGAACTCGGTTTCCGGCGGCCGGTGGCGGAGCGTTTCCGACACGCGGCCAAACTCCGTGTCTTTACCCGTGGCAACGACCAGGGCGACCGCCGTGCCATTGGACACGTTGGTACCCATGAAGAGGCTGTTGACGCGCCCGGCCAGCGGCGTGGAAGCGGGTAAAGGGACGCCGATAGATTTCTCCACCGGAAACGTCTCACCGGTGAGCGCCGCCTCGTTGATGAAAAGGTTCTTCAACTCCAGTAACAGGCAATCGCCCGGGATCACGTCGCCTGCACTGAGATGGATCACATCGCCCGTCACAATCTCCTCGACCGGCACCTCGACTCCCTTGCCGTCGCGCTGCACCCGTGCCTTGCTCTGCACGAGCGCCAGGAGCTTCTCGACCGCGCCCGACGCACCGCGTTCCTGCCAGAACCCCAGCAACCCGCTGGCGAGCACGATCACGGAGATGATCACCGCATCGGCCATGTCGCCGAGGTAGCCCGAGAGCACCGCCGCGAAAAGCAGGATCAGGATGATCGGACTTTTGAACTGCCCCAGGAGCAAGCGCAACGTCGTGCTGCCGCCCCGACTCTTGCGCAACCCGCCCCCACCCTCCGCCAGACGACGGCTAGCCTCCGCATCCGTTAAACCGAATACACCGGTTCGCAGCCGCCGAAAAGCGTCCTCCGCCGACTGGCTCCAGAAGGCGGGAATTTCCGGCGAACGGTTCATCGAAACGCCTCCGCTGCGCGGGCGAGCACGATTTCTTCGTCGGTCGGAATGACCCGGACCGTGACTTGGCTATCAGCCGAAGAAATCCGCCGCAAGTTGTCCGTGTTCGACGCGTCGTCGAGCCGCAGCCCGAGAAACCCAAGACCTTCGCAGATCCGCGCGCGCACCACTGGCGCGTGTTCGCCGATGCCACCGGCGAACACCAGCGTGTCCAGCCCGCCCAACGCCGCCGCGTACGCCCCAATCCCCTTGCGCGCCTGATAACAAAACAGCGCAACCGCTTCCGCCGCCCGCGAGTCGGCTGCCTCGCGCCCGAGCAGTTCGCGCAGGTCCGAGCTGGTCTCCGACACGCCGAGTAGCCCCGATTGATGATTGACCATGTCGTTGAACTGCTCTGCGTTCATCCCCTCGGTGCGCGCCAGGTAAGGAAAAATGCCCGGGTCCAGATCACCGCTGCGCGTGCTCATGGGCAGGCCCGCCGCGGGCGTGAACGCCATGGTCGTGTCGATGCACCGCCCGTCCTTGACCGCCGCCATGCTCGCGCCGTTGCCTAGGTGCGCCAAGATCACCCGGCCTCTCGCCGCCTGCTCGCCATCGAG
>CAXUHC010000328.1:0-3659 GCA_964250705.1 uncultured Chthoniobacterales bacterium | reverse complement strand
GCAAACTTTGGGGAACCACCCGCGTGCTCATGGCTCACGTGCTGCGCTGGGCGAACTGGCGCAGGCACCACCAGGCCCTCGCCAAGTTCTTCCACTACAAAAACCCGCAACGCTCTTGCCCATATACAACTGTAATACTAGAGCGCGTCCCGAATGAATGAGCGGCGGGTTCCGGCTGTGGCCACGGCGCTCTGTCGCCGTGGCTGGTCCCGTGCGGACACGGCGACGGAGCGCCGTCCCTACAGCCCGCAGGCTTACCCAATCAAGATACGTTCCAGTAGGTGTCTGTCATCCCGAGCGAAAGCATCGTACGAGGCCAAAGTTTGTTCCGACCGGCGGTTGCCAAGTAGCGGCCTCTGCCGACGGCCGGAAGGTCCTTCGGCTGCGCACCTACGGTGCTCCGCTCAGGATGACAGAAGCTGTTGCCAGGTGCACCAGTCTTAACGAGCAACGGGCAGACCTTTCAAGTCGACCGGTGGCGAGTGGGTAAATACTCGCGCCAAACCGTCGGAAAGCAGGCGAGGATCGACGCCCGCCATTGCTCGCTTTTCCGCTGGTAAAGCACACCCCCGGCGATGATCAAGATTCCCAGCAAACTCAGCGCGAACGGAAAAAGCAGAGAATCGGCGAACACCCGGTGCGCGAGATGGGCGATGTACACGTTCACCCCGATGGCCCCGAAAACCACGCAGGCGCGACGATCAAAAATGACTCCGGCCATCATCAGACCCACGTTGATCAGCCCGTAAAAAAACTTGCCCCATTCGCTGCCGCTATCCAGGCTGGTCAGCGCGCCCCAGAACGCCAACAACCCGAACAGCGAGAGCCAGAATCCGTAATCCGGTCCCCGCCAACGCCGCACGGTGTCGACGGTCAGCGCGCCGATCAGCATGGCCAGACCGAAATACAGCGACACCCACTTACGCTCTTCCCAGGTGAATTCGGGACGGCGAATGATGATCGGCGTCAAATCCATCGAAAGGAACCAGAGCGCGAACGCCACGGGCGCGGTGAGAAACGGAAAGCGGACGAAACGCAACGCCACGATCCCGGCCAGCACCGTGCCCAGTTCCATGAAGACCCAGCTTCCATTCACGTAGGGATGGAAATTTTCGTAGTTGCCGGGGTCTTCCTGCGGCCACCAGTTGCACCAGCGCTCGATTCCATAAATCGCCAGCGGCATCATGCCGACGGCCAGCGTGACCAGCAGGCCGCCCGGCGTGCGCAGGTTCGGGCGCGAGCGGGTCCAGAGCTTCCAGCCCGCCGCCGCGAAGCCTGCCGCGTAGGTCGTCGCGATGAGAAAAATTCCCTGGCCGCCGAAAATCTCCCACGCGCCCGACATGAACCAGCCCATCGCCCCGAGCACGATCAGCGCGCCGAAATAATAGGCGAGGTGCGCCAGATCGAAGCGTGAGCCGCCAGAGGCGGGGCTGCCCGGCGGGTCCGCGTGGCGCAGCAACTCAAGCCAGAGGGTTTCCGCCTGGGCCGCCTCCAGCGCGATTTGCTTCGCGGCACGATCAAAATTTTCTTTGGAAATATTCATGGATGGAAGCCCGGCTTGCAGGCCGTGGGTTCCACGCTAGCGGATGGATGCGCCCGGGCATCATCGATAAAACGAGGCAAATCATCGATTTTGCTTGGGGGATCACTGTTGACCCGGCAGTGGGGCGGGAGGAGCGATGGCTCCATCGAGAAATCAGGGACCGGCTCGGAGAACCGTCCCTACCTTTGGGGGGACGCCTGCGGCGTGAGCGGCGGGACCACAGCCGCTCCGGGCACCGGGGTCGGCAGAAAAGGGGTCACCAGAGTGGCAAGACGATAGCCCGCCAGCGCGAGGCGTTGATCGGAAATGACCTTGCCCCGGGCGAGATAATCCGCCGGCAGCGGGGGCGGGAGGGCCTTGGAATCCGCCGTGCCGGGGAGCTTGCCGTGCAGATACGCGTCATTGATCGCAATCGTCCGGCCTTCGAGGCTCCATGAAACCGGGTCTTTATCCTTGGCGAGGTCGGGGAGCGCAACCGCGGTCGGCGGACAGGTACGCTCAATGCGTTCCGCCGAGCCAATCGCGTACGGCGCGCTGAAAATCATGCCGGGCAACCGGTCCCAGAAGGCGTGCAAATTGATCGGATTCCCGCCTACCGAGACGAAAAATTTGTTGCCGCCGCGGTCCCCCTCGGGCAACGGGTACTCGGGAGTGACCAGTTCGGCGCAATGGAGCGGCTGATGGAGGTCACCGATCAAGTGGATGATCCACGCCAGGGCGGCGGCGCGCTGTTCGGGAGTTGCCGCCGGGTCGCGCATCGTTTTCTCACAGTCGTTGATGCCGAACAGAATGTTGTCGTCCGGATCACGTCCGGCGATGAAAGGAAAATCCGGCGGGGTCAGTGGATAATCGACATAATGCCAGGCAGGGTGGTCGTAAGGGCTCGGGCTCCGGCGGATTTCGTCCGGCCAGGTGCTCGCACGCATGAAAAAATATTCGCCCGGGTCCCTGGGGTGATCTTTTTCCAAACCCTCCTTCCATTTATTTATCGCCGGGTGCGCTTGCAGGAGGGCAGCCGCCTGCTGCCGGGCAGCGGGCGACATCTGGGAATAGGCGATGCTCGCCACGATCATGTGGCCGCCTGGTCCCCATGCCAAGGCGCGGCCGACCAGAAACATTTGTGCCAGGAGGACCCATGCAAACGCTTTCATCCCCCACCCTTTGAAGAATTGTTTACTCACAGCGGCATCATGCCCGCTTATTTCCCGCTGTAAATGTCAATGATGGCGCCGAGCAGCTTGAGTGCTTCTTCCTTTTTTCGGGTGAAGCTGTTGCGGCCAATGATCGACCCGAAGCCGCCACCCGCCTGCACGCCGCGCACCTGCTCAAAAAGCTTGTCGTCAGTTTCGGCGGCACCGCCGGAGAAAATCAAGATGCGGCGACCGTCGAAGGTAGCCTGCACGACGCGCCGGATGCGCTCGGCAACGGTGCCGATGGCGATCTGTTCCTTCTCGTAGACTTTCCTGGCTTCGGGCTGTTCGAGGTGCGCGCTGGGGATCTTGACCTTGATGATGTTCGCGCCGAGTTGGGCCGCGATGTGGGCGGCGTAGCAGCAAACGTCAACGGACGTTTCGCCTTCCTTGCTCAAGGCCGAGCCACGCGGGTAGCTCCAGATGACGACCGCCAGCCCGTGACGCTTGGCGTGCGCGGACATTGCGGCGATCTGGCCGTACATTTTCCGGGAATGCTCGCTGCCGGGGTAGATCGTGAACCCGATGGCAGCGGCCCCAAGCCGCAGGGCATCGTGGACGCTACCGGTGACAGCCTGGTCGGGGTCTTTCTCGTCGCCGTGGAGGAGGTCATGATCGTTGACCTTCAGAATGAGCGGGATGGCCCCCGCGAACTCCCGCGCGCCCGCTTCGAGAAAGCCAAGCGGAGCCGCGTAGGCGTTGAGGCCCGCGTCGATGGCCAACTGGAAGTGGTAATGCGGATGGTAGGCGGGTGGATTGGACGCGAAAGAGCGGTCCGGGCCGTGCTCGAAGCCCTGATCTACCGGCAGAATCACGAACTTGCCAGTACCCGCGAGCCGACCGGTATTCATGATGCGCGCCAGATTGGTGAGCGTGCCGGGATTATCGCTGACGTACCACGAGAGGATCTCTTTGACGCGGTCGGT
>CAXUHC010000327.1:0-3707 GCA_964250705.1 uncultured Chthoniobacterales bacterium | reverse complement strand
TCGAGAAACATCGGGAGCACATCGGGGCGAAGCTCGACATCCACGACACCGCCGGACTCACCCGTTACGCGATCGGGGCAGGGATCATTGAGAGCAGCGTCCATTTGATCATCATCTAAGCAGTTAAAAGATAGCTTTCGCTGTTCGGCAGCGCTGGGGATGCCGTTGGTGGTGCCGCACTGCCCAAGTCGGGCGTTTTCTTTCTTGGCGCGAACGCAGCGGAGACGCTGCGGCCGACAATCCGTCGCCGATCTCGATACGCATCCGGGGGAAATCTCCTCGTGTGATACGACGTAACGATCTATTGGAGCGAAGCCGATCAGGTGTATCTCGCGAAAATCGCGGAATTGCCCGGCATCATGGCCGACGAGCCGACCCGCGCGGAAGCGGCCCGCCAGATGGAGGAGGCGCTGGAATTCGCCCTCGCCACGGCGGAGGAACTCGGCCAGCCACTGCCCGAGCCTAGCCGTCTCTCCCAAGCCGCTTGACGGCGCTGGCTTGCCGACCCGTGCGCCAGACGTTATTCTCTCCCTCATGAGCACGCTCGCCGAAATCGAAGCCGCCGTGGAACAACTGCCGCCGAAGCAACAGGAAGAGCTTCACGCTTTTCTCGGCGCACGTCTGGAAGCGCGTCCGAAAAAGAACCGTTCGCCCGAGGAGTTTGAGGCATGGCTGAAAACGGCCCGTGGCGTTGGAGTGTCTGGCATGACCACCGATGAGATCATGGCCATGACCCGCGGCGAGGAATGAACGGGTTTCTGTTCGACAGCAACGTGCTGCTCGACATCATCAATCCTGACTCGACTTGGCAGGCGTGGGCGGAGGCGCAACTCGCCAGGGCTTACACGGCAAACCTTGCATTCGTCAATCCGATCATCTACGCGGAACCCGCTCCCGCGTTCTCTTCCCAAGGGGCGCTCGATCATTGGCTTAACTCGGCAGATTTCCAGCGGCTGCCGCTGCCTTACGAGGCGGGTTGGCGCGCGAGCCAAGCTTTTCTGCGATACCGTCGCGCGGGTGGGACTCGCACTTCTCCACTGCCGGACTTCTACATCGGCGCGCACGCCGAGCTGACCTTGGTGACGCGCGATGTTGCGCGGTACGCCACCTATTTTCCAAACGTCTCCCTGATCGCGCCGTGAGCAGGCAGGATCAAGGCGCGTGGGGGCTCACGTAGAACTCCCGCGCTTTTGCCAAGAGTTGGGGCTCGGTCAGGTGGGATTCATCGACGGTCAGCGAACCGATAATCCGTTGGCAGTTCGGGGTGATGGTGTTTTGACCACGCCACGAATTGGTCCATCTCGCTGCTCGTGCCGGTGCCGGGCCCCAAGACGAGAATTTGGCCGGCATCTTGCAACGCCTTGGCCACGGGCCCGAAGAAACTGTTCGGGTCAGGCTTTTCCTTGCCCCGGGAAACTTCCTTCGAGTGCGCCGCGTGGCGGAAATATTCCTCCGGGGCGTGCGGGAGGATGCGTTGCGGGACGGTGCCGTGCATTTCGGAGCGAAAGATGCGGGCCTCGTGATGATCGATCACGAGGAGCCAGTGCATCGCTTGGTCATCCGCGCCGGGCTGGGCCGTGTTGGAGCGTTCGATAAAGTGGCGCAGACCCATCACCTCGTCCGCTTCGGCGACATCTTTGGTGCGCGGCGGATGCAACACCAGGGTCTGGCCGTTGCGCGTCGCCTTGAAATTGCCGTTGGATTCCTCCGCGAAGTGGCCAAGTTCACCGAGCAGAACGTGTACATCGCGCCACGGCAGATTGTGCGAGATCGGGTGTTGGAAGATCGTTTCGTAGGTCCGCAGGTGCGAGCCGGTGAGGGATGGGGTCGAATTCATAAGGTTGGAGGAGAGGGTTGCGCCGGCGGATCGAATGAAGCTGCATGGCCCAGCTGACGGGCCTTTTCTCCACCGGTCACGATGCGCCCGAAATTTTCGGGAGGCTATAAGGTGAAACTCTAACCAAGCGTCCGGTCGGAATGCGATTTGCCGGTGACGATCAAAGGATCGTCGGATGTCAGGGGCTGCGGCGTTTGCGCATCGCGTAAAGCCCGTAGGTTAGAGCCGTCGCGGCGGTCAGACCTCCGGGGATAAAGAGCGTGGCGTAGCCAAGATGGCGGAAAGCGACCGCGCCCGCGACCCCGCCGCAGAGAAAGCCCGAGATAATCAAATAACAAAGCCGCAAACGCCGGGCATCCACCGGCAGGCCGCGCAGGGCGTGACCCAAAAAGATGCCGAGATCGGTGAACATCCCGGAGATGTGCGTGGTGCGCACCGCCGCGCCGCTGTAGGTGCTCACCATGGCGTTCTGCAGGCCGCAGGCGCACGCGGCAGCGTACACTCCGCCGATGCTCCGGTGGTCGAGCAGCGGGACCGCGGCGCAGAGCAGCGCGGACTCCAGAAGCAAGGCCACTCCGTAGCGGCGTCCGAGTTGGAGGGTACTATCCTGAATCAAATAACCGCTGAGTACCGTGCCCGCCAGGAAGGAGCCGATGATGGCGACGAAATGGCCTGCCGCGGCAAAGTCGTTTGACGCCAATGCTGCCGCCAGCATGGACGTGGTGCCGGTCAAGTGAGTGACCGCCTGGTGCTCGAAGCCGAGCAGCCCGACGACGTTGATGATCCCCGCCACGAACGCCAGCGCCCACCCGCCCGCCAGAACCCAGCGAGGCAGTTTGGAGATCATCCGTTCATCATAGCAGATCGCCGTCTTTGCTGCCCGATTGCCCGGGGCCGTTGACGAGGACGTCGTCGTTCGGTTCGACAATGGCCGGGGCGTTGGCGGCTGGCACTTTCCACGTCCAGTTGCGGATCTCGGGCAGGTCCTCGCCGTGCTTGTCGATGTAGTGCTTGTGCTCGATGAGCTTGTCTTGAAGCTGCTGCTTGAGGTAGATGCCTTTCTCACCGGCCTGCGGCACGCGTTCGATGGTGTCCATCACTAGGTGAAAACGGTCCAGCTCGTTGAGAACCGTCATGTCAAAAGGGGTCGTGATCGTGCCCTCTTCCTTGTAGCCGCGGACGTGCAGGTTATGGTGGTTATGGCGGCGGTAGGTCAGCCGGTGAATTAACCACGGGTAAGCGTGGAAGGCGAAGATCACCGGTTTGCTCGTCGTGAAGAGATCGTCGAAATCCTGGTCGCTCAACCCGTGCGGATGTTCACTTTTCGGTTGCAGCTTCATGAGGTCCACGACGTTGACCACCCGGATTTTCAGCTCGGGCAGGTGTTCGCGTAGGATGGACACGGCAGCGAGCGTTTCCAGGGTCGGCACATCGCCGCAGCAGGCCATCACCACGTCGGGTTCGGCTTCCTGATCGTTGCTGGCCCATTGCCAGATGCCGATGCCTTCCGTGCAGTGTTTGACGGCGGCGACCATCGTCAGCCACTGGGGTGCCGGGTGCTTCCCGGCAATGACGACATTGACGTAATGGCGGCTGCGCAGGCAGTGATCCATCACGGAAAGCAGGCAGTTCGCGTCGGGCGGCAGGTACACGCGCACGACCTCGGCCTTCTTGTTGACGACGTGGTCGATGAAGCCGGGGTCCTGGTGCGTGAAGCCGTTGTGATCCTGTCGCCACACATGGGAGGCCAGCAGGTAGTTGAGCGAGGCGATGGGGCGGCGCCACGGCAGGTGCCGGGTGATCTTGAGCCACTTCGCGTGCTGGTTGAACATCGAGTCGATGATGTGGATGAACGCCTCGTAGCAGTTGA
>CAXUHC010000326.1:0-3726 GCA_964250705.1 uncultured Chthoniobacterales bacterium | reverse complement strand
CCACGCTGGAAGCTGCCCCAGTAGTCGAGTTCGTGGACGCGCTCGAACCCGAGATCGTGTACCAGGTTGCCCACCCCGAAGGGCACCACGATGGGCTGGTTCGCCGCGACCGCCTTGAGCGTGCGGCGGTCGAGATGGTCGAAGTGCGCGTGGGTGACCAATACGAGGTCGATCATCGGGAGTTCGTACAGGTGGACGCCCGGCGTCTTGAGCCGCTTGATGCCCTTGAGCCAGAGCGACCAGTTCGGGTCGATGAGGATGTTGAGGCCGGCCATCTGCACGAAAAACGAGGCGTGGCCGATCCAAGTGATGCCGATCTGGTCCGGCCCCAGCGCGGGGAAAAGCGGGGTCGTGTTGGTCCTGGCGTCGCGCGGGGAGAGCAGCGAGGGCAGGAGAACCTCAGTCAGAAAATTACGCTTGTGCCAGCCTTTTTCGAGCTTCACGCCGACACGGGTCGCCGGGCTGGTGGGGGAGGAAGGGGCGTGGTCCACGGCGGATTCGCCGGTTTGAACTACCGGGGCAGAGGTCACGACGGGCGCGCGACGCCGGTTGCGCTTGCCGCCAGCGGCGTCGATCTTTTCACGGCTTTTCCTGAACTGGCTGGCCACAGTCGGCAAGGATAGGAACTCCCGGCAGGTCGCGCAATAGAAAGTCGAGCCGGGAGCGCGTAAACTAAAGCTGCCGCACGAGGTCTGCCCGCCGTTGCTCGTATTCGGAAGCCGTGAGCAAATGCTGCCGTCTCAAATCATCGAGTCGGCGCAGCCGGGCGGCGGCATCCGGCGGCGTCGCGAGGGCAGGCTGAGCGGGGTCGTGGGCTTCGACGATTTTCTCGGTGACCCCGCGTTCGCTGAACGCGTTGTAGAAGTTCGCCAGGATGGTTCCCACCACGACCAGAACCCAGAAAAACACGAATCCATGACCGTCGTCGAGGCTGAAATGGCTGAGGGCAAAAAACAGCATGCCAACTCCGATGAGGCCGCCAAAGAACGAACCGACCGGATGATTGCGAACGCGGTAAGTAGAATGCATGTCGCGGAGGGATCAGTGTTTAAGATAGAGCCGCATCTGCGAGCAGTCAATAATCGCATGGCGCTCGCGCAGGAAGTCCGCGCCGAGGTAGCCGTCAATCGGCGGCTTGCCGGGCTCCTGGAGCGCGGTGTTGTGGGAGGTGATGTCCGACACCGCGATGACCGCTGAACGCACCCCCACCGACGAGAAGCGCAGGCTGTCGACGATGCCTACGTCGATGCGCTGGCGTCCGCCGCCCGCCCCGCCGACCGTGAAGCGCGTGCGGTTGAGCTTGATGCCCGCGCGCCGGCTCAGGCCGGAATCCAGCAGCGTGATGGCCGCGCCGGTGTCTACCAGCCAGAGCGCCTTGCGCCCGTTGACGTTGGCGAACACCTCGAAATCGCTGATGGACTGACGCCGCATGGAGATCTCGCCGTAACCGTGCGCGCGCAGGTAACCGGCCAGGCCGCCCGGCGGGGTGCCCCGGTCGTCCGCGCCGCGCGGCTTCCAAGCGAAGAGTTGCAGCCCGGCGCAATCGATCACGAAGGAAAACGTCTGGAGCACGTCCGCGCCGATGATGCCGTCGAACTGCCCCGAGTTGCGCCCGGGCCGACCGGCGTTGAGCGCGGAAAGGTCGCTCACGCCCAGCAGGAACGGCCTGGCCTCGCACGGGCCGACCTGCAACCGGTCGGCCAGGGCCGCCTGGATTTGCTCGCCCGGCCCGCCGACCGCCCCGTAAACGCGCACCCCGGTTTTCACCGACGAAAGCTTGAACCTGGCGAGGCTGGCGCTGTGGACCACGGTGATCTGCGCGCCGGTATCGACCAGGAAATGGCCGGGCACGCCGTTGATCCGGGCCGTGATTTCGAGGTGCGGCCCCGTCCCGCGCCGCAGCGGCAGGACGGCGTAGCCACGCGGCCCGAGGTAATCGTCGAGCCCCCGGACGGCGGTTTCGGCGCGGACCGGAATGAACTGGCCGCGCGCGGGGGCAGCGCACCACGGCAGGCACAACGCCAAAGCCAGGCAAACATACCACCGGCGCGGGGAGAAAAGGGGCTCGGGGCGGCGGGGGAGCATGCGGTGGCGAATATTGTCCGCCATCCGCCAGAACAAACAAGCCGGAAGTCGGGGCGGACGGAAGGGGAGCACGAATCGCGCCGTTGCGGGCACCGCTGCTGCGTCCAGCCGCGCGGGTCCATTCGTAACAAGCCGCAGGAACGGAACCCCCGCGCCGCCAGCCAGAACCGAATCAGCTTGTCCTATGTCAAACTTCGCCGAAACCTTCCAGAGCACCCTGCAACAGATTGAACAATCCCGCGACCCCGAGGCTTTGGCCGCGCTTTTCGACACGGACGCCGAGTTGCTCAACCTCGCCCTGACCGAGCCGATGAAAGGGCAGGAGGGGGCGAACAAGTTCTGGGCGAACTATCTCTCCGCCTTCGAGAAGATCCGCTCAACGTTTCATCACACGATTTCGACGGAGAATTCGGCGGTGCTCGAATGGGTGAGCGAGGGCGTGATCGCCGCGACGGGCCAGCCGTTCAATTACCGGGGGGTCAGCGTCATTGAGCACGACGGGGCCAAGGCGCACAAGTTCCGCACGTATTACGATTCCGCCGTGTTCCTGCCCGGTGGCGCGAAGCACAAAGAGACGGTCTGAGTCTGTTTGGGAGGGTGGGCTCCGCGGTCGGAAGAGCAAGGGACCGGCTCGGAGAGCCGTCCTTACCCTGATTACGGGGCCGGGGCAGCCGTCGGGGCGGCGGGCGAGGGGCTGGGGGTCGGCGAGGGCTTCGGCGCGGACTCCTTGATCTTCTGCATGAGCGCGGGCATGACGGACATCATTTTTTGTTGGGTCAGCTTGCCCATCTTTTCAGTGACCCCCGGCTGCTTTTCCACGAGCTTCTGGCCCAGCGGGGAACTGTAGAAAGTCACAAGGCCGGTGAGGTCCTCCGCGGTGAAAGCATCGGCGTAAGCCTGGATGAAGTCGCCCTTGACGGCTTCCCAGCTGAGTTGTTTTTGAATGATGACGTGCGCTTCGTCCTGCGCTTTTTGCACGGCGGCCTTCTGTTCGGGGGTCAGTTCACCCTGCGCGCTCAGGCTCTGGCTGTAACGGTCGACCATCTGGTCGACGCGGGCCGTGGCGGTGGTAAGCACCTGCTCGGTGTGCATGGCACGCAGGAGGGTTTCCGCCTGGGCGGAGCGCGCGGCCTGGTCGTCGTCCGCCGCGCGGGTCGAGCCGGGAGAAACGAGCAGCGGGAGGGCGCAGACGGCGAGGACGGCGGAGAGGCGAAGCGTGGATTTCATGGCAAAAGCGAGACGGACACCTTAGAGCAAGATCGGCTATTGCCAACTGACTTCCGGCATGAGCTGACCGGTCAACAGCGCGAGCGCCTCGCCGACCAGAAAGAACGATCCGGCGACGAGAACCACGTCCCGCCCGTAGCCGTCGGCGTGGCGGAACGCATCGGCGACATTCACGGCAACGACGGTTTCCAGGCCGGGCGCGACGAGGGTGAACGCCGCCTGGATTTCTTCCGGGGAAGCGGAACGCGGGTTGCGCACCGGCACCGCGATGACCCGGGCGGCCAGCGGCGCGAGTGCCCGGCAGACGGCGGGGATGTCTTTGTCGCGTACCATGCCGAGGATCAGCGTGGCCGGATGGTGGCCGCCGTATTCCTCGTGCCAGGTGTGGGCGAGGCGGCGGGCGGCGGCGGGGTT
>CAXUHC010000325.1:2873-3735 GCA_964250705.1 uncultured Chthoniobacterales bacterium | reverse complement strand
GTCTTGATGTACGCCGCCGTCTCCGCGACGGTCATGTTCATCTTCCAATTGGCGGCGAGGATGATCTTTCTCATGTCAGGCTTCCTTGTCGGAAAGGGCCGCCACACCCGGCAGCACCTTGCCTTCGAGCAGTTCGAGCGATGCGCCGCCGCCGGTGGAGATAAACGTCATCTTATCAGCCAATCCGGCCTGCTTGACGGCCGTCACGCTGTCGCCGCCACCGATGATCGTCGTGGCGTTGGAAGATGCCAATGCCTTCGCAAGACTGACCGTTCCATTGGCAAAATCGGGGATCTCGAAGATCCCCACCGGCCCGTTCCAGAGGATGGTCTTGGCACCGGAAATTTCCTGCTGATACGCCTCGACAGTGACGTTGCCGATATCGACCGCCTCGTAACCTTCGGTAATTCCGTGACTAGGGCTGAGACGTTCAGTATTACGCGCGGTGGTCGTCCCGGCCTTGATCTCCTGCGTCTCGATGTTGTCCACCGGCAGCAGAAATCTGACCCCTTTGTCCTTGGCGAGCGCCAGGATTTCACTCGCGAGATCAACCTTGTCCTTTTCCACCCGGCTATTACCCGTCTCAATCCCGAGGGCACGGTAAAACGTATAAGCCATCGCTCCACCGATCAAAAAGGTATCGGCTTTTTCCATCAGCGCCTTGATGACGCCGATTTTGTCGGAAACCTTCGATCCACCCAGGATGACCACAAACGGCCGAGCCGGGTTGGCGAGCTCACCCTGGAGATATTTTAGCTCTTTCTCCATCAGCAGGCCCGACACGGATTGCGAGAGCTGCACGGAGGACGGGCTGACGAAATCGTTGAACATGGCGTAGAGCCCGCCGGCGATGCCCGCGAAC
>CAXUHC010000325.1:0-2863 GCA_964250705.1 uncultured Chthoniobacterales bacterium | reverse complement strand
GATGTGATCCGCCACGCCCGCCGTCGAAGCGTGGGCACGGTGCGCGGCTCCGAAGGCGTCGTTGACATAGAGGTCGCCCAACCGCGCCAGCGCCTGCGAAAACACCGGGTCGTTCGCTTCTTCCTCGCTATGAAAACGCACGTTTTCGAGCAGCAGGACTTCGCCCGGCTGCAATGCTGCGACCCGCTTTTCCACGCGGTCGCCGATGGTTTCGGGACTGAACTGCACGGGCGCTTGCAGCAGCTCCGCCAACCGTTCAGCAACCGGTTGGAGCGAATACTTCGGCACCGGTACGCCCTTCGGGCGGCCAAAGTGCGCCATCAGGATAACGGACGCCCCGTGCTCGCGCAGGTACTGGATCGTCGGAAGCGTTTCGCGGATGCGCGTGTCGTCGGTGATCGAAATTTGACCGTCTTTTTCTTCGGTCGGCACGTTGAAATCGACACGGACTCTCTGCCTTCATCCTTCATCCTTTCGGCTACTTGGCCAGCAGTTCGAGCAGCGCCACGCAACGGTTGCTATAACCCCACTCGTTGTCGTACCAACCGACCACTTTGACGAAGCGGGCCCCGAGCGCCAGCGTCAGGCCGCTATCGAAAATACAGGAATGCGGATTATCGACGATGTCTTGGAGGACCAGCGGTTCATCGCTGTATTCGAGGATGCCTTGAAATCCACCGGTGGCGGCGGCTTCCTTGAACGCGGCGTTGACGCTCTCGGCGGTGGCATCCCTTTTGAGCGTCACCGTGAAGTCGGTGACGGAACCACAGGGCGTCGGCACGCGGAACGCGCCGCCGTTGAGTTTGCCTTTCAATTCGGGGATCACTTCGCCGATGGCTTTGGCCGCGCCGGTCGAACTGGGTACGATGTTGACCGCCGCCGCACGGGCACGCCGCAAGTCTTCGTGCGGGAGATCGAGGATGCGTTGATCGTTGGTGTAGCTGTGGATCGTGCTCATGAACCCGGCTTCGATGCCGAAGGTATCGTTGAGCACCTTGGCCATCGGCGCGAGGCAGTTGGTGGTGCAACTGGCGTTGGAAACCACGAAATGCCGGGCCGGATCGTACACACCGTCGTTGACGCCGAGCACAATGGTGGCATCCGGGTTCTTGGCCGGCGCGGAAATGAGCACCTTTTTCGCGCCGCCCTTGGTGATGTGCAGTTCCGCCTTGTCTCGGCTGGTGAAGAAGCCGGTCGATTCGAGGACGACGTCCACCTCCAGGCTGCCCCAGGGAAGGGCCGCCGGGTCGCGTTCCTTGAGGATTTTGATGGGATGCCCGCGCACGATGATGTTTTGTTCGTCGTGGCCGATCTCGCCGTCAAAACGGCCGTGGGCACTGTCCCATTTTAGCAGGTGGGCGAGGGTCGTGGTATCCGTCAGATCGTTGATGGCCGCGACCTGCTCGACCTGAGCCTGGGACATGGCGCGCAAAACGTTGCGTCCGATGCGTCCGAAGCCGTTGATTCCGAATTTTGGCATAGCTTGATGGGGTGACGAAGGTAAAACGAATTCCAGCGAGGCAGACTATTTGAGAGGACTGACAGCACGTCAATGGTTTTCGAGACGTGCGGGCCGCAATTCCGTCCGGTCCCAGACAAAGAAGCAGGGCAGTTCCCTCTCAGGAACTGCCCTGTAGAATTTTTGCTCACGTCCGAGCCAACTCAAGCACCGACGGGGGCTTCGGTGAGACCCGACGGATAATCAGGAGCAATCACCACACCCTCCGGCTCCTTCACAGGCACCTTGGGCGGCGGCGGCATCGGAGTGGCGATGGTCAGCCCGGGCTTGGGCGGATTTTGCATGTAGCCGAGTTCGATCAGGTCACGCACTTGCTGGCCGGTGAGCGTTTCGTATTCGAGCAACGCCTTTGCGATGGCATCAAGCTTGTCCCGTTTCTCGCCGATAATCTGGCGGGCTTTGTTGTAGGCGTCGTCGGTGAGTTGCTTGACTTCCTTGTCAATTTCCTGGGCCGTAGCCTCGCTGTAGTCCCGGGAGCGGCCCATGTCGCGGCCGAGGAAAGTCGGCTCGTCGTGACCGCCGTAATCCACCATGCCGAGCTTGTCGCTCATGCCGTAGTTGCAGATCATGGCGCGGGTCAAGCGCGTAGCCTGCCGAATATCGCCGTATGCTCCGCTCGTCACATCGCCGAAGGCAAATTCCTCCGCCACCCGGCCCCCCATGATCACGACCAACAGATCGAGCATCTCGCGTTTGCGCTCGCTCACACGGTCGTTTTCCGGCAACGACATCGTCACGCCCAGAGCCGGGCCGCGCGGGATGATCGTCACCTTGTGCAGAGGATCGGTGTTGGGAAGGACCACGTTCAGGAGAGCGTGGCCCGCCTCGTGGTAGGCGGTGTTTTCCTTCTCTTTTTCGGTGAGCGCCATGCTGCGGCGCTCCTTGCCCCAGCGCACCTTGTCACGGGCTTCCTCCAGCTCGGCCAAGGTGATCGCTTTCAGGCCGCGCCGGGCGGCGAGCAGGGCCGCCTCGTTGATGACGTTCGCCAACTCCGCGCCCGAATAACCGGGTGTTCCCCGCGCCACGGTGTCCATCTCCACGCCCTCGGCGATTTTGACGCGCTTGGCGTGAACCTTCAAAATCTGCTCGCGGCCTTTGACGTCAGGCAAAGCCACGTTGACCTGCCGGTCGAACCGGCCCGGACGCAGCAACGCCGGGTCCAGCACATCAGGCCGATTGGTCGCCGCGATGATGATAATGCCCTCCTGGGTGTCGAAACCATCCATTTCGACGAGCAGAGCGTTGAGCGTTTGTTCACGCTCGTCGTGGCCGCCGCCGACCCCGTGCCCGCGATGCCGCCCGACAGCGTCAATTTCGTCGATGAAGATCAAGCACGGCGCGCTC
>CAXUHC010000324.1:0-3736 GCA_964250705.1 uncultured Chthoniobacterales bacterium | reverse complement strand
CTTTCAACTAGATTTATTGACCCTAGCGTAAAACGTAAAATTTCACAATGACAATTCGAGATCCACCATCACGGCGGCATGATCACTCATCCGGCGCCAAGGCACGCCGTGCAAAACTTGATAATCCCGCACGGCCAAGCGCCGCACGTACACCCGGTCGAGCGCACCGGTGACGCCGATGGAATCCGCGCCGTCCACGAGCACGTGCGGGACGCGCCGCTTCACTCCTCCGGGCGGGAACGCCGCCGCCGGGGGACCCATCTGCTCCTCGTTGTCGATCCCGAGGCGCGCGCCCAGGTTATAGATGGAGTTGATGATGTTGGGATTATTGTTGTTGTCGGTGGCGATGATGGAAGTCTCGGTCGTGCCGGGGTGCGAGGATTCGAGGACGTGGTAGAGAAAATTGTCCGGCTTGAGGCTGCCGCCGAACACGCCGTGCGTGCGGAAATATTGATTTCCGATGGTGGAGGAAAGATTGGCGTACTGCGGCTCGGCGGTATCCTGCGGGGGATTGAGCGGATGGAACGCGACGTGGCAAACCGCGCACGTCATCCCGACGCGGTACGGCCGGACGAGCTTCGGGTTCTGATAATAGGCCGGATCGTTGTAGTAACGGTTGGCGTCCCACTTCTTCTTGGCTTCGGCGTCGAAGTTCGGGTTGGGGAAAAGGCGAAACCCGATCACCCCGGAGGATTTGCCATCCACCACCGGGTTCGTGCCATCCGGCTTGTCGGACACCGGTTGGTCGAGGAACAGGCCGTACTGGTCCGGCGCGGAGCTTTGGCGGTAGCCGGGTTCATTGATGAGACCGAGGGTCTTGAAACGCGCGGGGCGTTGGCGGGAGTCGACGACCTTCAGAAAGTCGATCCAGCCGTAGCCGTAGCGTGAGAGGTAGTCCCAGAAGGCTTCGTTGCCGCCGGTCCAGAGAATCCAGGTGTTGCGCCCGGCGATCTCGCCGGGGGTGAGCGCGATTCCGCGATCCATGTCGTGGAAAACGTCCACGGTGGTTTCCGGAAAGTCGGCGACCGTCTTGCCGCTGGCCGTCGCCTCGTCGATGGTGTCAGCCCGCTTGCAGCCGCCGAGGAGCAGCAGGGCTGCCACCACGAACAAGGCCCGGCCCATGTGCTTGGAGAGTGTGCGGAAAGCGCTCCCGCCGCAGGCGTCGTTTCCAGGTGGGGACGGCTCTCCGAGCCGGTCTCCGTTGTTTTCCGGGGATTTCTGGCCGGGAAAGATCAAAGGACGAGCCAGGTCTCCCCGGGCAATCCGGGGACCGGCTCGGAGAGCCGTCCCCACCTGGAAACGACCGGCAGCCCGCGCTGCCTGCCCGGAGCGTTTCCTCTTAGCGTGTCCGTTCATGGTTTTTCGTGGATGTCGTGCGGGGTGCCCGACAGGCTTTTGGCCATGTCGGCGTGAGCGTCGCTGAGGGCAAGCGCCACCTCCCGGCGCATGTGCAGAAGCTCCACGCGGGTCTTCGAACGCACCGTCGCCGTGCGGCGCTGTCGTCGAAAGACGGCCACCTCGCCGAAGTGTTCGCCGGGCCCCAGGGTGGCCAGCAGGTCCGGCGAGCCGTTGTCCCCCTGCTTCAAGACCTCGACCTCGCCGCTGCGGATGATGAACAGGCTCTGGCCCACGTCGCCCTCGCGCACGATGTCCTGGCCCGGTTCGTACATGACGCGCGTCACGCCCACGGGTTTGTGCACGTTCATGTTCACCACGTCGCTGCCGAAGAACGGCAGAAAGGCCCAGTCCATCAGCACCCGCCATTTCTTTTCCCACGAGGGCACGTAAAGCAGCACGATCAACCGCCACGCGTAGTACCCCAGCACGCCGTAGATCAGAAAGCCTTTCAGGTGGGCGGCCGCGCGCTTGTCCCCGATGATGCAGGCGTCGCCCAACCCGGTGAAGCGGTATGGCCTGGGCGCGCGTCCCGCGAGGGTCCGCTTGATGTTGCCGCCGATGCGGGCGCCCGCCGTCAGGGCCCAGATCGCCAGCGGCGGCGCGGGCGTGCCGTCGCGGCGGGGAACGGCGGCGCAGTCACCCCCACCCCAGACGTGGGTCTGCCCTTTGACGCGGCAGAATTCGTCCATCACGAGCCGCCCGCTCGCGGTGCGCTCGAACGGCAGCATGTCGAGAATGGGCGACGACGTGGCTCCGGTGCAGGAAATGATCGTCCGCGTGGGAATGTGCTCGCCGGTGTCCAGGATCGCCTCTTCCGGCGTGGCGGAAGCCAGCCGGGAGTTGGTGGCCAGCCGCAGGTTCGGATACTTTTCCAGCATCCGCATCGTGTAATCCTGCAACCGGGGAAAACTCGCGCCCAGCTCGGGCAAAACCTTCGCGCCCGAATGCACCAGCGTCACGCGGATTTTCTCGACCGGCAGGTCGGGGAAACGCGCGCGCGCCATCCTGGGCAGGGACGCCGCCATCTCGCCCGCCACCTCGACCCCGGCGTAATTTCCCCCCGCCACGACGAAGTTGAGCAGCCGCTCGACTTCCGCCGGGTCCTGCTCGATGTCCGCCAGTTCCAGCATCGTGATAAGATGATGGCGGGTTTGCAGGATATCGGGGAACGTCTTCAGGCGCAGGGTGTGTTCCGCCATCCCCGGGAAGAGCTTCAGGTTCTCGACCGAGCCCACATCCAGCACCAGATGATCGTAGTTGACCCGGAACTCCTTGCCGTCCAGAGCCCGGGTGAACGTCACCTCCTTGCGTTCGAGATCGATTTTCTCGACCTCGCCGTTGCGAAACCGCGCCCGGCGAAACAGCGTGCGCAACGGGTTGAGGATGTTGCCCGGCTGAATCTTGCCGGTCAGCATCTCGGGGACGAGCCCGTGGTAACAGTTGAAATTATTGCGGTCGATGACCGTCAGCCGCAGCGTTCCCCGGCGGATGGCTCCGGCCAGTTGCTTATAAAGGTAGATCGTCGCGTATCCCCCGCCCAGGGCGAGAACATGCGGCACCTGATCCGAGCCGACGGATGAGTCTGACATAGGTTGGCTGCGTCGCGTTTTCCTGATCCGGGAGTGGCCGCGAACAAGCCGGTTTTTCCCAAATATGATCTCGTGTGTAAAGCGCGGAGTTTGTGTAAGCCTCGAACGTTCTTGCACCTGCCGCGCAAACGTCCCGGTTTGCGTGGAGAATTGTCCCCGCCGGAGCCTACGCAGGTTTCGACCGGTTTGAACCCATACTTTCGGCTACCCCGGCGAAAACGGGATTGACAGGCGCGAACCGCCTCTGGTCTAGTCGCTTCTAGGAAACAACGAAGGGTATGGAAGCACATAACTGGTTTGGTGACATCCGTTTTCAGCCGCATGCCATCGTGAGGCCCTCCCGCGTGGAAGACATCATCGCGGTCGTCAAGGACACGGCAAATCATCCCTCGCCGGTGCGCGCGGCGGGCTCGAACCATTCGGTGACCGGCTGCCTCGTGTCCGAACCGGGCACGGCCGTCGACATGCGCGGCATGGACCGCATCCTGCACATCGGCCAGGATCGGGTCGTGACCCAGGCAGGGGCGATTATTCAGGATGTGGCCAAGGAATTGGAAAAGCATGGCCTCCAGTTTTACGTCCACATCGAGCTGGGCAACCTCAGCATGGGAGCAGCCGCCTGCACCCACACGAAAAAGGCTTCCTTCCCGGGCGAATACGGCACGGTTTCCTCCTACGCCATCGGGTTCAAGGCGGTCCTCCCGACCGGCGAAATTCTTGAGGTCACCGAAGACCAGCCCGAACTGCTG
>CAXUHC010000323.1:0-3754 GCA_964250705.1 uncultured Chthoniobacterales bacterium | reverse complement strand
AGCGCCGTGGCTACAGCCGGAGGCAGTCCATGTGCGCCAACTGGATAATCACTGGGGGACCCCACCGGTCACGGTTTCCCGACAAACGGCAGGTCCAACCGCACGGTGTACGCCAGGTCCGGGTCTGCCCGCTCGGCGATTCCTTGGCACAGCACCGCGAGCTGCGGCTGGACCGGGCACACCGTACGCACCCCGCAAACGTCAACAGTGACGGGTCGCGCGAGATCGACGAGCCGTTCGTCGAGCAACACGGAAAACGGCCCGTCCGTATGGGATACGTCGACCGTCACGACGTTATCGCAACAGGTCGCGTCCAGTTCCCGCTTCTTGCCGGGATGCCCGTCGTGCAGCCAATAAAAGCTCTGGATCACGCCGTCGGTTTGTTCCCAGGTCAACTCTCGTGGCACCGGATGACGCTTCAGGGGAACCATCTCCTGAAGTTCGTCGTGGTCGGGCAGATTCCCGTGCTGATACCCTTTCTTGAGCTCGTAGGTAGCCGGGTAGATGTCCCGGCGCGTCCCGCGCAAGCTGGACAACAGCTCGTCAAACGCCTTGCAGCGTTCCCGGCGTCCGTACCCGTCGTCGAACTCCCCCACCCAGAAAGTGAAGGGCGTGTTGCGCAAAGTCTTGGCCGAACTCTCCCCGTCGGTCGGCGCGGCGGCGCTGCTATGAACGGCGGCGAAGCGGTCCGGCATCTTCGGGCCGATGGCAAACGCCCCGTAGCCCCCGTGAGAATAGCCGATCAGATAAACCCGGTTCAGGTCCATTTCCTCGCACACCGCAAACTGACGCAGGAGATTGGCCACCAAAGGATAGACATAATCGTCGTAGAAGCCGTTCCAGGTGTCATTGGGCGCGCGAAGGGCGAGGTAGAGATAGCCGCCTGCCTCCAGATGGTCGTGATAGTAAGTCGCCATGCCCTGCCACTGGCTGTCGTTGACTTCTTTCGGCGCGCCGCCTCCACCGTGCATCGCGATCACCAAGCCCCAGCCGGTCGCCGGTTTGGTCCCGACCGTTCTGACGGTATACGGGCTGAGATGCTTTTCGAAACTCACCTGTTTCGCCGCGTGGTCGGCCCGTAATTTAGCGTGCGCGGGCGACGCACGAAACGCTTCCCAGGCTAGCCGCCGCACGGCATCGGAGGACGGTTGCAACAGCCGGTCGAAGCCGGGGTCGAACTTCCAGCGTGCCTGCTCCTCCGCAGACGCGGCGAAGAAGGCCGCGAGTGCGTCCGTCAGGGCTTTCCGGTCGGCGGGCGGCACTTCCGGCGCGGCGTCGAAGGCGAGGTCGAGCGTGTCCTGCGCTTGTTCGCCGACCACGTAACGCCGCCGCAACGAGCGCCCCTGGTATTGCGCCGTGAGGTCGAAGGTCTGGCCGCGCGGCAGGTCGAAGGTGAGCATGTCGTTGGTGTCGGCTCGCTCGTCCTTGCTAACGCCTTCGCGCACCGCATCCGCGCCTCCCACCGGTGCTGCTACGCGCACGGCGGCGGCCACCCGGGGCCCGCCGGGGCCGTCGTGGAAGCGCAGCATCACGCGCGAGGTTGTCCCCGAGACGACCGCCGCGCCAGTGTAACGGTCCGTGACGTTTTCCGCACTGATGTCTCCGGGGTCATCCGGTCCCCACGTCACGGGAAAGATCGTCCCCGTCTTGCGAAAGCTCAGCGCGTAGATGGCGTGTTGGGGCACGTCTTTGCGGGCGAGGGCAGCGTCGCGCTCGAACCATGCGCGGTCCAGTCCCTTCGGGTCAGGTTCGGCGGCTCCGACGAAATGCCACCGGCCGCCGTCCCAGACTTCCACCCAGGTGTGGTTGCCGCGCCCGTCCACCCAGTTCGGAATCCCGGCCAGGCGCGCGGGGACGCCCACGGCCCGGCAGGCGTCCACCAGCAGAATGGAAAGCCCCGTGCAGGAGGCCAGCCCGCTGTGCAGGGTTTCGGCGGGGCTTTGGTCCGCCTTGGCGCGGGCCGTGGAGTAACGCACGTTCACCAGGGGGAAAAGCCGTTCGTTGAGCCGCAGGGCGGCTTCGCCGGGAGTGCGGCAAGCGGCGATCAGCGGTGCGCAGTGGGTCCGCAGGTCGGCCCGCCAATCGTCGCGGCGCTCGCTGGCATTGGCGTAGGGCAGCACGTCGTTGAGGAAGATGTCCGCTGGCACCTCCTGGCTCCAGGGGGCATGCGCAAAGGCGTCGGTGGCCTGCGCGATGTTTTCCAGCAGCATTTTCGCGGACAACTCACGCAGGTCGCGCGGCGGCATGTTTTCCAGCAGAAAAACGAGGCTCGTCCGCTGGGAGGCGGAAACGGTCCCCAACGCCAGCACCCACTGCGCACGATTCGAGCCGGCCCGGGCGAGCGCCTGCTCGGTTTGGGCCGACCACCAGCGGTCCACCGCAGACGGCGCTTCCTGCGCGCGAATGCCTGCCGCCATGATGGTCAGAATGCCCCAAGCCAACGCAAACCGGCGCGAAAAAAGGAGCATGACCATTGCTGATCCATAGCAATGGCCGCACGTTTGACCAAACATTAAAGTGGCCAAACCGGACAACTCATTTGCCCGTTTGGCCGAAGGTAATTTAGATGCGGAAGACATGACCGACTGGCAAACACAAAAACGCGCGCGGCAGGCCCGGCTGGACGCGGGTGGCAAGTTTGCCCGCGGCAAGGTCGTCGCGGCGGCGGACACCACCGCGCTGCTGGAAGCGATCATCATGCCCGGCGACCGGGTTTGCCTGGAGGGCGACAACCAAAAACAGGCGGACCATCTGGCCGAAGCCCTGGCCGCCGCCGACACGACCCGGCTGCATGGCCTCCACATTGTCCAATCTGGCGTCACCCTCCCGGCGCACCTGGATCTGTTCGCCAGGGGCGTCGCTTCACGGCTGGATTTTTCCTATTCCGGCCCGCAGAGCGGGACCATCGCGCGGGCGCTCTACTCGGGCAAAATCCAGCTCGGAGCCATCCACACGTACCTGGAATTATTCGCGCGCTATTTCATGGATTTGACGCCGCACGTCGCGCTGATCGCCGCCGTCAGCGCCGACCGCGAAGGCAACCTCTACACCGGCCCGAACACCGAGGACACGCCCACCATCGTCGAGGCGACCGCCTTCAAGAGCGGCCTCGTGGTGGCGCAGGTCAACCAGATCGTGGACACCGTGCCACGCGTGGACATCCCGGGCGACCGCGTCGATTTCGTAATCCAGGCTCCCCGGCCCTTCTTCGTCGAGCCGCTGTTCACGCGCGACCCCGCGCAGATCACCGACACGCAGATCCTCATGGGCATGATGGCCCTCAAGGGCATCTACGCCGAGTACGGGGTGGGACGGCTCAACCACGGCATCGGCTACGGCACGGCGGCCATCGAACTGCTCCTGCCGACCTATGGCGAAACTCTCGGCATCAAGGGCCGAAGCTGCACGCACTGGGCGCTCAACCCCCACCCCACCCTCATCCCCGCCATCGAGTCGGGCTGGGTGCGGCAAATCCACTGCTTCGGCTCGGAGGTCGGCATGGACGAGTACATGCGCGCGCGCCCGGACATCTACTTCACCGGGCCGGACGGCTCGCTGCGTTCCAACCGCGCCTTTTGTCAGTTGGCGGGGCTGTACGCCTGCGACATGTTCATCGGGTCCACGCTGCAAATCGACCTGCAAGGCAACAGTTCCACGGTGACCCCGGAACGGATTCCCGGCTTCGGCGGCGCGCCGAACATGGGCTCGGACGCGCACGGCCGCCGCCATTCCTCGGACTCCTGGCTGCGGGCCG
>CAXUHC010000322.1:0-3805 GCA_964250705.1 uncultured Chthoniobacterales bacterium | reverse complement strand
TGCGCAACGTGCTCGACGTGGATCCCATCGTGGTCGCGCCGTTCGACGCGGAGCTTTTCGGCCACTGGTGGTTCGAGGGACCGGAATGGCTGGACCTGTTTATCCGCAAGTCGGTGTACGACCAGCGGACGTTCGAGCTGACCACGCCGGGCCGTTACATCAACGCGCGTCAGACGATGCAGATGGTCGCGCCGTCGGCGTCGAGTTGGGGGCAAAACGGCTACTGGGAAGTATGGCTGCATCCGAGCAACGCGTGGATTTATCCACACCTGCAAACGGCGGCGCGGCGGATGGTGGAGGCCGCGCGGGCAGAGACCAAAGGCGAGGGTTTCCTGACGCGTGCGGCCACCAAACCGGGGGCGGACGAGGCGCTCCGGGACCGCCTGTTGCGGCAGATGGCGCGGGAGCTTCTACTGGCGCAGTCGAGCGACTGGGCGTTTCTGATGAAGACCGGCACGGCCACCGACTACGCCGCCAAGCGCACCAAGGACCACGTGCTGCGGTTTACCCGGCTGTACGAGCAATGGAGCAGCGGGGTGCTGGACCTGGATTTCCTCGCCAACTGCGAGTGGCGCGACGCCATCTTCCCCACCTTGGATTGGAGATACTATGTCTAAATTAGTTCGCAGCTTCCGCACGCTTTTGGGCGGAGAGAGGCCGCTTCGCATGAAATGCCTCTTGTTTGGGTTGTTTATGGCGGCGGGGCTTGCGCATGGGCAGGATGCCCGGAAGGTGCCGATCTCGTTCTTGCCGCCGCCCTTGGAAAACGCCACGTACAGTCTCGGCGTCTACGAAACGAAAAGCGGCAAGCTCGTACGCCGGTTGCAGGAAATTGCGCCGGAGGGCGCGTTCACCGTGGGACTCAACGGATTGATGACCGATTGGGATGGCAAGGATGACGAAGGCAAAGCGGTGGCGCCGGGCCGGTATGCGGCGCGGGGCTATGCGGTCGGCGCGCTGAAGATCGAAGGCGTGGAAATTCGCGGCAACGATTGGGCCGAGAGTGACGAAAACCTGCGTATCGGGCGCATCGAAGCCATCGCTTTTTTACCAACTACTCGTGGGCTGGGCGTGATCGCCACGATGGCCGATGGCGCGGCCCGGGTTGCTTGTTTCGACGAGAAGGGTGCGCTTCGGTGGATCGGCAAACCGCTCGCGACTCCCCCCCGGAAGTCCTCCGCTCTTCCGCCTTCGGGATATTCCTTGCGGACAGCCGGAGCAGACGGCGATCTGCTCATGACCGACAGAGAGGTTTACCGGGTCTCCGATGGTCAACCGCCATCGGAATTCGTTTACCCGATTCCCTCCGAGCCGCGCTACATCAGCGATGGCAAAGATGGCACCCGCTGGCAAATCGAAGACGGCGTGCTCAATCAATTTACTTATCCTCCGCAAGGGAAGAACGCCTTGCGTCAGTTGGTGCCGAACAAAGAGGAACCGATTCCGGTCGCCGTGTCCGCGGATCGGACGAGCGACCGGTTCTATCTTTTAGAAGAGACAGAAGGATGGCAGCGCGTGCGCGGCCTTTCCTGGGTGGAAACCAAAGAGGAAAACGGGAAGCCGGTTTCTACCTGGCAGACTTTTTTCGAACGGAATATCCGGATGCCCAAGCCGAGATTGGTTCTGAGTCCCGGTATTCCGGTGGAAATCAATCTCGCGGAAAATCCGCTCAATCCGGGCAAACGAGAAAAAATGAATCTGAGCGCGAGCTTTGACGACAAAGGCAGCTATCTGACGACCACCGACGGGTTGCGCCTGCGGCGGATCAGCCAGCGTGCTGATTTAACGTCAGCCAAGCTTTCAAAAGGAAAAACGGCAAACGCCCTGGCCTTCTACCAGTCGGACCGAGCGGCCTGGGACGAATTTTCCATCGAGGGCGCGCAGAACATGATGGCGTTCGACGCAGGCGAGTTTGAAATGACCGCCGATGGCGAAAAAAGGCACCCCGCCAAAGCCGCCGAGCCGCCGGAACTCTGATTTTTCGTTGGGCGAGTCGCCGGTTTCGCCTAATGTGTCCGCTCCGCCGATGACACCCAAGAACATCGTTTATTTCGACCTCGAAACCCGCCGCACCGCCAACGACGCAGGCGGCTGGGACAAGAAACGCGACATGGGCATGAGCGTCGGCGTGACGTACTCCACCGGCACGGGCGAATACCGCATCTTCCGCGAGGAAACCGCCGACGACCTCGTGGACCAGCTCCGCCGCGCCGATCTGGTCGTGGGTTTCAACGTCGTCAACTTCGACTACGAGGTGCTCATGGGCTACACCGTGCTTGACCTGCCCAGCCAGTTGCAGACGCTGGATTTGATGGTGGAGCTTGAGAAGGTGCTCGGCCACCGGCTCAAGCTCGAATCCATCGCGCAGGCGACGCTCGGCGTCGGCAAGTCCGCCGAAGGGCTCGACGCCATCAAGTGGTGGCAGCAGGGCCGCATCATGGAAATCGCCGAGTATTGCTGTTTCGACGTGAAGGTGACCAAGCTGGTCCACGAATTTGCCCGTGACCAGGGCGAGCTGTTTTACCTGGATCGTTTTGCCAATAAACAGCGCGTGGAGATCAAACTGAAAGGATGAAGACCGAAGGATGAAGGAATTAATCATCGTCCTGTCTTTGCTCCTTCTTCAGTCCGCCTTCTTCCTTCATCCTTTCTTCTTCCCATGCCTTCCGAACCGAAAATCATCAGCGGCACGGCGGTCGCCGACACCGTGCTCGCAGAATGCGCGGCGCAAATCTCGGATTTGAAATCGCGCGGGCACACGCCCGGGCTGGCGGTGGTGCTCGTCGGCGACAATCCCGCGTCGCGCGCGTACGTCCGCGCCAAGGACCGCATGTGCCAGACCATCGGGATGCACTCGGTCAAGCTGGAACTTCCCGCCGAGACCACCCAGGCCGAATTGCTCGCCGTGGTGGACCGGTTGAACCACGATCCCGCCATCCACGGCATCCTCGTCCAGTCGCCGCCCCCCAGGCACATCAACGAACAGGCCGTCATCCTGGCGATGGACCCGGCCAAGGACGTGGACGGCTTCCACCCGGTCAACGTGGGCAAGCTGGCCATCGGCGACCCGAGCGGGTTCGTGCCCTGCACGCCGCTGGGCTGCCAGCGGCTGCTGATCGAGGCGGGCGTGGAGACCGCCGGGGCGAACGTGGTGATGCTGGGTAGGAGTTTGCTGGTAGGAAAACCGTTTGCCCTGTTGATGATGGGCAAGGGCAAGGGCGGCGATGCCACGGTGACGGTAGCGCATTCGCGGTCGCGGGATTTGCGGGGGATTCTCCGGTCGGCGGACATTCTGGTGGTCGCCATTGGCAAGGCAAATTTCGTGACGGCGGACGACGTGCGCGAGGGCGCGGTAGTGATCGACGTGGGGATCAACCAGGTGGAAGATCCAGAGGCGAAACGCGGGTATCGATTGGTGGGGGACGTCGATTTCGCCGGGGTCGCGCCGAAATGCGCGGCCATCACGCCGGTGCCCGGTGGGGTGGGGCCGATGACGATTGCGATGCTGATGGCGAACACGATCAAAGCCTGCCGGTCGGGTTTTTAGGGCGAGCGGAGCGCACTTCCCGGGAGAGGAAAACCGTCCGCAGATTACGCAGATTTCCGCAGATTGCAGAAAGGGGGGAGAAGACGGATGCGAATGCCTTCCAATTCCTCTCCTCATCTGCGGAAATCTGCGTAATCTTCGGACGGTTTTTGATCGTCCCCGTGAGACGAATGACTGGTTATTGCCCGGTTCCATGCTAGGGTCAAGGCCGATGCCGAAGGCCCGACCCGACCCCGATCCCGTAAAGGGGTTCGATCC
>CAXUHC010000321.1:0-3858 GCA_964250705.1 uncultured Chthoniobacterales bacterium | reverse complement strand
CACTTGGACAGCGTTTCATCGTGGCGGGTCGGCTGACGGAAGTGGTCGGCGTGGCGGAGGACGGCAAATACCACGACTTACAGGAAGAAAACCAGCCAGCGATGTACCTGCCCTGGTCGCAGAGCAAGACGAATGACATGATCTTCGTGGTACGCTCGCAGAGAGCGCGGCGCGAGATGACGGCGGCTTTGGAAAGCATGCTGGCCAGCCTCTTGCCGGACACGCCGGCTTCCGTACAAAGCTGGTCCGACGCCCTCGGACTCGAATTGTTTCCGGCGTGGGCGGCGACCGTGGCTTTGGGGGTGACGGGAATCCTGGCGGCAATGTTGGCGGTGACGGGGGTCTTCGGCATGGCGGCCTACAACGTAAGCCGCCGGATGAAGGAGCTAGGCATCCGCGTCGCCTTGGGCGCGTCAAAGCGGCGTGTGCTCGCCGCCGCCGTGGGACGACCGATGGTGCTGCTTGGCATGGGGTCATTGGCAGGGTTGCTGGCGAGTGTCTTTGCCGATCAACTCCTGCGACGGATGGTGTATCAGGCGAATCCGCAGGACCCGGTGGTCGTGGGCGGCGTGGTGGTGACCATGGCTCTGCTAGGCTTGGCAGCGTCGATCCTTCCTGCCCTCCGGGCACTGACTGTCGACCCGTCTAAATTATTGAGGGAAGTGTGAGTCGGGTGAGTATGATAGCTCCGAAAAACCTCAGTTTTCTCACCAGAGGCTATACCCGCAACCCTCAAGGCCTGCCATTGCCGGTTCGAGCACCTTATTTTGCGAAACAGGCAAAGCGTGTAATAGCGAGGTCCGTAGCCATCCGTAATTTTGCCTCTGCGTAATAAAGGCAGTGAGTGTCCTGAAGGACAGAACGCGCAAATCGCAGGCATTTCAGCGGCGACGCCGCGCCTTCCTTGTGGAGAACGACGAGGCTAGCCCGTCCAATTCATCGAAAGCACGATCCAAATGGGCTCCCAGCCCACCCTTTGAATCGGCGAACCAAGCCTCAATCGCGTAGCGGAAGGTCGCCATCCCGGTCTGAGCCGCCAAGGATGCCAGTCGCTCGTCCACGCCGCGCTGTCGTAAAGCCAACGCCAGTGCTTCTGCCAAGGCCGCCACCTTTGCCAGTTCGCGCTCTTGGAGAGCCGGGGTGCGGTCGATCACCTGCTGGCGCGGAAGGGAAAAAGGCCGGTTGTCCTCCAGCAGTTGCTCCACCGAGCAAAACGCCCGGTATAGAATTTCTAACGGCGGGAGCTTTGTGGAAGTCTCGGCAATGGCATCGGTCAGTAGCCCACGCAGCTTGGCTTGGCCATCGAAGAGCACCTCGCGCTTGTCCGCGAAGTGCCGAAAGAAGGTGCGCTCGGTCACGCCGGCTCGCGCGGCGATCTCGGCGGCGGTGGTCAGGTCGTAACCGCGCTCGCGGAACAATTCGACAGCGGCTTGCTGCAAGCGTTGGCGTGCGGGTTCTCCATCGCGGGGCATTTGGTGATTCTATTCGATTTGACAGCGACTGTCACTACGCCTTAATGTCATTTACTGACACAACAAGGCGTCGGCGGATCGGTTCGCCCGGTTGTGATAGCTCTCACGGGTTTAGGTGACACGTGGAAAGGAAGCGACTCGGAAATCAACAAACCTCAAAAGGACAAAAGATCATGCGTGTATTTATCACTGGTGCAAACGGGTGGGTGGGCTCGGCTCTTGTCCCCGAACTGATCGCGGCAGGCCACCGAGTTGTCGGTCTCGTCCGCTCTGAGCAGAAAGCCGAAACTCTGCGTGCCTTGGGCGCAGAATCTCTGCTCGGCTCGCTCGGCGATTTGGAGACCCTCAAGCGGGCGGCCTCCCAGGCGGATGCCGTCGTCCACTTGGCCTTCGGGCTCGACTTTTCCAAGATCGTGGAGTTGGCCAAGGAAGATCGGGAGGCCATCGAAACCTTTGGTGAGGTCTACGCTGGCTCTGACCGCCCGGTGATTGTCACCAGCGGCTTCGGTCTGCTGCCTGCCGGTGAGACGTTCACCGAGGATGGACCGCTGGCCCCGATCAACCCGGAGTTTCCCCGCGTCTCGGAGCAAACCGCCGCTGCTATCGCAGAGAGGGGAGCGCGTGCCACCTGGGTGCGTTTGCCTCGCAGTGTGCATGGCGTAGGCGAGCGGCACGGCTTCGTGCCGATGCTGGCGAGCGTTGCGCGGGAGAAAGGTGTCTCCGCCTACATTGGCGACGGCCAAAACCTCTGGCCCTCGGTGCATCGACTCGACGCGGCACGCCTCTACCGCCTCGCGCTGGAGCACAGAGCACAGGGCGGCCCCTTCCACGCGGTGGCGGACGAGGGGATTCCGTTCCGGCAGATCGCCGAGGCCATCGGCGAGCAACTGGGTCTGCCAACCCTGTCGATTTCTACCGCAGAAGCGGCGGGGCACTTCGGTCCGTTGGCCGCCTGGGTCGCCGGCAACGGTCCGGCGTCCAGTGCTCGGACCAGAGCACGTCTGGGCTGGATGCCGGAGCAGCTTGGCCTAATCCGTGACATCAGCCAGCCAGAGTACTTCCGCTAGCGGTTTGTTACCCTCGGAAGGAATATCTTGCAAAGGCGACCGCCCTAACGGTGAGGGGGCGGGTACGAAGGGTATTGTGACTATATTGTGACCGTTTCGGGGCTAAAATAACCTGTTTTAGTCCTGCCGGGCTCGCCTGAGCAGAGAATCGAACCTTTTGGGGATCATCAGTTCTCCAAAGCGGATTTTTCGGGAAAAAAGGGCAGTAAAAACGATCAAAAAAGGCGAAATTTTCGGTCACAATCCAGTCACAATATTCCAGACGAAAATTGATGTCGCAGACGTTAATTTTACCTCTGAAGCCAACCCTTTACAGTGTAGGCAAATCGAATCGGGAGTTCGATTCTCCCCTCTGGCAAACCTTTCTCTCCTAGGAGAATAGATTTCTGAGGCATCAATTTTACTCGGCGTCATTGTGAGGCTATTGTGAGGCTATGGCCTCGTTGCGAAAGGACCCTCGGGGGTTTTCCAAATACTGGTACGCCTGCATCACGATTCCCGGAAAAGGGCAGACGCAACGCTGTACGAAGCTGATTGCGACCGAGCGAAACCGGGGGCCGGAAGGCCATGTCGCAGGGGTACCGACCAGCGCGGCGGAACGTGCTTTTGAACAGATGGACAAGCGTCTTCGCTGGGGGCGCGCGGCGTGCGAAATCATCGAGCACACGACGGAGCGCGGACAAGGGTTCGTTCTTACCGGTGAAGTCGCTTCGGAAGCCCAGGCCGAGGTTTTTACCGCCTTCGGTGAACGCGGCATCCGAGCGGAAGCGGTGGCAGATCGGATGGTGGAACAAGTCCGCTCTTATCTCGCCGCCGGCCTGCCCGTGGGCGAATACATGGCTGACCAGTTCTTGCTGCCAATGGGGCTGGCCGGAGGCGGCGCGTTTAGGACGGCTGGCCTATCGTTGCACGCCCGAACGAATATCGAAGTCATTCAAGCGTTTTTGCAGGTGCTCTTTCACGTTCAGACGCTTGATACCGGCGGCGTAGAAATCCGCCTTCAACCGACCGCATGAGCACGCTTGCGTCTGAACACTTCTGAGTAATCGACAGATCGAACCGACAATCAGAAGGCTGTCCGATAGTAGCGAATGGAGAGAGGGAGACCAGCGACGCAATAATTACGGGGGTGTCCAAGTTGCGCGAGCAAGGGATGAGTGCGGGTTAAAGCTATAGGCGCATCGGCACGATCTCGCCGGTCGCATTGTCCCGCGTAAAATGGACCTCAGCGCAAACAGCAGAGGCAACGGCAAATTGAAATCCAGGTAGTGGGTATTAGTTAAATGATTGGTTGCTGGTTGTACTGGTGAATAAACACG
>CAXUHC010000320.1:0-3882 GCA_964250705.1 uncultured Chthoniobacterales bacterium | reverse complement strand
CGAAGAAATCACCAACGCTCCGTACCAATCGGCCAGGCCTTCCCGCGCTCCGGTTGAACCACCGCCGCCCGCCCACGCCGACCCGCCAACAGAAACTCTGGCCCCGACCCCTCCCGCGCCAGGGCTGGGCCCCGGTGTCCCGCTCAACCTCGACGTAAAAGACCCCGCCAACGCGCAGGTCCGCGAGGACGTGCTGCGGCGGATCGACCTGATGCCCGGCGTCTCCGCCGCCAATAAGGACAAGCTCTACGCCAGCGTCGACCATGCACGCAGCATGGGCCGCGTGTTGACAATTCCCTTCGTCAAAGGTGAAACCGGGGTTGGCTCCGCCGAGGTCGAACGGCTGCGACAGCAACTCGCCTCGCCGTCCATCCGGCAAATGACCGACGACCCGACCGTCGTTTTCGTGGTCCTCGGCTACGCCGATCCCAAGGGCAGCGAAAAAGTGAACGCGGATCTTTCGTTAGCCCGTGCGCATCGCGTCCTGGACGCCCTGCGTGATCGGTGCGGATTGCAAAACGTGATGCACGCCGTGGCGATGGGTGGGTCCACCCTGTTCAGCACCCAGCAAGCGGAGAAAAATCGGCTCGTCGAGGTTTGGGCGGTGGTGCCCTAACCACTTTCTCATTATTGATAAATCAATAATGATATTTCCAGGTCCGCGATGTCCGAGCCACTGACCCTTACAATTCTGGCCGGGTTGCCTGCGGCGAGTTTTTCGATCAGCCAAAGGGAAATGATCATCGGACGTTCGCCGGAAGCGGACGTGCAGCTAAAGCATCCGGAAATTTCCCGTCGCCACTGCTGTCTGCGCCAAGATGGGGAAAGCGGGTTCACCGTCGAAGACCTCGGCAGCCAGTGGGGAACGTCGGTGAACGGCGTTCCGCTGGAAGCGGGAAAACCCTGCCCGCTGCCGCCAGGCGCGCTTTTGCAGATGGGTCCCGTCCTGGCCCATTACGGCTTCGGCCCGCCCCCCGCCGCTGTCGCCCGTGCCCTGGCCGCCGACGCCGGGCTGGCCCCGGGCAGCGCCACCGTGCTCATCGGCGAGACCGAAGTGGCGCGCATTCCCCTGCGCGGCCAGCGGATCACGCTGGGCCGCGCGCCGGAATCGGACGTGGTCCTCGCCGACGCGGGCATTTCCCGGCAGCACGCGGTGATCGAGCGCAGGTCCGGCGGCTACGAGATCACGGACCTGCGCAGCCGCGCCGGGTCGCGGGTCAACGGGCGGCGTTTCGAGCGGCATGCGCTGGTGATCGGCGACCGCCTCCAGATGGGGCCGTTCTTTTTTCGGTTCGACGGCCGCTCCCTCGAAAGGACCCCGGACTTCGCCGGGATCGAAGTCGAAGCACGGCGCCTGCGAAAAACGTTTGGCGAGACCGCCGTACTCGCGGACGTTTCCCTGCGGGTGGATCGCGGGCAGTTCGTCATGATCCTCGGACCTTCCGGCGCGGGCAAAAGCACCCTGCTCGACGCGTTGACCGCCCGGAGGCCCGCCGACTCGGGCGAGGTCCGGTACGACGGCGCGGATTTCTACCGCGACGCCGACCGGCTGCGCTCCCGGCTGGGCTACGTGCCACAGGACGACATCGTGCACCGGGAACTCACGGTGGCGGACGCGCTCCTTTTCAGCGCGCGCCTGCGGCTGCCCGCCGGCGCGCCCGCCCTGGAAATCCGCAAGCTGGTCGCGCAAACCATCACCCGCCTGGGCCTGAGCGAGCGCCGTCACACGCTGGTCGCGCAGCTTTCGGGCGGGGAACGCAAGCGGGTCAGCGTCGGCGTGGAGTTGCTCGGTTCGCCGTCGATTTTGTTCTTCGACGAACCGACCAGCGGACTCGACCCCGCCGCCGAGTTCAAGCTCACCGAACTGCTGCGAGGTCTGGCGGACGGCGGCTGTACGGTCGTTTGTACGACCCACGTCGTCGAGAACGTGTACTTGGCGGATCAGCTTTTCGTCCTCACGGCGGGACGGCTGGCCTTCGCCGGGACCGCCCAGCAGGCGCGCGAAATCTTCGGCGTACAGAAGCTGGTCGACCTTTACGACCGTCTGGCCGAACGGACCCCGCTGGAATGGAACGAGGACCACGTTCGCCGTACCCTCGCTTCCCCGGGCGAGGCACCCGGCCTGCCATCCGTGCGGATTCCACCGTCGGTCGGAAAAGGGCGGCCCCGGCCCGCCGTACCGATCCTGTGGGCGCGCCAGTGGGCAATCCTCGCCGCCGATTCCAAGAATTTCCTGCTGTTGCTCGGTCAACCGCTGGTGATCGCGCTGCTGGCGGCCTGGGCAACGGACGACACCACGCTCGGGCTGTTCTTCGCCTCTCTGTCCACGCTCTGGTTCGGCTGCTCCAACGCGGCGCAGGAGATCGTGCGCGAGGGTCCGATCTACCGCCGCGAGCGCATGGCGGGGCTGAGCCGCCACGCGTACCTGCTGAGCAAGTTGACGCTGGTCGGGAGCCTGACCGCCGCGCAGGGAACGTTGCTGTATGCCTGTCTGTGGGCGGCGCGCTGGTTCCTGTACCACGATCCGGAGCCCGGCGTGACGCGCGGCATCGATGGTTCGGCACTCTGGCAACTGGCCAGCATCGTTTGCACGGCCTTCGCGGCGGCGGGGATCGGGCTGGCGATATCCGCCTGGGCGCGCCACGCGATGCAGGCGGTGATGGTGGTGCCACTGGTGTTGATCCCGCAGATTCTTTTTTCCGGTCTGGTCGTAGAAACCCACCAGATGACCTCCCCCGTCGTGTACGCGCTCACCAGTTTGATGCCGAGCTACGCGGCCCAAACGCTCATGGATGTGGGTGCATTCATCGGGCGGCCCATCACCGGCGGGATATACAACACCCACCGGAAAGCCGGGGATCACCTCAAGGATCTGCGCCTGCGGGAACTGACGGCGCGTCCCCCCGCTCCGGGGGCGGGCAGAGGAGACCTGCGCGCGCTAGCTGCGGCTGACCTCGGCGTGCGCAAGGTTTATACCCGCGCGGACGTGGGCTCCTTCGCCGCGCTCAAGTTGGCAGGCTGGATGCTGCTCGGCTACGCGGCGGCGTGGGTCGGCTTGAGGAAGGGGGAAAGCCGCTAGTGGTGACCCCGCGCGGCCTTGATGTGGTTCAACAATGCTTTTGCCGCCACAAGGCGTTCCTTGGCGTCAAGGATGGCGCGGCGTTGCACGTAGGGCCACCATTCGTAGCGTTTTTTCAACCGGTGAGTGGACGGATCGTAAAAATCCCCCGGCTCGACGTTGGCCAGTTGGGCCAGGCTGAGTTCGAATTGATTGCGCCGCTCCGCCATCGAAGCCCGCTCCATCACGTTGACGGTGCGCAGCAGTTCAATCGTCTGCACGTCCAGCAGGTCGAGACCACCGGCTTGCAGCAAAGTCGCGTCGTCTGTGGCGCTGTAGGTTGAACTATTCATCGAGACTGATAGGCCCGGCATTTCGCCTGCGGCCAGACGGCGCTCGAATTCGGACACGAGCGGCTCGTTCTGGGAAATGGCTTCGGCGAGTTCGTCCACACTTCCTTGGGTTTCGTGCTCCAGAGCTTCCATGATTTGTGCCCGCCGCTTTTCGTCACGCCGGTACGAATCAAACCGGTTGAGCAGAAACGCCGCGTAAACGCCCAGAAAGACGATCAATAATTCCCCGGCGTGGCGGCGAACAGCAGCCCACGGACGCGGGCGGGCCGGGACCGCGCCCTCGGGAACCCGCTCCAATGGTTCGGGGTCCGCTTCAGGATTCATAGTGACTGATGTGCTCCACAACCGCTGCGCCCAGTTCCCGGGTGCCGACCTTCGTCCCCTCGCCCGCGAAGATGTCCGCGGTACGCAGGCCGTCGTCGAGGGTCCGGCGCACGGCTTCCTCGATCGCCCGGGCCGCCGCTTCCTCGC
>CAXUHC010000319.1:0-3916 GCA_964250705.1 uncultured Chthoniobacterales bacterium | reverse complement strand
CACTTGCAGCACGGTCAGCAAAGCAAAGGGAATGTGGCGCCGACGCTCCGCTTACTATCTTCCCCGGGTAGCGCTCTACCCACCACTCGGTAGGCGCGATGTCATTGAGCCCGCTCACGCTGGCCAGTTCACGCGACGAGGACGCCAGCACCAGGCCAGTGTGCGAGAGGAACCAATACGACACCTTGCTCCTCACGCTCTTCTCGTAACCCAACACCCGGAACGGAGCAGTGCCCTCCTCCTCCTCGGTCTTTCGGGCCTCCTGCGCGGCCTTGCGCTCGTTCCGCTCCGCAATACGGGCCAGTGCCTCCTTGGCATCCCAAGCAGCCATGGTTTTCGCGGTGGCGGCAGCCCCTCGCATCCTGAGGTCCTGCACCTGCTCGGTGCGTTTGTCGCGGCGGGCCTGCTCGATCATCTCCTCAGTGATGTCGGCGGGATCGCAGGAGTAGTCCTCGGTATCGGGGACGCCCAAACGCTTCCCGAGGTCTGTCACGGTCGCTGGAATTGCCGCCTCCTCGCGCTTGTAGCTGGGGTCTGCGGCTGCGGGGTCTGCAACCCACCCCGTGCTCCCGGAAATCGATTGATTCTCGAGGCCGGGATTGCCACGGCCGCCCCGCATCGTGCCATCCACGGCCCTCTTGATCGGCCATTCCAGCGCACTCCTCGCCTCGGCGACCAAGTTCTCGCCTTCCCACCGGCCGCGGCAATCGGCCGTAGCCTTGAAGGCGGCTACCGCGTCGGCCACGAGCAAACCGCGCACTGCGGCGAGATTGCCGCGCCTGTCAGCGGCGACGACCTCTTCGCGGCGACGCAAAACGGCGTGCCATGCAATCGACTTCATCCACGTCCAGCGCCCGTCGACCGCGCGCCCGGAGCTGTCGCACACCACGTCTTCACGCTTGCGAGGGATCAGCAGCCCGTCGGAATTGACCTCCCCCGCAGCCGTGTAAGCGACCGGTGGCGGAGCGTAGAACGGGAACCGAGCCGCAACCGCGGCGACAAAAACTTTCACCTGGTCGGCGGTGACCAGCGGAGCGGAATCCGGCCCGAGAATAATCGGACTCTGAAACTCGTTCATCCATTTGAAGTATGCACCCGTCTCGTGATGGCGGCCATGCAGGGTGAGAAGCCTGCCGTCGGCCAGGACCTCAAGTCCGTGCTCCCCTTTGGCGGCATTACCGTCCTCATCCATCTCCGCGAAGTATCGGCTCATGCTCGGCACGCGGTCCTCGCCGCCCGGGGGCTGCCGGTAGATCAGCGCGATCTTGGGCGCCAGGCCCTCGCGGCGGAATGGAGTGCGGCCCAGGATCTCGTCGGCGAGCTCGGCGATCTGGTGGCTCATCTCCTCATCGGTGACATCGATGTCGATCGCGAAGGTGTCGCCGCTCGCGGGTCCGAACACGCATGCGACGTTCAGGTCCGGGCAGTGCCTGCACCACAAGTCGAGCGCCTGCGCGGTGGGGAGGCGGTTCTTGAGGTAATGCTCCTTGCTCCAGTTGATCCGCTGGCCGAACACGCTGCCGGGCGCGCGGCCTTGCTGCTCCTAAGGGAAAACCGACCAGCCGAGATCGACCATGCGCGGCGCCACGGCCGCAAAAATGGTTTCACCCACCTGGTAGAGGAGCTCCTGCCCCTCGCTTTCCGGCGCCCCCGTCGGGACCCGGAAACCTCCGGTCTCCGGCGGCTGAGGCGAGTTCCCCACGTAAACGACTTCGTTTACGAGAGCGGACACGGTGTCCTGATCCAATGGTGTCGACGAACCGATTGAGTTGAATTCCATTTTGTTCTCTCAATGAATGAGAGAACGGGCGCGTAAATAGGCTTGCTCAGAAAATCTTGCGATCTGCAAGTGCTGCCGGTATACTGGTCCCGTTCCCGTGTTAGTTTTGCCTCCCGCCCGGTTTGCGAGACCGGGGTTAGTCGGGAGGCATTTCTATTTGCGCACCCGCAATGTGCAAAATCAATCAAAACTCGCTGTCAACATTGAAAAAAGTAGGGCCATGACCCTTTTTCGGGCCGCGTTGTTTAATAACTTGTCAACATACTGTCCCTGTCGCCCGGCGGCGTCCGTGGTTACTAAACGAGTGTTTAGAAGAATGCTCAGTCCGCCCATGGGGCCGGGCGGCCTCAAGGTGCCGTGCGGATACGGTTTCGATACGGTGCAGCCGCCGCACTTTTACGGTATCCGCACCGTATAATGCCGACGATATACGGTGCCGGGAATGCCTGATGATTTTGGATAAAGTATTATTCGGACTTCTGATGATGTGTTACCCAATCTTGAATCGTCGATATCCAAAAAGTGAGTAACGGGGGGACGACCTGAATTTGTGTTGCACACCCCTAATTTGTCGACGCCTGAAAACAGCAGCAGCCCTCACTTTTGGAGGGCCGCCGAATCTGTGGAATTCTTGTAATCCCGCGATCATGCCAGGGCTTGAGCGAAACGGCCGCTATAGACCTCGGCGAACGCGTCGTACAGCACCTTCGTGTCCCCTGATCCCATCACCGGCACCGGCGCTCCGATCGCCGCCAAGTCGTCGCACTGAATTGCGAAATGTGAGTATGCTCTTGCCAGGCGCTCGCTAGGTGACCTGGCGTAGTCGTTGTTGCGGGGGGCGAGGTTGTAGGGGCTCAGGCATGCCTGGAGGCGCCGGTTGGCCTCCAGGGTCAGCACGGCTTCGACTTGGTGCCAGATCTCGTGGTGCAAGGTGACCCGTACCTGCTCCAGGGATCGGTCCATGCTCATTACGACCACGGGCTCGCCGCTCGTTGTTTGTGTGGCAGTCCCGGCCAGCTGCACCGGTGTCGTGTCCTCTACCGTCTCCCCGGCGACCTGATAGTTGATGCAGGTCGCCCGGAGCCTTGGGACGAGGAACGCAGTCACCCAGGGGGAGCAAATGGTCGTGACAGCATCCACGAACTCCGTGGCGTCCTGGATTTCCGCCGATGACGCCTGGCCCGGCGCGATGATCAGATGTTCCAACGGAAGGCGGCTTCTGACTGTGCCGCGGTGGACCTCGCCTCGACGGATCCGGACGACGGATTCGTTGTAGTTGTGGCTGCCCGTGGATACCGGGGCATACTCGCGCACGGTGCGACTGCTATGCATGACCAGCGGCGCCCACACCGGTCGCGGTGACTGGGAATGTGCCGTCAGCCAAGGCAGGCTGCCGGGCCGACGGAGCGTTTTTGTGATGGCTTCGAACATGGTGTCCTCCCCACCCTACCTGCGAAATCTTGTCTCGCGGCGGGCTGCTTCGATTGTTTCAGGCGTCCAGTTCTGTGCCGGTGTCGGGCGAATTGGCAGGCGTCCTCGGAAACGGTAGCGTTTCCGATGCACTCAGGGCGTCGAGTGCCGCGGTCAGGAGGTCCGCGTTCGAAAGTCCGTGCTCTTCCCGAAGGCGCCGAAGCCGTTCGGCGATCGCGGCCGGGACCTCGAGTGCGGTGATCCGATTGGTTTCGCGCCACCGCTTGTTGCGCTCGGCTTTCAAGAGCGGTGCGTCGCCCAGGCGGAGACGACCGCGGCCTCGCTTAGTCATCATAGTGCTCCCGGATCGGCATGACTGATTTCTCTTCAAAAAGCCGCAGGTAAGCGGCCTCAAGAACATCGACGCCTAAAAACGACAGCAGCCACGAGGGCGACGATTCGGTTGTTCTCCCGCCACCGTCTGTTGCATACGTGCTGAGGGAGCACGACGGGCAGATTTGAACGGGAACCGGCCCTGCACCTCTCCGGTCAGGTGAAGGTGCCCCGACAGGGCCAAGTCCTGACTGATTCCCGTCCGCTCACGTCTCCGACCGCCTCGGCGATGGCTGCTTCGGCGTCCTTGGAGGCGAACTCTACGACGCCCCCACGATCGCGTCGGACCATGTCGCGCAGCTTCCTGCCGACGCCCGCGCCACCTTCGAGCCG
>CAXUHC010000318.1:0-3933 GCA_964250705.1 uncultured Chthoniobacterales bacterium | reverse complement strand
CCCGTCCGCGTTGGCGAGGATGAACTGCGCCGCCGGGTCGAGCGGGTCGAGCTTGAGCGCGGGCGCAAGCTCCGCCGTGGGTGGCTGGGCAAGGAACCCGTCGCCGTCGCTCGCGCGCATCCGGTCGCCGCCGAAGAGCGCGCTCTCGGCAGGCCGCGCCGCGCCGGTTTCTGTTGCGACGATCTCGCGTAGGATACCCGCGAGTTGCTCGGCCATCTCGTCGGCGCTCTGAAACCGCTCGTCGGGGTCGACCCGCGTTGCTTTGGTCAGCCAGCGGTAGAGCGATTCGTGGCTGTTGAGAGTCGGCAGATCGACCGGGGGCGGCAGGGTGAATTCATACGTGCCCTGGAATCCGCGAAAATCCGCCACGAGCACCGCCAGGGTGCGCGCCACGGTGAACAGGTCGGATACCGGCGTGGGTCCGTCGCCTGCCTCCGGGGCGCTGTAGCCCTTGGTGCCGTAGATGTCGCCGCCGAGGTCGTCCACGCGCCGCACGCCGCCCATGTCGATGAGCTTCACGTCGTCGCCTTCCACCATGAAGTTGTCCGGCTTGAAATCACAGTAAACCAACGGCGGCTCCTGGCGGTGGAGATAGGCGAACGCCCCCAGGATGCGGTGGATGTAGGCAATCGCCTCGGCTACCGGCAGTGGGCCGCGCTCCTTGCGGATCGCGCGCAACGTCTTGCCGCCGACGTACTCCATGACGATGTAACCCTCGCTGCCGCGCTGGGCGAAGTTATACACGCCGACAATGTTCGGGTGCTTCACCGCCGCGAGGAACTGGCGTTCCGCCACCGCCGCCGCCGCGCCCGCTTCGTCCTGCGCGTTGAGCAGCCCTTTGAGCACGACCCAGCGCGAGAGCAGCGCATCCTTGGCGAGATAGATCCAGCCCAGCCCGCCGAAGGCCAGCGGACCAGCGACCTCGTATTGATCGGCCACCACGTCACCGGCTTTCAGCGTGGGGATAAAGGAGTAGGGTCGGCCGCACTTGGGGCAGAAGCCTTGCTCGCGCTTGAGCGTCTCGTTGCAATGGGTGCAGAAGCGTTTGCCCGGCGGCACCGACGGCTCGGCCATGATGACCGACGCCGGGTCGAGTGACGGGAGTTCGGGCACCTGCACCAGCCCGAGCCCGAGCTGGCGGCGGCTGGTCGCCCGCGAGCGGCTGCTGCCGGCGCGCCGGGAAGTGCCGCGCGTGCCGCGTCCGGTGCCGGTCGTGCCGCTGGCAGACGACGAGGCGAGGCCCGCCGCGCTGCGGCTGGCGTCGATGTTCGGGGGTTCCAGGCCGCAGACGTTGCAGAATCCCCCTTCAACGACCCCACTACAACCGGGATGCCCACACGGCTGACCATCAAGAGCTTCGGACATAAGATAACATACTCATGGGAGCGCTGCCGCGAAAATCATCGGCGTGCCGACGAGGCGATTTTGTCATTCAAGCGGGCTTGGTATCGCGCAACCAGCGCGCGCGCCTCGATCAGGGGCGTCGGGCGCCGGTAGAGCAAGGAACGGGCGGCCTGCGCATCCGCCGCGAGTTCCGCGTCTTCGGCCAGCGCGCAACCGGCGGCCTTGGCCGCGAGGGCGTCCAACCGCCCGCGCAATTCGATGCGTTCGTCGAGCAATGCTTGGTGAGCCCGTCCGGCGGCCTGTTCGTGGGCCAGGTGCCCGCGCGCGGTTTCCAGCCATCGGCGCACCTCGATCCCCGCCGAACGCCGCGCCGCCGCATCCGCCATCATAGAGTCGAGTCGTTGTAGCCAATTCCGGCAACCCTTGATCTGACCCGCTGTCAGCGGGTCGGCGGGCGCCAAAGATTCCGGGAGCGCAACTTTGAGTTGGCGCTCTGCGCAGATCGTCAAAGCATGGGCATGAACCTCCACCAGCGCGCTCTGTAGTTGGCGGGCCTCGGCCAGGTCCGCCGTGGCTCGACGTTGCTCGGCGGCATTTTCTTCCAACCGTATCCGCACCCGCGCCAGGGCGGGGATAATTCCTTGCATCACCGATCCGGTTGCGCCGAGAGGGTCGAGTTTGACGGTTGCGCGCGCGGACGCAATGCCACGCTCAATCGCTGGCCAGTCGGATTCGTCCCCAAGCCCTGCCTCCTCGCTCATCCGGCGCAGGTCATTAGTTTCAGCTGCCGCCTTGTCCAACAGAGGATAGAGCGTGGCCCAGGCCTGTTCCACCTCCGCGATCGTGCGTTTGGCTACCTCGAAAGTCGGCGTCATCACGTCGAGCATTTGCCGGATGCTCACCTCACGTTCCTCGCCAACGGCTGCCGTGAGCAGGCCGCGCTGCATCAAAGGGATGTCCGCCGCCGGCAGCCGGATCGACGGGCCGTCCAGCAGCCGGCCGATCTCCCGGATTCTCTCCTCGCGGAACAGCAGCGGCATCGCTTGACGCCACTCGGCGGCGCGCTCTACCACCGCGTGGATTTCGCTGCCGCAACGCAGCAGCTCGCCGACCGCATCCAGCGCAGCGTCCACGCGCGGGCGGGACTCTCCCGTCAAAGGGGCTTTCGGAACGCTCGAAGAACCTGCCAGGACGCGGTAAACCGGGTGCTCGTAAAGCTCGTACACGTTCGCGATGACGGCGGCCACGGACTTCTGCCACCGGTCAAGCTGCTGATCCAGTTCTTCGAGAGTCATCTTGGAGGGGCGGATAGCGGGAGACACACCGGTCTACCTCTGTGCGAAGGCGGCCAGCCGTGCCACACGGAAAACCGACGGCGTATTCTCCCATAAGAAACAATATTCACGAGCGATGGGCCATCAGGATTTTTGAATTTGTTTTCTCGTGCGGACTGCAATGGGAAAGGGGTGGGAAAGTGCGTTTTGCACGACGAATGCCGCTGACAAAACAGAGCGAGGCACCCTCAATTTATTTTTAATTATCTACCGCCGTAGAGTTTGGGCCCCACATGATTTCCAGGTGGCATGTTGCAAGCTAGTTGTCGATTTCCTCTGATGGCGTTCCGGCTCAACTAACGTGCGGTAACGTGGCGTGTGTTTCACCTGCGTTGCGTTCTGTTTGCCAACCCCACCCCCAAAAGCTTCTTCCTTTCGTCCGCTCGCCTTATGATCAGCTCTTTTCCCACCCTGGCCGCACCCGGCGGCTTCCCCCGCCGAAGCTTATTGCCTGTAGTCCTCTTCGCCTTGCTCATCCTCTTTGGAGTGACGGGGTTTATCTGGTTTAGTTCCAGCCGCAATCCTTATACTCCTGCGGGTTATGTGGGCTACCTCACCCGCGGAGCGGTGCTCGGGCGCGCGGAGTTCGTTGGCTTGCAGACCGGACCAACCAGCACCGGGCGAGGCTGGCTCCTGGATGTCACCAACGTCTCGGTGACGCCTTACACTTACACCGAAGAATTTACCAACACCGAGACGGTGCTGGCCAAGGATAATCTCAAGATCGCTTTTCAGGTGCATATCGTCCGGCGCGTTCGCCCTGAAATGGTGCGCGAGCTGGTAGAGAAGTATTCCACGCTCCAGCCGGGTGATTCATCAGACCAGATCGTCAAAGTCTGTTACGATAATTTCCTTAAACAACCGCTACGCACGTTCGCCCGTGACGAGGTGCAGCAGCTCAAAGGACTGGAGATCAAGGATAGCATCAGCCCGCTCGGCCAGCGGATCAGGGAACGGGTCGTCCAAACTGCTGCCGGCAGCCCGTTTCAGATCGACAGCGTGGTCGTGGGCAACATCCAGTATCCGCCCGAGATCGTGGAGGCGGTCTCGCGCAAGCTGGCCGCGACTCAGGAACTCGAACGTAAACAGACGGAAATCGCCATTGCGGAACGCGACAAGGAAAAGCGCATCGTGGAAGCCGAGGGACTCGCCAAGGCGGCGGAAGTCATCAACCAGCGACTCACGCCGCTTTACTTGCAATACGAAGCCGTCAAGGCGCAGCAAGCCATGATCGGCTCGCCCAATCACACGACGA
>CAXUHC010000317.1:0-3938 GCA_964250705.1 uncultured Chthoniobacterales bacterium | reverse complement strand
GGGATGGAGCACCTGTCGGAGATGCAGGAAAACCTGGGCATCGCGCGGGGTTTCAAGCGGTATTCGCACGAGGAGATGGCTGCGTTGCGTGCCCGGTACGCAAACAACGTGGCGGGCGACGGGCGGTACGAGCTTTACAAAACGACCAATGAGTTCGAGGGAGACGAGGGCCGGGCTCAGCACCAGTACCCGGGAATGTACGAGAAGATAACGTGAGGCCGGCTACCGCTGCCAAAACAAGGTAGGGAGGAGCATCTCTTGCTCCTTCCTGACCCGTCCAAAGTAACAGACTTCCTGGTTTTACGAAGCAGGGAGCGCGTGGATCAATATCCCGAGGCCGCCTCGGAAAAGGCGTAGGCGGCCTGATACGCGCCGGTGCGCTCCTTCTCGATTTGACGCAGCAGATCGTTGAGCAGTGCACTGGCACCAAAACGGTACCGGGTATTGGTCAGCCAGTCGTCGCCGAGCGTTTCCTTGACCGCGACCAGAAAATGGAGCGCCATCTTCGCGGTGCGGATGCCGCCGGCGGGCTTCATGCCGATGGGAACGCCGGTTTCCAGGTAGAAATCGCGAATGGATTCGAGCATCACCTGCGTGTTGGCGAGGTTGGCGTTGCTGCTGGTCTTGCCGGTGCTCGTCTTGATAAAATCACCGGGACGCAGCCCCGCGCGCATGGCGAGGAAACTGGCCGCGCGGATCTGGTCGTAGCCGTCGAGTTCACTGGTTTCGAGAATGACCTTGAGCCGGACAGCGCCCTGGCTGTCGCCACCGCAGGCTTCCAGCACGGCGACGATTTCGTCCCGCACTTCGCCGACGCGCCCGGAAAGGAAAGCGTTGCGGTTGATCACCATGTCGATTTCGTCCGCGCCATCGGCCACGGCGGAGCGGACCTCGGCGAGACGGGTGCGCAGGGGAGCCTGTCCGCTCGGAAAGGCGGTCGCCACGCTGGCAACCCGGACCGGGCTGCCAGCCACGTGCGATCTGGCGGCGGCAACGAGCGCCGGGTAAACGCAAACCGCCGCCGCCGGGGGCACCGTTGGGTCAGGCGCGTGCGGCCGGAGCGCCTTGGCGCAAAGCTGGGCGATTTTGCCCGGGGTGTCTTGGCCTTCGAGGGTGGTGAGGTCCACCATGGAGACGGCGGTTTTCAGGCCCCACAGTTTGGCATTCTTTTTGAGGGACCGCGTGGTGAACGCTGCCGCGCGGGCTTCGACCCCCACTTTGTCCACGGAACCCACGTCATCGATCAAGCGGCGGATGGAGAGCGGCGGCATCCTCGTTCAATAACCGTACGCAGGCGGGAATGCGACCCCTTTTCCCTTTGCGTCCGCCGGGACCAGCGTGAGAAGAATAGCGGATGCATTCTCCCCAAGTCGTCGTGGTCGGCAGCTTCGTGCAAGACCTGACCTTCCGTTGCCCGGAATTTCCGCGACCCGGCGAAACGGTGATCGGACAGTTCCTGACAGGACCTGGCGGCAAAGGATCGAACCAGGCGGTGGCTGCCGCGCGGGCCGGCGGGCAAGTCGCGTTCATCGGGGCGGTCGGGCGCGATGCCTTCGGCGCGGGCGCGCGCGCGTTTCAGGAAGCGGAAGGCATTCGCTGGCTCGTCGCGGAGAAGACCGACCGGCCCACGGGTACGGCGGCCATTCTGGTCAACGCGCATGGACAAAATGAGATCATCGTCTCGCTGGACGCGAACAACGCGCTGACGCCCGCAGACGTGGATGCGCACGCGGAGGCTCTACGGTCGGCCAAGGTCGTGGTCACGCAACTCGAAGCAGACCTGACGGCCGAGGCGCACGCCATGCAAATCGCGCGGGAGGCCGGGGCGACGGTCATCCTGAACCCCGCGCCGATGCGGCCGGATTTCGACGCGGCGCTGCTGGCGAACGCCGACATCTTGATTCCCAACGAAACGGAGTTCGCGGCGTTGATGAACGGCCTGTCACACACCCGGAACGCGGCGGGAGAGGGGTTTGACGAACGACGGCTCGAAACGCTGGCGGACGAGGAACTGAACTCGCTTTGCCGGTTGTTGGGCGTCCCGACGGTGATCGTCACTTTGGGAGCGCGCGGCTGCTTCGTGTCGCGACCGGAAAGCCATGCACTGATTCCGGCGGTGAAAGGCATCGTGGCGATTGACACCACCGGCGCGGGCGATGCGTTCGTGGGTGCGTTCGCAGCGGCGTTGGCGGAATTCGGGGTTGGCGAAATCGAGAGGGCGGCGCGCTTCGCCAACGCGGGCGCGGCGTTATCTGTCACGCGGGCGGGCACGGCTCCCGCGATGCCCAAGCGCAGCGAGATCGACGCCTTGCTGACGGCAGCAGCGTTGAACAATTAGTTCGCAGGAGTTGCAAGTTTTCTCGCGGGCAACCGGGTAAAACCCATTGATGGGTCATGCGCGGAGCTACGCGCCGACCGGGTGCCAGACGGTCTTGAACTCGACGAAATCGGCGATTTCCTCCACGCCCTGCGATGCATACCAATCGACCGCGCCGATGGCGGACGTTTTCAGTCGTTTGATGCTCTCCGCCGCGCCGAGACCGAGGGTCCGGCGTTCCGAGTCGGAAGCCCCGGCGGCATTGACCGCGCGAATTCCTGCGTGAGTGGCGAAGGTCGGCAGCAGTTCCGCGCGCCGCCCGGTGAGGAGGTTGACGACGCCGCCGGGGAGATCGCTGACCGCCAACATCTCGCCGAGCAGAATCGCGGGCAGCGGGTTCGCTTCCGGCGCGAAGGCGACCACGGTGTTGCCGCTCACGATGACCGGGGCGATCTGGCTGACGAGACCGAGTAACGGGGGGGCGGTTTCGTCGGCGATGAGGCCGACCACGCCCATCGGCTCGGGCAGCGTGAAATTGAAATAAGGACCCGAAACTGGATTCGTGTTGCCGAGGACCTGGGCAAATTTATCGGCCCAACCCGCGTAGTAGACGATCCGATCAATGACGGCGGTAATTTCCTGCGCAGCCGTCCTGGCTCCGGCGTCATCGTGATGAGCAAGACCGGCCGCGAGTTCGGCGGCACGAGATTCCAGCATTTCCGCGAGCCGATAGAGGATTTGTCCACGGTTATAAGCGGTGCGCCTGGCCCAGCCGGGACCAGCGGCGGCGGCGGATTCGACGGCGTTGCGGAGGTCCTTGCGAGTGCAGCGCGGCACGTTGCCGAGGAGCTTGCCGTCCGGCGCGCGGATCGGGAGCACCCGCGCGCTTTCCGAGCGAATGAACGCGCCGCCGACGTAGACCTTGGGGGTTTTGGTGATGGAAAGCCGGGACACGGGGGAAAGGATGAAGGATGAAGGCGGAGGGCGGAGGGCGGGTTAGCCGAGTTGAACGTAGGCCGCCAGGCCCTGACGGCCGCCTTCTCGGCCGAAGCCACTCTCTTTGTACCCGCCGAAGGGTGAGGAAGGATCGAACTGGTTGAATGTGTTGGCCCAGACCACGCCTGCCTTCAGCGAGGCGGCCACTTGCAGGATGCGCGAACCCTTGTCCGTCCATACCCCGGCGGACAAGCCGTAAGCGGTGTTGTTGGCTTTTTCGACGGCTTCCTCCAGCGTGCGGAAGGTCAGCACGCTGAGCACCGGGCCGAAAATTTCCTCGCGTGCGATGCGGTGACTCGGCGTCACGCCGGTGAAGATCGAAGGGGCGAACCAGAACCCTTTCGAGGGCAAGCGGCAACCCGGCGGCTGGTAAAGCTCCGCGCCCTCGGCTTCGCCGACCGCCACCATTTCGCGGATGCGCGCGAGCTGCCCGCGCGAGTTGATCGCGCCAACGTCGGTGTTCTTGTCGAGCGGGTCGCCCACGCGCAGGCTGGCCAGGCGGGTTTTCAATTTCGCGATGAAAGGTTCGGCGATGCTTTCCTGCACGAGCAGCCGGCTTCCCGCGCAGCACACGTGTCCCTGGTTGAAGTAGATGCCGTTGATGACGCCCTCCACCGCCTGGTCG
>CAXUHC010000316.1:0-3954 GCA_964250705.1 uncultured Chthoniobacterales bacterium | reverse complement strand
GACGTGGGCGGTGTAGCCGAGTTTTTCGACCTCGGAGATCACCTCGTCGATGCGTTCCTGCGGGGTGTGGGGTTTGATGACAACGATCATGGGGAAAAAACGAACGGTGACAGGGTGCGGCCTACCGGCGGATCGTCCGCAGATTACGCAGATTTTCGCAGATCAGGAAAAAGACGGAGTCGTGATACCATCCCTAGCTCTTTCTTCAATCTGCGGAAATCTGCGTAATCTGCGGACCATTTCCGACTTTTGCCGGAAATTTCATGGTGGGCGGGCAGGTTACGCACGGCGCGCCGGGAGAGCAACCGCCGGGTTGCGTTGGCGGGCGGATGTAATGTAAATAGGCGCGTGCCACCGGAAGAATTTCACCACGCCCACGAACCCGAGATCCCGCCGCCCGTCAACGAGGTGCAGCCGCCCACGGGCGACGCCGACATCGACCAGCAGGTGAAAGAGCTGGTCAAGCGCTGGGGCTACGACCACTCGCCCGAGCTGATCGAGGAAATGGTGGGCACGGTGCTCAAGATGGCGCAGGACCGCATGAGCGTGGCCGACCTCAAGATGTATAACCGTTCGCTCAAGGAGCTGCGCGAGGCGGCGCGGCTGTTCGCGCGGTACACGAAGTTCCGCAAGGTGTCGGTGTTCGGCAGCGCGCGAACCTCGCCCGACGCGCCGGAGTTCAAGGCCGCCGCGCGGTTCGCGCAGATGATGACCGCGCAGGGCTACATGATCATCACCGGCGGCGGCGACGGCATCAAGGGCGCGGCGCAGCAGGGGGCCGGGCGGGAGCAAAGCTTCGGACTGAACATCGCGCTGCCCTTCGAGCAGAGCGCGAACGTCACCATCGACGGCGACCCCAAGCTGGTGAACTTCAATTATTTCTTCACCCGCAAGCTCAACTTCATGAAGGAGAGCCACGCCATCGCGCTGTTTCCCGGCGGGTTCGGCACGATGGACGAGGGGTTCGAGGCGCTGACCCTGCTCCAGACCGGCAAGGCGAAGATGATCCCGCTCGTGCTGGTGGACGAGCCGAACGGGCATTACTGGGAAACGTGGTACGACTTCATGCGCGGCCACCTGCTCAAGCTCGGCCTGATCTCGGAGGAAGATTTTTCCCTGTTCCGCGTGACGCACAATTTGCAGGAAGCAGCGGATGAGATCACGACCTTCTACAAGCTTTACCAGTCGAGCCGGTACGTGGGCGAACAGATGATTATCCGCCTCGCGCACAAGCTGACGCGCCGGAGCATCGAAAAGCTCAACGACACGTTTGGCGACATGCTGCGCAAGGGGCGTTTCTTTCAGGGTCCCGCCCTGCGGCAGGAACGCAACGAACCGGAATTGGCCCAACTGCCGCGCTTGATCTTCACCCCGCACCGCCGGAACTTCGGGCGGATGCGCCTTTTGATCGACGCGATCAACGCCAGCGAGATCGAACCCGGCCCGGCGGCGGAAGGCTCGACGCCTTGATGGTTACCCGCAAAACCCAGAATTGTCCGCAGATTACGCGGATTTTCGCAGATTGAGGAGTTGGAGGGAGTGGCCTTCCCATTCATCGTTTTCTTTCTTCTTAATCTGCGGAAATCCGCGTAATCTGCGGATTCCTGCTTCCCGTCACCTCGCCCGGCTCAGCGCGGCGTTCGTGCCCTCCTGCTGGCGCATCCGCAGAAAGAACTCCTCCGTGATGCCAGCCGTCCCCTTCGACCGCCGGACTACCGCCCTTGCCGCCAGCCGAGTGCCGCGCTGGCTGAATCCGCCTTCGCGCGCCGTGGAAATCGGTGGCTGGCTATTCATCGCCGCGTGCGTGATCGGGATGCGCTGGGGTGCGGCGGCGGCACTGCCCACCTACGTCTGGACGCGGGACAGCGGCTCTTACCTGGCCCCGGCGACGGCCTGGATGGAGACCGCCCAGTGGATCACCAGCGCGCGGCGGGGGCCGGTATACTCGTTGTTCATCGCGGCGGTTCTCAAAGGCGGCGGGACCCTGGCGACCGTGGCGATGGCGCAGGCGATCATCGGCGCGTTCACCGCGTTCCTGACGCTCTGCATGGCGCGCGTCTGGCTGGGCCGCCGGGCGGTCTGGCCGCTGCTGGGCTGCGCGGGGTTTTATGCGCTCTACGGGATGCCGGTGGAATTGGAACGCCTCATTCGCAACGAAACCCTGCTCACCTTGTTTTCCACGCTGGCCTTCGGGGCGTGGTTCTTCACCCTGCGCACCGGCTCCGCAAGCTGGGCTGCCGTCAGCGGGTTGTCCAGTGGGTTGATGCATCTGCTCAAGGGCATTTTTCCGATTTTCCCGCTGATCGTCCTGAGTCTCATCGTCTGGAACTGGCGCCGCCGTCCCCGCCGTGCGGTCATCCTGGCCAGCTGCTACGCCCTGCCGTTCCTGTTGCCGCTGGTCAGCTCAAAACTCTACAGCCGGCTCAGCGGCACGACCCGCCCGCCCGAGCCGGAGGACGGCCAGATGTTCTATGGCCGCACCGCGCAATGGACCTATCTGGAAGGCGGTATCCTGCCCGATATCAAGGCCCGTATCCACGATCAGGCCCAAGCTTACGGCGACCGTTTCCGCCGGACGCATAAGCTCGACAACAACGAGATCGTCAAGCGCACCGTCGTTCCGACCCTCAAGACGATCCTCGTCGACGAACGCGGCCAGACCCTGGTCGACGTGAACCGCCTGTGCTGGAAGCTCGGCCTGGAAGCCGTGGCGCACCATCCCGGGTCGTACCTGCGCCAGTTCGGCCACGACCTCTATTATCTGAACTTCATCTCGGCCCAGCGGTTCGTGGTGTTTCAGCCCAAGCAGATCAGGTCCGCGCTCGCCGACGCCGCCAGATACGTCGAGGCGCACGGCGGCAAAGATGAGGCGTTGAACGCCCGCGTTTTCGACCTGCCGCAGACCCGGACCGCCGTGCAAAACGCCGTCGATAAACACAGCGCGCTCACGCGTTACTCACGCTTCGTGACGTTGACGGGCCGGTTGCGCCTGCTCTCGCCGGTCTTTTTGACGAGTCTGTCGCTGCCGTGGCTAGTCTACTGCCGCCGGGGCAGGGAGCGCCTGTTCTGGTCGGGCAACGCCGTGCTCTGGGTTTATTATTTGCTCCTGCTCTGCACCGTGGGCCGTCCGCTCGACCGTTACTTGATGCCGGTGCTGCCCATCATGTTTTGGGCCATCAGCGCGGCGGCCGCGTCGCTGTGGGCTCGCCTGCCCGCGAGGGTCCTGCCCGCCGAAACTGGCGTTAATTTTCGTCCGGCTCGTCCGTCGTAAAAGGCTGGCTGCCAATTTCAGGAGATGCTTGCGCCCGTGGCGGCGCCTCGCTGGGTCCATCGATGCGGAAGGGCGTCAACACCCGTTGCGCGGGACGTACCTCTGGCTCGCTGACGCCCGGCGTGGGTGTCGCCGCCGTGACGGGCCCGGGTCGGACAGGCAGCGCCGTCGCTTCAGGGGTCGGCGTGTGCCGCGCCACGGGGGCGAAAATCCGCCGGGTGCGGTTGTCCGGCACCAGGGATGGCTGCACGGTCGACCCCGGCACCAGGTCGGGCCGCATGACACGAATTTCCACCGAGACCCGGGTTTCCGTGCCGTCGAGGTGCACGGTCTGGCGAGTCTCCGGCCAATTCTGGTAGCGGGCAATCAACTGGTGATCGCCCGCGGGCAGGCGAACCCGACACGGAGTGGTGCCCAACACCTCGCCGCCCAGGCGGATCTGCGCTCCCGGCGGGACGCTTTCCAGGCGGACGGTGACGTACCGTTCCCTGAGCGGTGTCGCGGGGGGCAAGGAGGGAGCTTCGGTGGGCGCGGGCGAGGGCGGCAAGTTTTCCACCCGCGCGGCGGTCGCCGGGGAAAGAGAGGGCATATTCTCGACCGGGCGAGGAACATTTTCGTGGTGTTCCGCCTCCACCGCTGAAGGCATCGCGGTCGCCGTGCGGACCGGCAGCGGTGCCGGGGTT
>CAXUHC010000315.1:3746-3961 GCA_964250705.1 uncultured Chthoniobacterales bacterium | reverse complement strand
ACCGGACGCGATTCGCCGGTGAGGTTGGACTCGTCGCAGGCGCTTTCGCCCCGGGTCACGCGCAGATCGACCGGCACCTGCCGGCCGCCGTTGACGCGCACAACCATCCCCGGCCGCAACGCTTCGACGGCCGTTTCGATTTCGCGGCCCGTGTCGTCGAGCACGGTCGCCGTCTTGGGCGCGCCGCGCAGCAGCGCGCCGAGTTCGCGCTCGGT
>CAXUHC010000315.1:0-3684 GCA_964250705.1 uncultured Chthoniobacterales bacterium | reverse complement strand
CTCCGGGTACGGCCCTCGGCGTAGTGCTCCATCGCGCCGGACGCGCTGAACAAAAAGAGCAGCAGCGCACCCTCGTGCCACGCGCCGACCGCCGCCGCGCCGACCGCGACCGAAAGCATCAGAAAATGCACGTCCAGCGCGCCCGCGCGGACTTTTTCCCAGGTTTCCTCCGCCGCCTCCCACGCGCCGAGCACGTAGGACACCACCCAGCAAAGGAGCGTCACGCTTCCGGGCAGCCCCAGGCGTTCGGCAGTGAGACCGGCGGCCCCGGCGGCCAGGCAGCCCCCGGCCTGAAAAGCGAGGGTTTTCCACTCGTCGGGCGAGTGCGCGTGGCCGTGCCCATGCCCGTCCTCAGGGCCGTGTTCGTGCCGATGCTCCTGCTCCTGGCCGGGAATGAGCGCCAGCCGGCGCGGGACGAACTTCGGCCAGCCGAGAGACTTCCAGCGCCAGAACCCGATGGCCGTCGAGCACGTCTGTTTTTCGATCAGCGTATGGCCGAGCACCTGCTTGACCACCACGCCCGCGTGCCCCTGCCCGGCCCGGTGGGCTTGGACCGGGTTGCCGCACTGCAGGCAATTGCCAGTGGAATCGAGCACGGCGCAATGCGAGCCGGCGGGTTGAGACATGGCGTCGCCCACGCGTTGCGCGAGCCGTCCGCCCGCGTCGTCGCCCAGTGTCGCCATGGCCAGTTTGCGGCCCCGCGCCTCGAACGCGACGGCTTCCAGCCGGGGCTCCTCGCTGAGCACCCGCGCCACGTTTTCCACCACGCAAATGTCGTCCGGAGAGGGCTGGGCTGATTTTTTCATTGCTCGGACGGTGCCGCGCCGGGTAAAATCCGGTGAAATCGGCATCAACGAATCTCTTGCAACATGGCCCAAGGCTCAACTGGAAATGTCATCGCCGCGCTCGCCAGCGTGTTTATCCCCGGCCTCGGCCAACTCTTGCAGGGCCGGGTCATCGCCGCCATCTTCTTTTTCGTCCTCTCGGGCGTGGTCTGGGTGGTGACGTTCGGGCTTTTGGGCTGGGTGGTCCACCTCTTCGCCTGCCTGGAAGCCGCCGTCTGGAAAGGTCCCGCCCATTCTTGAATTGACACCGCAACTTCTCACCCCACCCGCCGACCTCGCCGAGGAACGCTTCGAACTCGTGCCGCTGGCAAGCGGCATCCGGAGCCTGCGCTCGCTCGCCAACGGGCAGACGTTCCACCCGGTCGTCGGCCCGGCGGCGGAGGCGGAAGCGGTGCACGTGGCGGGGTGCCGTCTGGTCGAACGGGCGAACGGGCTGCCGCCGGGGCATTGCCTGGTGATCTGGGACGTGGGCCTCGGGGCCGCCGCGAACGCCCTGGCCGCCGTCCGTGCGCTGGCGGCGGGCTACCAACGGCCGGAGGAGGTGATGCTTTTCAGCTTCGACCACAGCCTCGGAGCCCTGAGTTTCGCGGTGGAACACGCCGAAACGCTGGGTTATCCGCGCGGGTTCGAACCCGCGCTGCGCGCGCTGCTGACGACCGGCAGGGTGGACATCCCGGTGGGCGAGACGCAGATTTTCTGGCGGGTGATTTCCAGCGATTTTCCGGCGACGCTGGTCCATCCGCGCCGGTCTTTCTTCGCGCCGCACGTGGTTTTCTTCGATCCGTATTCGCCCGCCGTGAACCCGGAGATGTGGACGCTGGAAACCTTCGCGGCGCTGCACGGCCGGACGAACACGGCGCATCCGTGTCTGCTGACCACGTACACCCGCTCGACCTCCGTGCGGGTGGCGCTCTTGTTGGCCGGGTGGTTCGCGGGGGTGGGCGGAGCGACGGGCGAGAAGGACGAAACGACCGTCGCCGCGAATGTTTCCACGTTGTTGGAGCGTCCGCTGGACCGCCGCTGGCTGGAGAAGAAAGTGTACGCCTCGACCAACGCCGCGCCGCTGCGCGCGGGGCTGGGCTACACGCGCGGGCCGATCAGCGAGGAGGATTTTGCAACACTGCGCGCGCACCCACAGTTTGGGTGAGGCAAGTGGCAACCCGCGGGCAGGCAGGTGCGTTGTGAAGCCGGAGCTTGAAAACTAAGAAAAAAGCCCAGCCGCCTGACGATCTAAGCTCAGCGACGGAGGCTGGCGACGCAAGACGTGGAGTTCAAGGAAAACCGCATCACCAGCCTCCGTTCGCTGGAGCGCTTTGTTAGGCGATGCGGTGAATGGAGAGGACGAAGCGGAGTAGATACGAGACGCTGCCCACCAGGAGCAAGGCATAGAGAAGCTGGATAACCATGCCGAGCTTGCCGAGCCAAGACCAAACGGCGGCACGATCAAAGGCGAAGCTGGCGGCATACAGAGCGACCGGCACAAGGCAGAGCAGCAGAGAGCCGATGAACTTGGGCAGCGCGATCCCGGGGGAAACGAACTCGTCGGTCGGGAGCTTGGAAAGGGCATGGATCGTGCGCAATCCACGCAGCAGAGGAGCACCGAGGATAACGGCAGCAACGAGCGAAGCGCTGATGAGGATGTAGGGAATCGCAGGTTTCATATCAGAGTGCGGTAGCATCGCCTAACAGATAGTAGATATCCTACAGACGCAAAAAACGTCACTGCCGTGAAGCTTATTCCAGTTTGCGGATGTAGTGGGCAATACCGTATGGAAGTATATAAAAGCGAGCCAATTCCTCAAGGAGAAGCTTTCGGTCTGATCACAGTCTCCAACGAACAGAGTCGGACGGCAGAACTTTTCTTGCAAGCGCAAGAAGATCATTGCCTGCGGTGGCGTCATTCTGCGACTGCGCCGCCGGCAAGCAGCAGGGGCGCCTGGAGGTCGCCGTCCACCTCGGGTCGTTTCCCGGGACGTTTTTCTTTTGCATTGTCTCCGCCTTGAAGCTTGAATCCCGGGTCTGTAATCCTCCCGCCGCCAGGCGGGCCCTATGCGCCTGATCGACAAAATAGCCAAACTCGGGGAGCCCGACGCGTACCGCAGCATGTGGCGCGGGGTCCAACGCGCGCTGCACCCGCTGCCGGTCAGCCGTTTTCTGAGCCGCCTCGACCAACCGGCCCTCTCCACCTTGGCCGAACGCCACAAGGACGCCCTCTTGCCCGGCCAGAACTGGACCAAGTATTTCGACGCCGCACGCTGGCTCAAGCTCAACGTCCGCCGCGCGCAGGACCTCGGCGTGGACCGCGACCCTCGCTCCCTGCGCGTGCTCGACCTCGGCAGCGGCGCGGGCTATTTCCTGTTCGTCTGCAAGGAACTCGGACATCCGGGCATCGGCCTGGACGTGCCCGAACCCGCGTTCTACGGCGACATTTTCCGGCAGCTCGGCCTGGAGCGGATCGAGGCTCGGATCAAGGCCGGGGAACCGCTGCCCGAGGCGTTGCTGGCAGGCGGGAAATTCGATCTCGTCACCGCGTTTTCCATCGCGTTCAACGGGCATAAATCCGAGCGTTTGTGGGGTCCGGCGGAATGGGATTTTTTGCTCGACGACCTGCGCGACCGCTTCCTCGCGCCGGGCGGACGCGTCTACTTCGACCTGAACCCCGAGTATGACGGCACGTTCATGACGCCCGAGCTGCGCGCGTTTTTCCTGCGGCGCGGCGCACGGATCGACCGGCGTTCCAAGCTTTCGTTCGATCCGCCGAAGTAGAGTAAAGTGGGGTCTTCGGTCGGATTTTGGGTTATTTCTCAGGGGCGCGTGCGTGTCCACCAGATCCGGACAG
>CAXUHC010000314.1:0-3971 GCA_964250705.1 uncultured Chthoniobacterales bacterium | reverse complement strand
ACCGTCCGGGTCCGCCGCGACGACCTGCTCACCCTGCAAGTAAACGGCACGATGGGCAGCGCGGTGGCCGGGCTGCGCGATTGCGTGGCTCAGCACCACGGCGCGACCCCTCGACCCACCTGGAACCCGGATATCGACAGCCCGATCAATTTCTTCGACAACTGGACGCGCGTGCCCGCGCAACAGGTGTTCGACAACGCGTTCAAGGTGGAATGGGAAATGTTCCTGCGTCATGTGGTGCTTGATGAACCTCTCCGTTTCACCTTGCTGGAAGGCGCGAAGGGAGTGCAACTGGCCGAGAAAGGCATCGAATCCTGGCAAAAACGCTGCTGGGTCGATCGGCCCGAACTCAACGCCTGAAGCGCCTGCCGCATAGACTCGCCCGCTGCGTGGCCGGAGGCATTAAAGGCCAACGGCTATTGCCGAATAGCCAGCCGGGAGCTAAACTGCAGCCCGAGGGCAGATTTTTCCCCGAGTTCCCATGACCAATGCCTCCGCTTCCACGCCTTTGCCCGTACCGCCGCCGGTCACCGTAGCACCCCGCTACCCGTGGTACCACTGGCGGCGTCTGGGGTTCAACTTCCTGACGTTCTCGCTCCTCGCGCACCTCCTTTTTTCGGTGCTCGCGGCTTACTTCGTCGTCCAGACGATCCACGCCCCGCACAAGCAAAATTTTGCCGGAGGGCCCAAGGGGAACAACGCGCCCCAGCGTGCCATGGAGCACAAGGTGCAGATGCAGAAACAGCGCCAATCCATGAGCGCACCGACGGCGAAGCGGGTGACGACCACGGGCTTATCCAAAGTGAGCCTGCCGACGATGCCGACCATGCCGACGGACTCGGCGGTCGCGCCGATGTCGATGTCGGGCATGAGCGGAGGCGCGGGCCTCGGACTCGGCAAGGGCGGTGGAAGCGGGGGCGGCGGGGGCGGCGGGGGTGGGGGCGGCGGATTGAACGTGTTTGGCATGCGCACCGGCGGTCTGGGTCTGGCCGGGACGTTCTATGATCTCAAGCAGACCTCCACCAGGCAGCCGACGAACATGACGCCCGAGCAGTACGGCAGGATCCTCACGGATTTCGCCCAGGGCGGCTTCAATCTCGGCGTGCTCACCCGCTTCTTCAAAAGCGACAAACCCATCTACACCACGCAAATCTGGATTCCAAACATCAAGGCCGAACTCGGCCCGGCGGCCTTTCAGCTGGCGGGAGTCGTGCAGCCCCAGATGTGGTGCGTCGTTTATCGGGGCAAGGTGATCGCGCCCGAATCGTTCACGTTCCACTTCGTGGGCGCAGGCGACGATGTGATGATGGTCCGGTTCAACAACAAGTTGGTGCTGGAACGCAACTGGTACATTCATACCGGCTGGCAGGCACAAGGCAATTACGACTACGGCTTCAGCCTCATCTCCGGCGGCTTCGCCAAGGGGGATGCCATCACGGTGGAGGCAGGGCAGACCTATTCGATGGAAGTGATCATCGGCGAACAGCCCGGCGGCGGAATGTTTGCGACGCTGCTGCAAGAGGTGGAAGGGGTGCAGTACAACAAAGACGCCAAGGGCAACCCGATCCTGCCGGTGTTCCGGATGTCGAACACCACGCCAGCCTCCAATATACAGGGCAGTAGTTTCCCGCCACACCGCAACGACGGTCCCGTGTGGAAGCCGGCGCCCATGCCCGCGGTGGCGAGCGGCACACCGTCCATTTTCAGCCGTTGAAGCCGGGTTTTACCGGAACATCGCGGGTGCGTAGTCGCAGGATGACGGAGATTGCGGCAACGCGCGCTTTGCCGCCTCCTCACGGGTCCTCGTGCGGGACCTCGGGAATCGCGCCCGAACTTCTGGCTTGCTGGCCGATGGCGGTTTGGCCGCAGCGCCGCAGGATCGCCAGGTAAAATTTATCGACGGCTTCGGCGTCGGCCACGCGGGCGAGCCACAGGCCGCCCGCAGCCAGCACCTGCGCGGTGCGCTCCTGCTGGTCGGGCATGAGCGCGGCGGCTTTCCACGCCAACTCCGCCGCCAGGGGCCGGTAATGAAAACGCAGCGGCGGGCGGACCTCGTCCTTGCCGATCCGGCGTTTCTCATCCTTGCCGACGGCCGGCACGAAAGGCGGCGCAGGCGTGGGCGCGGGCTGCTCGCCGGAGTCCGGGTCACGCGGCGGCGGGAGTTGCAGCCGCGCCGCGCGGTAGTGGTCGCCGTAGTCGTATTCGCCTTCGTCGACGAACCAGTCGGGATCATCCTCGGTGCCGAAGAGTTCCATGCCGAGCCAACGCTGGATTTTCGCCGCCCGCCAGAGGGCGTCGGCGCGCTTGTCCCTGGGTTCGCGGACGGAATCGCCGAGTTTGCGCGCCGCGAGGCACTCGTCGAACTTCGGCCTCAACACGGCGGGATAAAATTCCCGGGCGTCGGCGTAGCGGCCCCCGCGCGACAAACGGCGCGCCAGCAAATATCGTAGGGAGTACACCGCAGGATTGCCGGTTTTGTCCGGGTCGAGCTGACTTTGGAGCAATTGCAGCGGCGTAGATTCGGACTTGTCCGCGCGGGCATCAACAGGCTCCACCTTGGGCGGCTCGGCGGACGGCGGCGCTTGGGGAAAGTTCGTCCGCACGTAGGCGCGCAGCTCGTCCGGGGTCATCACCCGTTCTGCCACGTAGGCGGCATCGCGCCAGTAGCCGCTGCGCAACAGGGCCGAGAGCGCCTGCGCGTAGTCGCTGCGCGAAAGGCTGATGATCCCCAGATCGGCCTGAAACTGCTGGGGCTGGAACCCGCGCCCGTCGTAGGCTCGCAGGGTGGATGGGCTAACCGAATTGCTCACTCCCTTGATCTCGACCGGGTAACCGTGCACCGCCCGCGCGAAGCAGGCGGCAGCCTGGTCGTTTTTGCCGTCGCGCAGCGCGAGCTTGGCCCGCAGCCACAGCGCCAGGCCATCGTCGGCGGGGGCCTTCGCCAGCCAGGCAGCAGCCTGTGCGTAGTCCGCCGTATGGTAGGCGGACCAGGCAATGGGGGCCGCCTCGCGCAAGGTATCCACTCCGGCTTGGGTCAGCACCGCCAGCCAGCGTTGCTCAGTTTCGGCGGGACCGTGGGTATCGCTCTCTGGCGCGGAGGCGTCGGTGGGGACAGGCTTGTGGATAAGATGGGCATCGTCATCCGTGAAAAGCCGGTGGCAGGCCAGATAGAGCGTGACGACCCGGCGCAGGAATGGATCGCGCGCCGCCTTGGCCATCGCGTCGGGATCGGCCTCGTCCTTACCGAGCGCGGCGGAGGCCACGGTGCGCAGGGAAGTGTTGATTCGGTCGAAATCATCCGCACCGCTGACTCCTTGCAGGTAATAGAGCCGGATCGCCGCGGAAAAATTGTCGTGGTCAAGGGCGAGCCGCGCCTCCCAGCCACAGCTCGCCGAGGCGAGGTTGAACAGGTCGTGGCAACCTTCCGCGCGCAACTGCCGCACGCGTTGATAGCGGCGGGCGTTTTCTTCCGGCGACCCTTCGGGGTCATCCAAAATGCGCGCGAGCATGTAGGCCGCCCGGGTTGAACAATACAACCGCTCCGCCGATGGCCGCGCGAGCAGGTGTTCCCAGGCGGCTCGGGCACCCGCGAGATCGTCGCTCCAAAAACAAAACGCACCCTGGAGATAGTCCGCCCATTCACCCGGCAACCCTTCGGACAGAACGACGGGCAGGACCACCCGGCCCGCCGCAGGGTTGAGCGCGCCCTGGCGGAGACGGCGGGCGCGCAGGTCGAAGCGGTAGCCGGAGTCGGACTCGTTGTCATTGGCGTGGGTGGTCCGCGCGACACGGGCGCTCAACTCGGCGCGGAACGATTTGCAGGCGACGAGCAGATTGTCGCGCCGGTCCGCAGGCACTTTGTAGTAGGCCAGCGCATCGCCCAGTTCGGGCAAGGCGTCGCTGCGCGTCAGGATGACCTGGCCCGGCCGGGGCGCGGCAAAAATTCTCCCGGACGCCTGGTTCGCGACCAA
>CAXUHC010000313.1:0-3995 GCA_964250705.1 uncultured Chthoniobacterales bacterium | reverse complement strand
CTCGGTGTTGATGACCTCGATGTCGCGCACGGGGTCGACCGTACCGGAAACGTGGTGAATATCGGCATCCTCGAAGCAGCGGACGACCTGCACGATGGCGTTGACCTCGCGGATGTGGCTGAGGAACTGGTTGCCCAACCCCTCGCCGGTGGCCGCCCCGCGCACGAGCCCGGCAATGTCGACGAACTCGATGGCGGCGGGGATGAGCTTCTGGGAGCTGGACAGCTTGGAAAGCGCCTGGAGCCTCGCGTCGGGCACGGTAACGATCCCGACGTTGGGATCGATGGTGCAGAACGGGTAGTTGGCCGCCTGCGCCTTGCGGGTGCGGGTGACGGCGTTGAAGAGGGTGGATTTACCCACGTTGGGGAGTCCGACGATTCCGGCGCTTAACATAAGGGCCGACAATGTAACCGCGATTTGCGTGTTGAACAGAAAGGGTTTTCCGTGTCTCCGACATGACGAAGCTTTCCGAAATCACCCGCTACGCGGACGACTATCTGCGGGTCCGCGAAATCGCGGATTATCCGGAGGCGTTGAACGGGTTGCAGTTGGAAAACGGCGGAACGGTGACGCGGATCGGCGCGGCGGTCGATGCTTGCGGGTACACGATTGATGCCTCGGCGGAACGCGGCATCGACCTGCTGTTGGTCCACCACGGGCTTTTCTGGGGCGGGGCGCATCCGATGACCGGTAGACGCTACCGGTTGTGGAAGCGGGCGATGGATGCCGGGGTGGCGATTTACAGCGCGCACCTGCCACTGGATGCCCACCCCGAAATCGGCAACGGCGCCTTGCTCGCCGCCGCCCTCGGATTGCAGCAACGGAAACCTTTCATGCCTTACAAGGGTACTCCGGTAGGCGTCCGTGGAACGGCGGAAACCAGCCGGACGGCGTTGGTGGACCGGCTGTGCGCAGCGGTGGGCGGTGCCGTGCGGATTTGTCCCGGCGGACCCGAAAACGTGCGCGAGATCGGTGTGGTGACCGGCGGAGCGGGGGCGGAAGTCCGCGCCGCGGCGGCGGAGGCAGGAATCGACACGTTTATCACCGGCGAGGGTCCCCACTGGACCTACGCGCTAGCGGATGAACTCGGCGTGAACATCCTCTACGGCGGCCATTACGCCACGGAGACGTTCGGGGTCAAAGCGTTGGCGGCGCACCTGGGCGGGCGATACGAATTAACGTGGGAATTTATCGACCATCCGACGGGGCTTTGAACGGCTCCGGGGTAGGGACGCCGCCCGGGATGTGCCCTTGAGCGGGCTGGTAGGCGGTCATCAGGGATCGGCACGGAGAGCCGTCCCTACCTGATAAGTGCCTGTCCGAATAACCTCCGGCTGTAGGGACGGCGCTCTGTTGCCGTGTCCGTTCCAGAGCAGACACGGCAACAGAGCGCCGTCCCTACAGCGGAAGCAATCCAATCTTCGGATAGGCACTAAAAAGAGATGCTCCACTCGACCGTCGGGCCGAGGGTATTGATCCCGATGTTCGGCCTTTCCGGCTCGCTCAGACCCGCGTTGGAAAAATGTTCGTACAGCACCCCCAGGCTCACTTTCTGGTATTTGCTCGCCTTGTAGGTCACGCCGACGGAACCCATGGGACAGAAAGTCAGGTCCTGACCCTCGCCATGCGGCGGGCCGCTGCTGTCGATGGCCCCGACCCCGAGCCGGCCCTGGAGATACAGCGAGAATTTGCTGCCGGTTTTCCCGTAGATCAGCCGTACCCCCACGCCGCCGCCGAAGTAGTGATGCTCGGGTCCATTCCAGAAGGGAATCAGCAGGGTGTTGATCTCGAACTGCCGGGTGAACGTGAAGTCCGTGTGGAAAAATTGCTCCGTGTGGTACGGCTGCCAGCGAACCAGCAGAATGTGCGGGTTGGTGATGTAGTTGTTCGGGTTGTTGAGGTCGAAGGTGATCGCCGATTCGTAGGCAAACTCAAAGCGGTTGTCCTCGTCGTCCGAGGCATGGGCAAAAGGGGCGGGGGGCGGCGGCGGCGGACCGGCGTGTGCCGGGGCCATATTTACGAAACAGGCGGTGAGCAGGGTCCATGCGACGACCGCCATCAACCGGAGAAGCTTCATGCAGGGCCATTCAACAGCGTGGGGAAGCTTTTCGCAAGGGTGTTGTGTGGCAACGCGGGAGTCCTGCTTTGGCCTTTCTTGCGGAGCCGTTTCGCGGTAGGTTGCGCATGTCCATGACTTCGTTACGCCGCGTTGTGCTGCTTGTGTGCCTGGGGCTGGCGGGATTGTGCTCGTTCGACCCTCTGAAAGCGGGCGCTCCGTCGGAGGCGGCGGTGGCGACCGAACGCGCGGCGAAGATCGCGGAGCGTTACAAGGCGATGCTGCTGGCCAATCCCGTGGAGGGTCTGGCGCTGGACAGGCTGTGGAAATCCTACGATGAGCGTGGCGCGGGCGGCGACCTGATCGAGGAGTATCACCATCTGACGGAAGCGCCGGACGCCGGGGCTGCGTCGGCCCTTGTCTACGGTCATTTGCTCAAAAGAGCCGGGCGCCCGGCCGAAGCCGACGCGAGCTACGAGCACGCGGCCAAGCTCGATCCGTCTAGCCCGCTGCCGCTCCTGGCGCGCGCGGAACTGGCTTCGGGCGCTTCGCACGCGGAAGAGGCGGCCCGCTTTTTTCAGGCCGCGCTGGAAACCCTGCCACCGGGCGACAGACGCCAGCCGGAGACCCTGCTGAAATTGGGAACGGCCTGGATGACGGCGGGTCAGGGGGCCAAGGCGGCGGAAATCTGGGAAACCCTCATTGCGCGCGACCCTGCAAACGTGAGTTTGCGCCGTCAACTGGCCGAGAGCTACGAAAAGAACGGGTTGCCCGACCGGGCGCTGGTCCACTACCAATACATAGAGGCACACGCCGACCCTGCCGGGCGCGCCGCCGCGCTGGGCACGCTGGCGCGTTTGCACGAGACCCGCGGGGAATTCGACGACGCGCGCGACGCGCTCGAGCGCTGCGTTGCCCTCACGTCGCGCGACAACTGGCTGCACGGCGAAGCGGAAAACAGCCTCATCCGGCTCTACCAACGCGCGGGACGGGTCCCCGAGTTGGAAGGCCGGTGGCGCGCCGCCGCCGAAGCCTCGCCGCGCGACCTCGGCGGGTGGCTGCGGCTGGAAGCGTTGGCGCAAGCCCAGGGCGACCCGGCGGGCGAACGCCGTGCTTTGGAAAAGGTCGTCGCCATCGCGCCACGGGAGCGCGATTACACGGTCAAGCTGGCCCGGCGGCTGGCCGACGATGGCGAACGCGCCCAAGCGGCGGCGCTGTACGACGGACTGCTCAAATTTCAGCCCGACAGTCTCGACCTGATTCTTGCCCGGGCGGACCTCGACCTGCAACTCGGCCAGCCCAGTGCTGCCGTGGGGCGCGTCGAAGCCCGTATCGCGCGCACCCCGGCGGACGAAAGCGTGTCGACCCCGGCGCTGGCGTTCTTTCTAGAGCATCATCTCGACGCCGCCGCCGAGAAACGACTGCGGGCCAACGTGGAGCGGCAGCCCGCCGCGCTGGAGCCGACGCTGGCGCTCGCAAAATTTCTGTTTGCCCAGCGCCGGGTGCCCGACGCCCGCGCGACGCTGGACACGCTGACTTCCCAGAAAGGAGACGCGGCGGCGCGGGCGCTCCGCTGGACGCGGGCCGCCGAGGTCTACCGCGAACAAAATCTCACGCCTGAAGCCCTGCACGCCTGGCAGGAAGCGGCGGCATTGCAGCCGCAGGCAGCTGCGCCGTTGCTCGCGGCGAGCGATATCCTGCTCACCAACGGTGACAAAGCAGGCGCTGCCGTGCAGATCGAGCGCGCGGCCGCGCTGGTCTCGGGACCGGAACAGGCCGAGATCGAACACAAGCTCTTCAACGTGCTGGAATCGATGGAAGCCCCGGTCGGAGGAAACGGAAACGGTGTCCCGACTTTTCCGCGTGGGCAGATCAATCGCGGAGTCGCCCGCCCGGACCAACCGCTGGGTAAAAATCTCGCCGCCCTCGCAAAAACGGC
>CAXUHC010000312.1:0-3996 GCA_964250705.1 uncultured Chthoniobacterales bacterium | reverse complement strand
AGCGTTACCGGCAGACTTTTGAAGGCCAGTCACCGCGCTTGGACGACCCGCAGACACGCTCCGACCTGGAATCCATGCTCTCGGTGGCCTTTTCCGTTCACCCCGGCGTCGAAGGGGGATTTTGGCGCGGGCAGGACGATTCACTCGCCTACGCTTTCCCGACCCACGACGGACCCCGCCAGAAGAAGGACTTGCCCCAAGCTGAGCTTGGTCAGATCGAACAGGTGATCCACGATAGTTTGGAGACCCATCTGCCCCAGGACCGACGTTACAACGGCGAGAATGTTTCCATTCTCCTTCACGCCCATCCGCTGCCCGGTCTGCCCCCGGCGTTAACGATCTGGGCCATGACGAGGGTGCCGCTGAACATCGGGGCGTCCTACGGGCGGCTGAACTTCGGATTGGGCGCGTTGCTCCTGCTGGCGCTGGGCAGCGGATTGTGGTTGTTATTTTCCCTACGCCGTTGGACCCGGCGCGTCGGGGCGTTGGAGGAAGCCATCGCTTCGACACCGTTGGAAGAATTGCCGCCGCTGGCACCCACGGGCGAGCGCGAACTCGACCGCATCGTCACCGCGTTCAACCGGCTCAACGACCGGCTAAAAATCTCGCGCGAAGACCGCGCCCGTTTGGGCCGCGACTTGGCGCGCGCCGACCGGCTCGCCGCGCTGGGACGCATGGCGGCGGGGCTGGCGCACGAGATCGGCAACCCCCTGGCGGCGATGCGCTTGCGCAGCGAGAATGCTTTGGCGGCCGAGCCGGAACGCGCGCAGGCGGCTTTGCGGGCGATCCTGCCTCAGATCGCGCGTTGGAAGAACTCCTCGCCGCCTTGCGCCTGCTCACCCGCACCGCGGAGATTCGCCCCCAGGCGGTCGCGCTGCTCCCCTTTCTGCAAGCCCGGCTCGACGAGGTCGCGCCCACGGCCAACCAAGCACTAATGAAACTCGATCTGGACCCCGCACCCACCGGCGACGCGCGTTGGAACTTTGACGAAAAAAGCCTGGGCCGCGCCGTGGAAAACCTGCTGATTAACGCACTCCAACACTCGCCGCCCGGCGGACGCATCGCGCTCGGGGCAGAGGTGTCGGCGGAACGCTGCCGTCTGCTGGTCAGCGACACCGGCCCCGGCGTTGCTCCCACGGATGCCGAGCGGATTTTCGAGCCGTTCGTGACGACCCGTGCTGCGGGCGTGGGGCTGGGGCTAAGCTTGGTACGCGAGATCGCCGAGGCCCACGGCGGCACCGCTCGTTGTCTTTCGCAAACCGAAGGGATGCCCGGCGCAACCTTTGTCATTGAGATTCCCCGCTATGGCCAAAATCCTGATCGTCGATGATGATGCCGGGTTCCGCGAAGGGCTGGCGGAAACGCTGACCGACTTCGGGCATGAAGTCGTGCAGTCTGCCTCCGGTGAAAATGCCCTCACCCAGATCGGCGCGGCGGGCGTAGGAGAAGAATGCGGCGGCTTTGACCTGATGCTGCTCGACCTGCGGATGCGCGGCATGGACGGCCTGGAAACCCTGCGTCGTTTGCACTCCGATCACCCGGACTGCCGGGAGTTGCCGGTCATCATGCTCACGGCTTTCGCGGACAGTGGCAACACCATTGAGGCGATGAAGCTCGGGGCGTTCGACCATCTGACCAAGCCCATCAGCCGCGAGCAGGTGCGCGGCGTTCTTGAGCGGGCGCTGGGCCGTCCGCGCACGGCCCACGGCAACGCGGAAGCCGGTGGGGCTTCCAGCCAAGGTGATCAACTCATAGGCTCCAGCCCCGCCATGCGCGAAGTGCATAAGCTCATCGGCCTGGCCGCGCCGAGCGACGCGACAGTGCTGGTGCAGGGAGAGACGGGCACTGGCAAGGAAGAAGTTGCTCGCGCGCTGCACCGCCACGGTGCGCGATCCAGCAAGCCTTTCGTCGCGGTGAACTGCGCCGCTATCCCGGCGGAATTGCTGGAGAGCGAACTCTTCGGCCACGTCAAAGGGGCGTTCACGGGGGCGGTCAACCAGCGGGTGGGCCGGTTCAGCGAGGCGAACAAGGGCACGCTCTTTCTGGACGAGATCGGCGACATGACGCTCCCCATGCAGGCCAAGATTTTGCGCGTGCTCCAGGACCGGATCGTGACGCCGGTCGGGGCCAGCGCGCCGGTGCCCGTGGACGTGCGGATCGTCGCCGCCACGCACCGCGACCTGATCGGCATGGTGCGCGACGGTGGGTTCCGTGAAGACCTATTCTACCGGCTCAACGTCGTCTGCGTTTCTCTCCCTCCGCTCAGGGAACGGGGAGCGGACATTCTGGTGCTGGCCGAACACTTCTTGCGCCAGTTGGCCCCGGCGGGTCAACCGCCCAAACGCTTGTCCCCGGCGGCGTCCCAAGCGCTGCTCGCCCATCCTTGGCCCGGCAACGTACGCGAACTGCGCAACACCATGCAGCACGCGACCGTCACGGTGCGGGGAGCGGTGATCGACCGCGGGGATTTGCTGCTGGGAACCGCGTCCATTCCCGGCGCGGCGGACACCCTGGACACGTTGCTTGCCCTGCCCTGGACCGAAGCCGTCGCCCGGCTGGAAAAAGCGTTGCTCACGCGAGCCTTGCGCACAGCGGACGGAAACCGCACCGAAGCCGCCCGCCGCCTGGAAATCCATCGTCAGCTCCTTTACGCCAAGCTCAAGGAACATGGACTCGGTGACGAACCAGCGGAGAGCGGTCGGTAATCTTTGGGCCCGATCTTCACACTTCCACCCGCCCATGACACCGGAAGCCTTTCATCGTCTCGGCGAGAAGCTGCACCACCTCTGGCAGCACCTTCCCCTCAAAGGCTTGGGTGTACTTTCGGCGGCGCTGCCGATGGTCGCGGTGATTGCCTCCGCCGTGCTCGCGTTCGTGGGCAACCAGAACCGCCAGCGGATGGAAATGGCTGTCACGCGGCATTTCGAGATGGTCGAACGTCTGGGTGACTTGCTGACCCTCATGCTCAATGCGGAAACGGGCCTGCGGGGGCACCTGCTTACCCAGCGCGCGGAGTTCCTGGAACCTTTCGCTCTTGCTCAACGGTCACTGCCCGATGAACTGGAAAGCCTGAACGAGTTTATCGAAAGGGAACCGGGTGCGGGACCGCGCGGGCAAAAACGCGTCCGGCTAGAACGAATCCGGGAAACGGTTGGAAGGGAGATGACCTTGCTCGCACAGCTGCGCGACGCCAAGAGCATCGAAGCGCCGAGCACCACCAAAAGTGGGGAGTTGTCGGCTCAACTCGTCCAAAGCAAGGCGTTGATGGACCATTTGCGGGATCAACTGCGCGGGATGAAGGACGAGGAGAAACGCTTGCTCGGCCAGCGCCTGGAGGAAATTCGGCAGGTCAGGCAGCGGGATTATCTTTCCATTTCGCTGGCGCTCTTGCTGGGGTTGGCGACGCGGGCCGTCGTGTTTTGGCTGTTCAACCGGCGGGTGGTGCGCCGCATTGAGCAACTGACCGTCAACGTGCGCGCCCTGGCTGCCAACGAGCCGCCCCCGCACGCTCCGTCAGGACACCACGATGCCATCGGCGAATTGGAGCAGGCATTGATGAGTGCCCAACCGCAACTACGAACCGACCGCGCTCCTTAGCCACTCGCTCTGCACCGAGAAACTCATGATGAAATAGTGCTGTAAAATTGCCGGTGTCTGGACAATGGCCGCTGCCCTTTGCCTTGTGGCTGGCTGTGGTTAATCTTATTCTCGGCGATACCCCACCGGCGCTCGCATTAACGAGCCGGGCACTCATCGCTACGTGGGACGGGTACGCGACTCAATGTCCACCCGACAGAAAGTAGCACCACGCGCGGGCGGGCACCATCCCTCGGCTGAGATGGGACGGTTCCAACGAGGGGTGCCACCTTGCGTGACATGCTAGGCGGATGGCGGAAAGACCCACAACGCCGGGCGGCCCACGTTGCAATGCACCGCCCGCCCCAGCAGCGTGCAGCCCGCCCAGGAGTAGTACAGGTTGGCGCGTGCCAGGTTGCC
>CAXUHC010000311.1:0-4010 GCA_964250705.1 uncultured Chthoniobacterales bacterium | reverse complement strand
CGCCGTGTCCGTTCCAGAGCAGACACGGCGACAGAGCGCCGTCCCTACAGCGGAAACGATGCAATTCGACCACGGAGAGATCACCGCCCTCACGTTGGCGATTCCGTTTCCAAGACCGTTGATCAGGGAATGGTCACGTCGAACAGCAAGATGCAGGTATCCAGCGCTTGCTTGGCTTTGGGAAAGGGTACGTCGCCACGGTCCTTGAAATGAAGCACGGGCGAAAGGAAATCGTTGTCGGTCGCGGTGAGCAAGGTGTAATGCCCTGGCTCGCCGGCGGGACGCAGGGCCAATCCCTCCCATTTCTCGGGCACGCCGTCGGCAAAGGCCGGGTCGCGTGATTCTTGGCAGGCCCGTACGAGGTCGATCAGCAATCGCTTGCCAACGGGCCTGACCGAGCCGCGAGCCACCGCTTCCGAAAGCGGCGTGTATCCGGTCGTTGCGGCACCAGTCGACAACGTGTAAGGCTGGCCCGGCAGCGAGAGCAAATTGGTCGCGCCGGCGAGATTGACCAGCCACACGCCCTTGGCCGCCGCAGGCTGGGATTGAGCACTTCCGTCCAGACCGCGGTTGTCACGTTCGATGGCGAGGAATCGTCCAGCGTCGACGGCGTGCAATTCGCAGACGCTCAAATTCTTGGTCTTGAGGCGGTCGTCATGCTTCAACCCGAGCCGTTCGCTGGCCGCCGCCGCGTTTTCCATCGCGTAAGCGTACTCCGCGACGGGTCGGCCGCTCTCCGCGTCGAAAGCCAACAGTCGCGTCACCCCACCGCCCTTGCCTCCGTCCTGGGTCAACGCGCTTTGCAGCAAGGCGGTCAACGTGTGCCCGTCGGGGCTGATCGCCAGCCCCTCGAACCCCCGGTTGGTGGTGCGTCCGGCCGCCAGATCCTCGTTGGAACCGAAATCGAGCGCACCCTGGGCATCGCGGGGCAGGTATCCCTCGGGGGGATGCAAGACGCGGAGCAGACGACCCTCACGGTCGAATTGATACACAAAAGGGCCGTACTCGTCGGCCACGTACAGCGTTCCGTCAGGCGCGGTCACCATCGCTTCGGGATCAAGACAGGCTCGACCGTCTTTGAGCACAGGACCGCGCGCCGCCGCCGAAGATTTCCGGTCTGGCTCGAAGCCCGAATACGGATGACGTTCCGCATCGCTGAAAAGGGTAGTGCCTTCCACGGTGACGTGCAGCCGCGCGGGATTCTCCACGTCACGCTCGACGCGAAGCGCCTGATAGCGTGGCCGATAATCTATCGTGCCGTCACCGGGACCGCGATCCGCCACTGCGAGATACCTGCCTTCCTGCGCGCCATCGCAACATAGACCGCTGCCAAAAGCTCCCAACGTTTCCCCTTCCTTGTCCCGTGCATCGTGCGGGACCGAGCCAACGGCGAGCAGCCGGGAGGAGAGAGCGGGCGGTTCCGGTTCCGCAGCTGAACCGAGCGTCAGCCCTTTCGTGGCCAATATGACCCAGGGCAAGCAAAGCCGCGCGACGCGCCGGCCAGAAGCCAGCCGGGGGTAGAAAGAACGAGACCGCACAATTCAGGGAAGCTACCGGGCGGCAAGCTGCGCCGTTATAGATTGGCGTTGGCGTCGGGGTCGACCGTCCAGAACACTTTCCCGTTATTCTGCGGGTAATAAGCCTTGCCGCTGCTGCGGTCAACCACGTCGCCGCCATCCATCGTTTCGGCATGACCGTCCGCGAAAACCACGATGATTTTGCCGTTGTAACGGGCAATCGAGCGGCTGGCGAAGCTCTTGGTTTGTCCGTTGTAGGCGCTCTGTGCAGGAAACGTTTTTGTTTCTCCGGTGACGCCGGATTCCTGGAAGATCACGGTGCGCGCCGGTTCGGGGATATTCTGCAACCGCATGGTCGAGGCATCGGTTCCCGAGACGTAAAGCTTCGAGCAAAAAGAGACGGCGAACAGCGGCAGCGACAATTTCGTGGATGGGTAGGCGGCGGCAGGGACGTAGAGCAGGTTGCGTTTGGTGTAGAAGTCGGCTTTGCGGGTCGCGAAATCGCCCACCGAAGGAAAACCTCCCAGGCGGGGCAAGGCATTGTACCAGGCGGTATTATTCGCGTCGGTGTCGGCGGCGGCGGACGACCAGGTCGGGCTCTGTTCGCCTTCCTGGGGGAACTGCCCGTTACTCTGGCCGCAGTAAAGCGTCAACGCGGTGCCGAGCTGGCGCATGTTGCTGAGGCTCTGAATTTTCTTGCCTTGAAGCTGAACCGATCCAATGACAGGTAATGCCACTCCTAACAGGACGGAAATGATGCTGACGACAACCAGCAATTCAATGAGGGTAAAGGCAGCACGAGGTCTGGACATAGCGGCGGAAAAAGGTGGGGGCAACCGGGATTTCGGGCTGCCACGCCCCTATTTGCACGGGTCTGCCGAATCGAACAAGTGCGTCGAAGTGACAATATCGTCACTTTGTACCTGGCCGCGTTTCGGGAGTGGTCGGCATGTTACGAATTTTTCACTCGGCGAGCGTTGCACGAACCAGGTATTTCCTTAAAGTTCAGCACGTCTCGACGATCCTCCCCGACGTCTGATTCCATTCCCAATATCCAGCTTCCATGTATCGTAAAACTTCGCTTGCCTTGCTTACCGCCACTATCCTGGCTGTCGGCGTCCACACCGCCTCCGCGCAGGTCATCACCCAATGGAACTTCAACAGCACGACCAACGATGCCACCACGTCAACGGGCGTGACGACACCATCGACCGGCGCCGGGTTGCTGACCCTCGTCGGTGGAACCACCAGCACCTTTTCGGCCGGCAGTCCCGGCGATCCGAACACCACGGATAACTCCGGTCTGCAAACGACGGCTTACCCCGCCCCAAACACCGGCAGCGGCACGGCGGGAGTGCAGTTCGCGGTGAACACGACGGGCTTTGGCAGCGGATTTCAGATCTCGCTGGATTTCCGGCAATCGGGCACGCAGAGCCGGGCGTTTCAGCTACAGCTTTCTACGGACGGGGTTACCTTCGCCAACGCCTCCGGCGGCACCGGCACAGTGAACGGTCCGCTGAACAGCAATGTCAACACGTCCTTCAACGGGGCCGGTCTTTTCATCAACGATGCCGGGACCAACCAGACGTTCGTGCAAGGCATCCGCTACACCCTTCCCGCAGGCAACATCTACGGCAACGATGCCAACTTTGCCTTCCGCTGGGTGTCGGTTTTCGATCCGACGGCTGGAGCGTACGTTGCCTCCAACCCGACAGCGACCTACGCGGCGGGCGGCACCGCGCGGTTTGATCTCGTAACGGTCGCAGTACCGGAACCAGCCACCTCCGCACTGATCGCCGGCAGCTTCGGCCTGCTGATCTTAGGGGTGCGCGCCCGCCGCCGGCCTCTGGATCAACCTTCGAGGTGCATGTAGGGAGCCGTCTGGGCGACCCCGGCAGGAAAGGCGTCTTGAACGCGCCGGCGCCTTTTGATTGGTGCGTGCTCTCGAACCAGCCCAGGTCCTGCGATTTGCGTCCGTAGTAGCTCAATCCGAGATTGTGAAAACGCTCATCCGTGAAGTTGGGTCCGCCGTGGCAGTTGATGCAGCGCGCGATGATGCGAAAGAGATGCAGGCCGCGTATCGCATCGTCATCGAGCGCCTGCGATTTGCCATTCCGCGCGAAAAGATCGAACCGGCTCGTGGGGCTTTCTGCCTCGCTGATCAAGCCGACCCGGAGTAATCTTTTTCCGCGTCGGGGCTTTTTCCCCTTCAACGCGCCGCCGCCGCCGCCACAGGAAACCGCCCGGGTTAAGGAGAAACCCGCTGGCCGCCACGGCTACCGGAGCGATGGACGCGGTAGGAATGCCCGTGCCAGCGATCACCCCGAAAGCCACCCTCACGGAATCCTTGCCGCGGAAGTCGCGCCATTTCTGCCATTGCTGGTGGAGATGTCCGCCGGGCAGGCAGAAATCGCGACGCGGGTGACACTGATGCGGTCAGGAAAGGCTTGGCGCTGCCAGAACCCGCTCGAACAACCAGAATTAGCTTTTGCT
>CAXUHC010000310.1:2366-4020 GCA_964250705.1 uncultured Chthoniobacterales bacterium | reverse complement strand
ATCAATCCCTTGCCGGAAAGATCACAGACCCGATTCGATGGTCTTGACGAACTTGAGATGCGCCAGGGCCATCTTCATTTCTTCACGCAGTTCGGTCATCTTCTCGCGTGAGGTTTCCAACGTCTGCTCGGTCACTTTGAGATACTCGCGCCGCTGGACGGCCCAACGGTGGTTGAGTTCGGTCAGGTAGTCGTGCGACGCCTGGAGCAGCGTGCGGGTGCTTTCCGGCAGGCTGACCGCGCTGGCGGCCAGCTTCACTTCCAGGACCCGTTGCGCCTCGACGATCTGCGCGAGGATGATCTTCTCAGAGGGCACGCGGCGCAGGTTTTGCGTCAGGCCGACCTGCTGGAACAGCCAGATCGCCCACTTGGTCGGGTCCCACTGCCAGGGCTTCACGCCGTTGCGGTAGTCGTGCTGAAACTCGTGGTGATAATTGTGGTAACCCTCGCCGAAGGTGAAGAACGCCATGAACCAGGAGTCACGGGCGCTGCACTTGATGGAGTACGGCTGGTTGCCGAAGGTGTGGCAGGCCGAATTGATGAAGAACGTGCAATGCTGCACGGCCACCACGCGCGCCACGCCGCCGAAAAGGAATCCGCCCAACGCACCCGCGACCGTGTGCTGGTACATCCAGCCGAGGATGGACGGGAACACGAACCCGACCGCGACGGCGATCCACTGCACGTATTTATCCTGCCACATGACGAGCTTGTCTTTTTGCAGGTCGGCGACGTTGTCGTACGGTTCGTCGGAGTTCAGCTTGAAAAGCAACCAGCCGATGTGCGCGAAGAAAAACCCTTTGCTGATCGCATACGGATCGTCGTCGTGGTCGACGTGCTTGTGGTGGTTACGGTGCTCGCTGGCCCACATGAGCACGCTGTTCTCGAACGCCGCCGCGCCGAACAGCAGCGTGAACAGCTTCACCGGCCATTTGGCCTTGAAGGTCATGTGCGAAAACAGCCGGTGGTAACCCAGCGTGATGCTCATGCCCGTGGCGTAGAACATCACCACGAAAAGAACCACCTGAAACCAGTTGATGCCGTACATCAGGAGGTAGGCCGGCACGGCGGTGAGTGTCAGGGCCAGGGTGCCGATGAGGAAGGAACTGGTCACCCAGTTGATCCGGTCGGTAGGGATGCGGTTGAAAATCATTGATTAGTTAGCTCCGATGCAGGGAAAAGGCTGAGGTCTGGAAAGATCGTCCGCAGTTAACGCCAAGTCTGGTCCGTTGGCAACGGAAATACATAACCCGACAAAGAAGTTTTCGTGCCAGCCACGGGCGACCGGCTCGGTTTGCCATTCCGGGCGCGTGCGCTACCGTGCCCGTCCTTTCGTCATGTCCGACCGCTCCGATCCGCCCAGGCCCCTGACGCCGATGACGCACCCCCTCCGGGTCCGCGCCACGCTCTGGCTGGTGGCGGCGACGGCGTTGTGGGGGCTGAGTTTCCCGCTGGCCAAGGCGCTGGCCATCGCCCAGCACGCGCTCCTGCCAGCGGCGGACACCTGGTTTCTCGCGGCGGCGACCCTGGCGGTGCGGTTCGGCGCCGCCGGCAGTCTGGTCTGGCTCGGATCGCTGCGAACCTGGCGAAACGTCACGCGCCGGGAATGGTGGCAGGGCCTGGGCCTGGGCGTGTTCGCGTCGGGCGGCCTGCTG
>CAXUHC010000310.1:463-2356 GCA_964250705.1 uncultured Chthoniobacterales bacterium | reverse complement strand
GCGCAAGGATAGACGGACGCTCAAATACGTCATCATCCTCGCGTCGGGCGGCCTGCTGCTGCAAATCGACGGATTGAACTACACCGCGGCGTCGACCTCATCGTTCCTGACCTCGTGTTACTGCGTCATCATCCCGGTGTTCGTCGCGTGTCAGCGCCGCCGCTGGCCGCCCGCGCTGGTGATGGGCAGTTGCACGCTGGTGCTCGCGGGCATGGCCGTCCTCGCCGGTGTGGATTGGCAAACGCTGCGTCTTGGCCGCGGTGAGTGGGAGACCATCGGGTGTTCGTGCTTCTTTGCGGCCCAGATTTTCTGGCTGGAACGGCCGGTCTTCGCGGCCAACCGCACGGCCCACGCCACGGCGATCATGTTCACCACCATCACCGTGGCCATGCTGCCGGTGCTGATCGCGCGCGGGCATTCCCTGTCGGAACTGCGCATCGCCGCTGCCGGATCGGGAGCGATCATCGGATTGCTCATCGCCCTGACCCTGCTCTGCACGCTGACCACGTTCACCATCATGAACCATTGGCAGCGGTTTCTCGAAGCCACCGAGGCGGGGCTGATTTATTGCGTCGAGCCGGTTTCGGCGAGTTTTTGTGCCTTGTTTCTGCCCGGGTGGCTGTCGGCGGTGGCCGGGGTGCCGTACGCCAACGAGGCGTTTACCTCGCGTTTGTTGATCGGCGGCACGTTGATCACCTTGGCGAACGTGTTGGTCCAGCTCAAGCCAAAGGCGGTGACGCCGGTCGGCTGAAGCGAGGGCGGTTGTCCGCTTGCCGTCGCCGTGGCTGCCGACCGGACACGGCGACAGAGCGCCGTGGCTACAGCCGGAAACAATTGGCCGGGCGTCAAATACGGCTGCCAGAGCGCGATCCGCAGATTTGCCTATTTCGGCAGCAGGATAAACCCGGCGGTTTCGTCGCCGATCACCTCGCTGGAACGGCCCTCGTCGCGCCAGTGTTGGTAACCAATGAGCGCGCACAACATGGCGTCCAGCCTGTCCTCGTGAGGTTTGGTCCAGGAGGCAGCCAACGTTTCCGTGCGGGCATCGGACGCCGCCAGCTCGGGAAAATGGCGCGGCAGGAATTCCCGCAGCAGCCCTTGCAGCCGCGCAAATTCCGCGCGGCGCGCCGCCAACGGACCGCGTTTGTACTTCACGATCCGCTCCAGGCCGAGCCAGCGCACGGCCGCCGGATGCGGAAACACCTCGACCGCCAGCCGGGCACGCCGGGGGGCGCGCCAGCCGATCTCAAACCCGAGCCGCGCCACGACCGCCTCCGCCAGCCGCAGCGGGCGCCCGCAACGCGCCGCGTTGGCGGGGTGCGCCCCGGCGTGAAATCGACCGAAAAGCGTGTGCGTCTGGCGGTCAACCGGGCGGCTGCCCGTGAGGTTGGGGCAGAGCAGCGGCGCGTCGAAAAGCAGCATCGCCGGCGCGGGCGAGGGCGGCAGACGGGCTTGCAGCCACCCGAAAAGCGCCTCGTCGCCGAAAACGTGCGCCGTTTCGACGATCCGGGCACCCTCCTTGTGGCCGACGCTCTCGCCCGTGCCCTTGCCGTCGGCACCCTTCCAGCCGACCGAGCGGCTCTCGTCGGTGGCCAGCCACTTCTCCAGCGGGGCCGGGTCGGTGGTTCCACTGGTCATGAGGTTCTTGGCCTTGTCCACTACCGGATTGGCTTCCTTGGACGGGCTGTTGCGGTTGGCGCGCGTGGTGGCACCCGTCAGCAACACATTGATCGCCGCCGAGACGGCTTCGATGTGGCTGTACTCCTCAGCGGCGATATTGGAGATCAGGTCGTAAAACGCACGGACCTTGGTTTTGCCACGGAAGTTGAACGACTGGAACGTGTAGTTCATCAACGTGGACATTTCGCCGAACTTGCCTCCGAGCAGTTCCTG
>CAXUHC010000310.1:0-453 GCA_964250705.1 uncultured Chthoniobacterales bacterium | reverse complement strand
CGGCGGCGGCATTCGGATTGGGACCGTTCGACTCCGGGAGATCGACGGTAATTTGATCGAATCGATAAATCATAGGACCTTCAATACGTTGGATAACCCTGCGGCGGTTTCCAAAATCGACCTCGAGCAGCTTTCGCGGGAGACTTTCGGTTTCTCTCATTTCCTTGTTTCCCGGTGTGACCCGGGAACGAAAGGGGGTGTTCGGAAATCCTGCTTTTCAGTGAGAGACTCTGGCGACCGTGCCATCTACGAAACCCGCTGCCTCGATCTTTTGTTCGTAGAGCCGCAGTGTGATGGCACCACTTTTCCGCGCGGATAAAACAGACCCTGGCAACGGCAGGAAAGCTGGCCTGGCCGCGTCGCTGGTTTGTTTCGGTGCCTCCTGGATAACCAGGCGCGGAGCAACCATGTCCAGCAGATCGGAAACGTCGTCCGTAGCTTCCAGGGACGATC
>CAXUHC010000309.1:0-4024 GCA_964250705.1 uncultured Chthoniobacterales bacterium | reverse complement strand
CAGATGCCACGCGCTGCCGCGGTCGGCTGTAGGCGTCCAGACGGAAAGCTCGGCCGCGCGCATCCGGTCGGTGATTCGATCCGAATGCGCCAAGCCGCTGCAAAAGTCGAGGAGCACCTCAGGTACGATACGGCCCAAGGCACGGGCGGCAGAACGGCGGACGCCATAGTGTCCGTCGCCGAGCAGTGGCACGAGGAGGCGCAACCCCGCCTCTGCCGAAAAACCACTTTTCGGCCAGCAGCGACACACTGCGTCGGCCAAGTCCACGCGAGATTCCGCCCGCCAGTTGTTCCACGTCGCTGGCCAATCTTCGCTGACGAGCCGGTCTGGAGCCAAACGACCCAAGTACAGAAACAGCCCGAACTCAATGGTGCGCGGCGTATTGCTTTTCTTGATGCGGTCCACCAACGCTTGCACCACCGCAGGATCGGGCGGCGTCACCAGATCGGGAAGCAACTGTGCGGCTTGCGCGAAGTCACCTTCGCGGAGAATGGCTTTCACCGCTGAGGCGAACTCTTGAGGCTGCTGCTTGTAAAGCTGCGCCACCATCCCGGTCGACCACTGAAGCTGGGGCTCATCCTTCCGCCAGACCCATCCTGCTCCGTTTTTCCTTAGTCCGAACTTCTTCGGGAGGTCGCCCGGCATATCAGTCACCGCTCCAAGTTGCACCAGGGTCTCCAAAGCCCGCCAACCCAACCAATCGTCGTAATCTGCGGCGATTTGGCCGAGCCACCGCAGCGTCTCTTGGGAGTGACGAACGGCGGGAAAAAACGCCAGTGCGGCAACAAGTTGGCTGCGCGGGTAGGTCTTCAGCCTCTCGTTTTTTGCGTGGGCTACGAGAGTTTCCCACAACGCCTCCGGCAAATGGCCTGCCATAGCTTGGAGAAGGAGGGAGTGGCACACCGCAGAAGCCTGGGGTGGGATAGGCTCGGCAGCCAAGGTAGCCAAAAGCCGGGTAACAATCGGACCAGCTGAGTTCGCAGAACCTTCCGAGCGCATCAAGGCTACGTCGGCCAAGCCGTCCACCGTGGAACGCATGACATCACCCTCCATGGTGAAGCCGGGATGGAGCAAAACCTCGAAGGCCTCTTCGCTGCAGGTGCTCCTGGCGACCATCGTGGCCGCCGTTCGGATCATCCATTCCGCGTGCGGGTCTGGGTCGCGCGCATCTTTCTTCTCTGTCACCCACTCCTTGATCTTGGTCGGGAGCGGCATAAAGCGGAAGGCCGCATAAGTCTCCATGAGATCGTGGAGGACAAAGATGTTCTTTTCGGTGTTCAGGATTGGTTCGAACCACGACAAGGCCTCCTCCGCCCCGAAGGTCAGTGCCGTATCGACCGCACACCGCTTCGCTTTTCCCTCGAACGTGGCCCCGCCCTCGACGTGAACGCTTGGTCGCAACGCTTCGACTTGCAGGGCCGTCAACGCTTCCGAGCCGAGTGCCCCGTCCATGCCGGCTTGTTGGGCTGGCCGGACGCACGCGCGCAGGCGATGGTTGAGCAACCAGAGCGCATGCGTAGTTTTACTCTCGGTTGCCTCTTTTCGGGCTACAAGGGTGGCGATGAAGCGGACGGCTTCCGGGCTATCGCAATGGGGCAGGAGGTAACCTCCCAGGTACACGCTGGAGCCCACGGCGTCAGGATGCTGTCGGTAGAGTCGCTCGATGGCTTGGACAACCCGGTCGCAGAGCGGTCCTGCCCCCGTGCGCTCGGCAATATGGGAAAGCACGCTCATCAACGTGTAAAGGTCACCCGCTTTGGCCTTGGCGACCGGACGCGGGGGCTTGGCACCAAACACCAACTCGAAAGTGCTCTCGTCGGCGAGTGCACGCAGGACATGGATGAGGGGGTAGTTCAGGCGACGACGCACGCGGCGGTGGAGCTCCTGCCGCAAGGCGGGCTGCTCGGCGGCCGATACACCCATGTCCACGATCGCGCGTAGCACCTCGTCGCCTTGCACGCCGGGCAGTTCCACGAGCAAGGCGCGCAGCTTTGCAAGCATGCCGTCTTCTCGGTAGCCGATGCTCTGGATCGCCCAGCACGCGCGCTCGAAGACGGCTCGGTCCCGTGGATCAAGATAGGCGGCGAGATAGCCCATAGCACGTTCGAGCAGCACACGTGCATCGTCGCCGCGGTAAGCATTCAGCCATTCCTCTGCCAGCTCGCGGCACTGATGGAGTTCCAGGCGCTTCTCCAACTTCTTGGCTCTGCCGGCCCGCACGTACAGCGGAAGCAGGCTATCGAAGAGAAAACCCCACCCGGTCTCCGGTTGATCTTCGGATAAACGTCGCGCGGTCGCGTAGATGCTCAGCAGAACGCCGCTGCCATTTTGGTAGGACAGACCGCCTTCCTGAATGGCAGACTCGACGCGCGTCAGCACGGCGTTGACTTCCTCCAAGTTAGAAGCACGCGCGGCTTTTGCTCGCAGATTGTTGCGTTCAGCCTTGTTCATGGCGTGTCATGGGAGGAGAGCAGGCTATCTTCGATGATGCTGTTCCGCCACTGCCACTCCAATACAGCGTTATCGTCAACGAGTCCGCCGGAGATGGCTTCGGATCGAAGTTCCCGGATCTGCGAAGCGTCGAGAATCGCCGGGGCACTTGCCGCTTGCGTCCAATCTTTGACCGTCAAATATCCTCTGGAACGACCTCGATAGGCAATCGCGATGCTGTGCAGCGTCAGCAGGACTTCCTTTTTCTTCAGGCTCGTTCTTCTCTCCAGCTTGTCGCAGAAGCGGTCCACGAAAAGTGTTCCCAACTGCCGCAGAGCTTGCTGGTCATTGTCCATGACCGCCTCACGGGCCTGATCGCTGAGTTCGAGAAAGGACCGCCACATTGCGGGGTCGTGCAAGACGGTGATTACCTCCTCGGAAGCTGGCCTGACTGCTGGCCCGAACTTGTCCACTGGGCCGTCGTCCAACAAACCTGTCACCGCCCCGCGCGCAAGGACACTGGCCCCACGGGTAAGCAGTCGTCCTTGCAGCGAAGAAGACAGATTGGCGTGCACGACGGCGGCAAATTCGCTCTCGGAAAACGCTTCGAATTCGAATATCGGCGGCAGGTCTGCCCTATCGCCACGAAAACCCGAGGCGTTTGGGAGCCAGTCCTTCGAAAATTGCGCTTTGTCGCGGCAGGTCACGACGAGGCGTGCCACCGGGATGGACTTGCCCGCACGGCAATCGTGGTCCTGCTCCAAGAACCAACCGACGACCCTGCCCACCGTCTTTTTATACGACGAGTCGATTGCGTGTTCATCTAATCCGTCCAAGCAGACGTGCAGGATAGGGGGTTGCAAGTGCGGGTTCGCGATCCTCAGGCGCGCCGCAAGCCGAGCGAATCCGATCTTCTCGCGTCCGGTGGCATGCGAATTCTGCCACTCGGAGAGCAGGTTGTCCGACCAATCGTCGGGAAGAACACGCGCGGTGGTCGCCGCGACCACCGGTTGAACTGGACCCGCGTCCGTCTTCGACAACTCTTCGGCCCAAGCGTACAAACTGGCGGTTTTGCCCATCCCGCCTCGTCCCGCGAAGACAATCAGGGCGCGGTCGGGCGCATCCTTGCCGACGCGGTCAAGGATCTCGCGTCGCACAAGTCGGCCGCCTCCGTCAGGCGAAAGCCGCCGGAGTTCGCGTTTCATCCGGCCGCCCATCTCGGAGCGAACCAGAGGGCGGGCGTCACCGGCCCCAGTAAAGGCCTCCACTAGATCCGCCAGGCTCAACGACGGTTTCGACAGTGGATTCGCACCCTGCTGGAACATCTGGCCGACAATTTGTCCAACACCTACTTCAATTTCCGGTGGGAACGCGCCGTAGCGTGCGGCGAAGCCTTCCAAAGATTGACGCCACTTTGTGATGGGCATCTGATCAATAGCGTTCATCTTTTTGAGGATATCCCGGGTACTCTGCTTGGCGATGTCGGTAAGACACGCTTTGGGAGACAAAAGTTTTCTGGCACCCGGACCGAGCGGGCGGTTGGTCACCATGTAACAACGGGAAACCTGTCCGCCGCCGGCCTTCACATCCTCAG
>CAXUHC010000308.1:1214-4050 GCA_964250705.1 uncultured Chthoniobacterales bacterium | reverse complement strand
GATTCGTGCCCAGGACGGGGGGCGGGGCCAAGGCAAGAAGAAGTTTGGCAAGTCGATGGAAAACAAGATCGTGCTGATTCCCATCGGTACGCAGGTCTACAAACTGCCGGAGGGGCAGACCATCGCCCGCCGGGCAGCGGTCGAACCCGAAGAGGCGTCCGACCACGCCAAGCTGCCGCTTCCGCCAGAGCAATTCCAGGAAGGCGAACTCGAACTGCTGGCCGATCTTACCGAAGCGGGGCAGGAGTACGTGTTGTGCAAGGGAGGGCGGGGTGGACGCGGCAACGTTCACTTCAAGAGTTCGCGCAACCAGGCCCCGACGCGTTCCGATCCGGGCGAGGCGGGCACGGAGGGATTTTTTTATCTCGAACTGCGCAAAATCGCCGACGCCGGACTGGTCGGCTACCCCAACGCCGGAAAGTCCACGCTGTTGACCTGCCTGTCCGCCGCGAAACCCAAGGTTGCGCCGTACCCATTTACCACCCTCCATCCCATCGTGGGCGTGATGGAGTTTCCCGACACCTACGAACGCATCACGGTGGCAGACATTCCCGGGCTGATCGAAGGCGCGCACCGCAACGTCGGCCTCGGTCACGAGTTTTTACGGCACATCACGCGCTGCCGCCTGCTGGTGTTCGTGCTGGACATCGCAGGCAGCGAGGGACGCCATCCGCTGGAAGATCTCGCCAGTCTGCGCCAGGAACTATCGCTCTACGACCGGCAACTCGCCGAGGTGCCCTGGATCGCGGTCGCCAACAAGATGGATTTGCCGGACGCCGAGGAGAATCTGCGGGTGTTCCGGGCGCGCCACCCCAAGCTCGAAGTGATCCCCATCAGCGCGTCCTCGGCTACAGGGCTGGACGACCTGCGTTCCGCCCTCCGCCACAAACTGGCTGGAATGCCCGTGCCCAACCAACCGCCTGCAAACGCGCCCGGGGGATGATCCGGCGCATCCGTAGGTCCGTTCCCGGCGAATGACTTCGCGCGGAGACCGTTCCGCGTTGCCTCCCCGTCGCCGATTTTAGCCTCCCCCCGATGCAAAATCAGGATAACCGTGTTCGTCCCTTTGATAACCGCGTGCTGATTTCCCTATGTCCGAGCCGCCCGTAGTCGCCACCTATTGCACCACGTTTCTCAAGCGTGAGATGGCGCACATCTATCGCCAGGTAACGGGCCTGCGCATGTTCAAGACGTTTGTCATGACCAGGACGCGTCAGAACGCGGACCGTTATCCTTTTGAAGATGTCGAACTGGTAGGCAAACCGACCAAGAATTTCCTGCGGCGCTTCTATCTGAAATACGTTCTGCGCAAGGAAGCGGTGGTTTACCGGGGCGAGTTTCAGGTGCTCGACGGCATCCTTCGGCGGCGGCGAGCCCAGTTGATGCACATTTATTTCGGGCACACGGCGGTGCACCTGCTGCCGTTTATCAAGGCGTGGGACAAGCCCTGCCTGGTGTCTTTTCACGGGGCGGACATCACCGTGCGGGAACATCAGCCCGGTTACGAGGCGCAATTACGGGAGATGCTCCAGACCGTGCCGCTGGTATTGGCGCGTTCGAACTCCCTGCGCGACCAACTTCTCCAGCTGGGCTGTCCACCGGAGCGGCTGGCGCTCAACCGCACGGGAGTGCCTCTGGAACAGTTTCCCTTCGTCAAGCGGGTGCCGCCCGGCGAAGGCCGCTGGCAACTCGTGCAGGCGTGCCGTTTAATCCCGAAAAAGGGTCTGGTGACCTCGCTTCAGGCGTTCGCGCTGTTCCGCGAGTTGCATCCAAACGCCACTTTCGTCATCGCCGGAGACGGGCCGATGCGCGATGAACTTAAAATCTGGGCTGCCAAACTTGGCCTCGGCAAAAGCGTGCGTTTCCCTGGTTTTCTCAGCCAAAACAAGCTGTACCAGCTTTACATCGCCTCGCACATCTTCTTCCACCCGAGCGAATTGATGGCCGATGCCAACCAGGAGGGGATTCCGAATTCCATGCTTGAAGCCATGTCGAGCGGGCTGCCCGTGGTAGCGACGTTGCACGGCGGTATCCCCGAGGCGGTTGAAAACGGCCGCACCGGTCTGCTCGTCCCAGAGAAAGATCCCCGCGCGCTCTGCGAAGCGTTGCGGCAGCTGACGGAGTCAGGCGATCTGTGGGCGAAAATGGGACGCGAGGCTTCCGAAGAAATCATTGCAAATTTCGAGCAGCATGCCCAAATCAAACATTTGGAATTGCAATACAAGAGAGTTCTCGACGGCGCGCGGGAACGCGCGAGCTGAGGGCGAGCTGCCGTCATGGGAACCACACTTTTCGGCAAGCCGCTGGTAGCCAGTTTGTGCGGCACCTTCCTCAAGCCGGAAATGCAGAGCGTCTACCGGCAGATCAACGGCCTAAAACGTCACCGCACGGTGGTCCTGACCGAGCGCCGGGTCCATGGCGACCAGTTTCCGTTTGACCCGGTGGTAGTCATGGAAAAGCCGCCGCCCGAGATCCGCACCAAGCGGCGCAAGCAGCGCGAGCGCGGGAACTTTATCCGCCGTTTTTACTATAAACACCTCTTGAAGCAGTGGCCGCCGCCCGAAAGGCCGAAACCACCGGCGCCACCGCCGCCGCCGGTGTACGACGACCCTTATAATCTCGTCGATCTGTTACGCCAGTATCAGCCTCGATTGGCGCACGTGTACTACGGACATAAAGCCGTTAAATATTTGCCGATGCTCCGGCGCTGGGGCGGCCCGGTGATCGTCAGTTTTCACGGGGCAGACGTCCGCGAAGATATGTACAGAGCGAGCGACCCGGCCACGCTTGCCGAGGTGTTCGCGGAGGCGCGACTGATCCTGGGGCGTAGTCAGTC
>CAXUHC010000308.1:0-1204 GCA_964250705.1 uncultured Chthoniobacterales bacterium | reverse complement strand
TGGACCGCCTGGCGGAGATGGGCTGCCCGACCGTCAAATTGCGTCTCAACCGCACCGCGATTCCGTTGGATCGTCTTGCGGCCACGGTCCGCCGCCCCCCGGAAGATGGTCGTTGGATTTTCCTGCAAGCCTGCCGCCTGATCGGCAAGAAGGGGGCGTCGTCCACGTTGCAAGCGATGCGCCGGGTGGCGGACGTCTGGCCGAACGCGCAGCTATGGTTCGCGGGCGATGGACCGCTGGCCGACGAGATGCGGCTGATGACTGATCGGCTGCATCTCGGCGAGAGCGTACGGTTTCTCGGCTGGCGCTCGCCGGGGGAGTTGCAGTCGTTGTATCAGCAGGCGCACGTGTTTCTGCACCCGAGCGAGACGACGGAGTTCGGCGACAGGGAAGGGGTGCCCAACGCTCTGCTCGAAGCGATGGCCACCGGACTGCCACCGGTGGCCACGTTTCATGGCGGCATTCCCGAAGCGGTCACGGACGGGATTGACGGCCTGCTGGTGCCTGAACGATCTCCCGATGCATTGGCGGCTGCCGTGTTGCGTTTGACGGCTAATCCAGACTTGCTGGCCGAGCTTTCGTCGATGGCGGTGAAAAACGTGGCCGCAAACTTTGGTTTGGATGGTCGTTTGCGAGCGTTGGAGGATTGCTACGAAGAGGCGTTGAGCATCGGTTGACCGATAGGCCAGTGGCCGTGCAATTCATCTCGGCTCGGCATGGGTTAGCCCAGCCAGCAGGCATTCGATCATCATTTCCGCTCCCGCCTGCACCGGACGCCACGCCACGGACGAGTAACGTGACCGAACGAGATGCAGCGAGATGACCCCGTGCAGACCGCTCCAGATGACTTGAGCGATCATCGCCACGTCCCGGTATTGTGATTTGAAACAACCTGCAGCCATGGCTTTGAAAACCGCCGTGTGCAGAAAATCGTATGGGTTGGTCGCGGCGGGACCTGGTTGTTGCGCAGAAATATCCGTCTTTGGTGCCGTGGTGCTCACCGGATGCTGCTGGTTGTCGACGCCCGCTGGAGTCATGAACATCGAACGATATTGGGCAGGGTACAAAAGCCCGAAGTCGAGGTAAGCCAGGGCGATTTTACGCAGTCGCAGCAGCGGATCAATCACACGCTCGGCCTGTTGAAGGGTGCGGCTGTAAGCGACGAAATCCGCTGCGCAAAGCTCTTGGATCAACGCCTCCTTGT
>CAXUHC010000307.1:0-4051 GCA_964250705.1 uncultured Chthoniobacterales bacterium | reverse complement strand
GATTTTTCCATCACGCGCGAGGAGCAGGACAAATTTGCGCTCGGCTCGCACCTCAAGGCGGTAGCCGCGCAGGACAAGCTCAAGGAGGAAATCACGCCGGTCTACCTGCCGAAGGTCCGCAACGGCCAGGCGTACATCGACGAGGACAACGGCCCCCGCAAAGGCCAGACCACCGAAGCGCTGGCCAAGCTCAAGCCGGTGTTCGAGCGCGTCAGCGGCTCGGTGACGGCGGGTAACGCGTCGCAGATCACCGACGGCGCGGTGGCGCTTCTGATGATGACCGAAAAGGCGCTCAAGGCCAGCGGCCTGACGCCCCTGGGCAAGCTGGTCGGCTTTCAGTACGCGGGCTGCGACCCGACGCGCATGGGCCTCGGCCCGGTGTACGCGATCCACAAGGCCGAGCAACGCTATGGCCTGGGCATCAAGGACGCCGACCTCATCGAGATCAACGAGGCGTTTGCGGCGCAGGTCATCGGCTGCCAGCGGGCCGCGCGCGACGAGAAATATTGCCGCGAAAAGCTGGGCCGCGACAGCGCCCTGGGAGAAATTCCCGACGAGATCCTCAACGTCAACGGCGGCGCGATTGCGTTGGGCCATCCGGTCGGCGTGACCGGCGCGCGTCTCGTCCTCACCGGCCTCAAGGAACTCCATCGCCGCAAAGCCAGGCGCGCGCTCCTTTCCCTCTGCGTCGGCGGTGGGCAGGGCGGCGCGCTGTGGGTGGAGCGGGTGTGAAAAAGGATGAAGGATGAAGGATGAAGGCAGAAAGATGAATATTGCCTTTTTCCAAAAGTCCGCGCCGTCCTTCCGTCTTTTCCCCGCCTTCATCCTTCATCCTTCATCCTTCATCCTTTTCTTCCCATGACGACCGACTTTCAAAACATCCGCCGCGAGGTCCGCACCGACGGCGTCTGCGTGCTGACCTTCGACCGCCGCGACTCCGTGGCGAACATCTTCGACACGACGACCTTTGAGGAACTCAACGCCCACCTCGACTTCCTCGAAGCACAGACCCAACATGGCCCGGTGCAGGGCGTGATCTTCCTCTCCGCCAAGGGCAAAATCTTCATCGCGGGCGCGGACCTGCACGGCTTCACGAGCGGCCCCATGACCGACGAACGCCTCGGCGGCATCATCGACAACGGCCATCGCACTTTCGCCCGTATTGCCGGGCTCCCGGTCCCCACCGTGGCGGCGATCCAGGGCGTCTGCGTCGGCGGCGGGTTGGAGTTGACGCTGGCCTGCGACTGGCGCGTGGCCTGCAACGATTCGGGCACCAAGCTCGGCCTGCCGGAAGTGCAGATCGGCATCCTGCCCGCGTGGGGCGGCAGCGTGCGCCTGCCCCGATTGGTCGGTCTGCCCAAGGCGCTGGAAATCATTCTCATCGGCAAGCAGCTCGCCGGAGTCCCCGCGAAGAAAGCCGGGCTGGTGGACGACATCGCCTATCCCGAGGGAATGCTCGCCACGGCGGAACGCATGCTCGCGCGCGGCAAGCGTCCTTCCCTCGGCACGCCGTTGACGAATTACCCGCTCGCCCGCCAAGCCGTCGCGGCCATCGCCCGCAAGAACGCGCTCGCAAAAACGCGCGGCAACTACCCGGCGGCGACCCGCGCCATCGAGGTCGCCACGGCGGCGTTGGGCGTGTCGGAAGCGGAGGGCATGCGGCTCGAACGCAACGCCTTCGTCGAACTGGCCAAGACCGAAGCCGCCCGCAACCTGATGGGCATCTTCTTCCTCCAGGAACGCGCCAAGAAAACGCAGGGGCCGGGCGACGCGAAAGCCGCCCCGGTCAGGAGAATCGCCGTGATCGGCGCGGGGCTCATGGGCGCGGGCATCGCGCAGTGGTCCGCCGGGCGCGGCCTGCGCGTGCTGCTCAAGGACATCAACCCCGGGGCGTTGTCGAAGGGGATGCAAGCCATCAGCAAGATTTTCCAGGACGCCGCCAAGCGCCGGGTGTTCACCCAGGCCGACGCGCAGGCGGGCTACGACCGCGTGGTGCCCACGGCGACGGACGTGCCGATGAAGGAAGTCGACCTCGTCATCGAAGCCGCCGTCGAAAAACTGGACCTCAAAAAGAAGATTTTCGCCGGGCTGGAAAAACAGACCCCCGCCGGGACGGTCCTCGCCACCAACACCTCGGCACTGAGCATCGACAGCATCGCCGACGGCCTGCAACAGCCGGGCCGCGTGGTCGGCATCCATTTTTTCAACCCGGTGCACAAAATGCAACTCGTCGAGATCGTGCGCGGCGCGCAGACGGACGCGGCGACGCTCAACACGGCGCTGGGTTACGTCAAGGGCATCGCCAAACTGCCGGTGATCGTCAAGGACTCGCCGGGGTTCCTGGTCAACCGCGTGCTGCTGCCCTACATGAGCGAGGCGATGCGCCTGTACTTCGACGAGGGCTACGACGTCGAGACGATTGACCGCGTGATGCTCGACTTCGGGATGCCGATGGGGCCGCTGCGGTTGATGGACGAGGTCGGGCTGGACGTGGGCAACCACGTCGCGCGCGACCTGAGCGTGCGGCTGCCCGGCTCCATGCCGCCCGACGGCGCGACCGGTTCGATCATCACCAGAATGATCGAAAAAGGCTGGCTGGGCCGCAAGGCGGGCAAGGGTTTCTATGCGTATGCCGGAGGCAGGAAGGACGATGCCCTGCTGCCGCTCAACCCGGAAATGTCGAGCGTGTTCCGGCCGCGAGTCGCCGGTCAGGAGGACGACGCTTTCCTGCGCGACCGCATGGCGCTGGTGATGGTCAACGAGGGCGCGCGCGTGCTGGAAGAAGGCGTCGTGGAAGCCCCCGAGGACGTGGACTTCGGCATGATCATGGGCACGGGTTGGGCGCCGTTCCGGGGCGGGCCGCTGCGTTACGCGGACTCACGCGGACTGCCGGAAATCGTGCGCCGGTTGGGCGAACTCGCCGCCGGCGCGGGCGCGCACTACCGCCCGTGCAAACGCTTGCGCGAACTCGTGGAGAGCGGCGGGAAGTTTTACGCGCCGCCGAAGCTCGCGGTGCCCGTCGAGCGGCAGCAGGAACCGGCGTTGGCTACGGTTTGATCCCTTAATCCACCATGACTTCACTTTTCTGTCATCCTGAGCGGAGTGAAACGGAGCCGAAGAATGACAGAAGTTTTTTCCTAAATTTTCCCTGCTCATGTTACCTCTAGCCACCGAAGAAACCAACGTCCACGCGCCCGCTCAAGCGCGCTCCGCCGCGACGGGCGACCCGGCTCCGGGTACGGCAGCCGATCCCCGCGCCGGGCAGTCGCCCATCGACGAGCCCTGGCTGCGCGGCTACCCGCCCATCGCGCCGGAAACCCCGAGCTTCGATCCGGCGGCCATGCAGCGCCTGCTCGACGGCGACCAGGCCGCGATCAAGAACCGGATGCGCGAGATTTTGTCGCAACCCGCGTTCCGCTACTACGCGGGCACGGACACCGCAGGCCTGCGCGAAAAAGTGCTCGCCTGGATGAAGGAAATCGCCCGCCAGGGGGTCGGTCTGCTCTGCCTGCCGAGAACCGTGGGCGGCCAGGACGACACTGCGGCGTTCATGGCGGCGTTCGAGACGCTGGGTTTCCATGACATCTCGCTCGTCATCAAGTTCGGCGTGCAGTTCGGCCTGTGGGGCGGCAGCGTGTTGCGGCTGGGGACCGACTACCATCATCGCAAGTACCTCCCGGCCACGGCGACGGTCGAGCTGCCCGGCTGTTTTGCCATGACCGAAATCGGACACGGCTCCAACGTGCGCGACCTTGAAACGGTCGCGGTTTACGACCCGGCCAAACAAGAGTTCGACCTGCATTCGCCGACGTTCACCGCCGGTAAAAACTACATCGGCAACGCGGGCATCCACGGCAAGATCGCCACGGTGTTTGCCCAGCTCGAAACGCGCGGCGAACGCCACGGCGTTCACGCCTTCGTCGTGCCGATCCGCGACGAGCAGGGCCACCCGCTGCCGGGTATCCGCCTGGAAGACAATGGCGAAAAGCTCGGTCTCAACGGCGTGGATAACGGCCGCGTCTGGTTCGACCACGTTCGCGTGCCGCGCCCC
>CAXUHC010000306.1:0-4055 GCA_964250705.1 uncultured Chthoniobacterales bacterium | reverse complement strand
ACAGTGGGATCGGCCGAACCCCTTCGCCAAGATCAAGCCGCCCAAAAGCGGCAGCACCCCAGCCGTCGGCTATTTGCAGGCGCATGATCTGGCCCGGCTGCTCGACTTCCTGAACCAGCAGCAGGCGACCTACGGCGAAAGTCTGACGTACCACTTGGCTGCGGCGCTCTTCTACACCTGCTCGCGGTACTCGGAGATCGCGAACGTGCGCTGGAACGACTGCCTGCTCGATGGCAGCGGGCGGATCGTGGCGCTGCGTATCAAGGGCAAAGGCAGCGTGCATTCCACCCTTCCGGTCAACGCAGTCCTCTCCGAGGTTTTAGGTGAATGGCGCACGATCCAGGAGCAGCACCGGGGCATGAAGGTATTCGCCGCGCGGGGGCTCAAGTTTTGCCGCAGCGAGTACGTGTTCGCCGGTCCCGGTGGCGAGCCGTACACCAACCAGAGCTTCAACGCGCACCTCGGCCGCGCCTGCAAGGACCTGCGGCTGCAAACGGTCCTGACCGCCCACGGGCTACGGCACAGTGCCGCGACCATCCTGCTCAACGATCAAGGCAAGAACCTGCGCGAGGTACAGGAGGCGTTGCGGCACCGCGACATCCGCACCACCGCCAGGTACACGCATGTCGCCCCGGAGCACACCCGAGGCACCATGGACGCGCTGGGAGGGAGCTTGCCGGCGTTGAGTGGACGCAGAATCGTAACGGGAGGAAGCCGCGAAAGATCATGACCTCGAGCGAGAGCGCATTTTTGGAGCGGGCGGTCGTGCAGTTGCTCTTTGTCAGCGGCCGGGAGTTTTCTCTGGAGAATCTGCGCGAGAAGTTGCGCGAACTCTTCGTCCACGAGCCGGACGCCACGGTACGTGCGGCGGCCAGCGTCGCGGGATTTGAGCTGTTGCAGGTGCTTCTCAAAACCAGCCAGAAGCTGGAGAAGATGGGCCTGCGGCTCGATATCCGTGCCGGCAGCGTCCGGATCACCACGGCCGAGGTACGTCCCACTGTCTTGCGCGACTACTTCACCGCCGTCACAGAACAAACCAGGCGTGACTCGACGGGCGACGTTGCCGACCCGGACGAAGAACAAGGCCCCCTGAGCACCGCCGGACTAGAAGTGCTCGCGTGCATTGCGTTCAAGCAGCCGCTCAGTCTGCCGGAGATCAACGGCTACTTTACCGCGGACCGACGTGCAGTCGTGCATCGGCTGCAGCACCTGGGGCTGGTGGACTGCCGGAAAGCCGGCGAAACCGGACGGACCGTGTGGATGACCACCGGAGAGTTCCTGCGCCGTTTTAACCTCCAGTCGCCGGCCGACCTGGAACGGCTTTGGAACGCCGGCGGCCACGCGCAGGCCGCTTGATCTTGAGGTTGCCGTGAACAGTCTTAGGGGGAAACACCCGCGAAAGATGCGTGCAGGTTCGCTGATCCCGCCGATCATGAGGTCGCGCGATCGGATCGGTCAGGGGAAACTCGCGCTAAACCGGGGAAAACGTCAGAAAGCTCAGGGGAAATCGGCGCGTAAGATTGCGGTAGTGAGGGGAAAAACGCGCGAAAGTCAGCGCGTCCCCGCGCAGGCCGGGTTTTTGGTAGGGGGAAATCGGCGCGGTGGGCGGCACCCTTGCAGCCTCTGAGGGGAACACGGCGCGTAAGAAGGCCGTTTTTCAGGGGAATCTCACGCGAAAGATCACATAATCGTCGGCGTAAGTCGTTCATGCGTAGGGTCTGACGTGGACTTATTCACATCCGTATCCCTTTCTTTATCCCTTTAACCCTTAATCAAAGGCGTCGCAGAGCGCCGCAATAAACGATGGTTTCTACGCAAGCTCCGAAACCAAACGCGCCCCCGGCGCTCCGCGCCACCCCGCTACGCGCGGGGAAAGCTGGCTCCGCCAGCGGTACAGGAGGGTAAAGAAGTGCCAGCCGCATCAACTTTCGCGCCAATCTCCCCCGGCCATACACAACTTTCGCGGCTTGTTCCCCCCAAGTCCAAGGCAGCAGGGAATTGGGCACAAAAGGTCACTGCGCTGTAGATCGCACAACTTTCGCGGCTTGTTCCCCCGAAATGCGCCGTCAACTCAGCCTTAACATTCCGGTCTCTAACCCGCTTGTGCCCAACGGCTTTTTAGGACTTTGATGTTTGCTGCGCCACTGGCTCATTTCAACATTGCCCTGGATAATTTCCTGGGCGAACTGCCGCGACGGGAACAGCTGCCACACCACATCGGTGACCTTTTTGCGACCTTTCGTCGATGCGTAGCTCAAATCCTCCTGGTACGGGCGCATCGCATGCAGGACATTTTCCTTGACCATCTGCGTCAGCGCTTGGCGCACCGTCGCTACGTTGTCGCGCAGCCGACTTGCCTTGGCGATGCCGCTTTCGCTCAAGATTGTCTCCAGTGAGATCTGGTAACTTCCGCCGTCGACGAAGGCAGTCTTGGTCGCCTGCCGAAACCGGTGACTCAAGCGTGTGGCGAGCCACCGAGCCAGGGGACTGGCCATGCTCATCACCCGCTGATAATTGATCGGGTAAAACGCCAGGTTGATAATCGCCTGGGTGGCCAAAGGGTGATAGTCGACGGAAACTTTGGAGCCTTGGCCACTCTCGTCGTCTTCATCGTAGACGTAAGTATAATTGCTGAAAACGGCCGAGCTGATGCCGTGTAAGGTTCGATCCTTGGAGCACGCCAAATTGACGGTCGCCTTGTTCAAGACTTCGAGCGCTTCCTTGAGTTCCACCACCTTGAAGCCATGGCCTTGCGAGGTAAGTTCCTTGCGCAGTTGGTATAGCGTGAAGCTGACCCGAATGATCTGCGCGCCCGACTGGGGGACCGTGTGCAGCCCGGTGTTAACGACTTGCTGCACCGCGAGCTTACGGATGGCGCGTTCGACCAACTCTTCTCGCGCGCCAGGGTAGATGGCTTGACCGGTCCCATCCTGCCCTTTGATGACAGCCGCTGAAAGTGTCACCTGAACCTGCAACTCTTCCTGCTTGCCGGCTTCATTGCGGCGGCGCAGGGTGATCGTCTTCGTAATGGGGGTCAGATCTTTCGCCTTGCGCACCTTGGCGTACACATATTTAGGCAGCGCATCGAAAATCTCGAACGTGCGCGATTCGTTCTTGTCCGCCGAGAAGAATCCATCGAAGAGGGGCAACTCGCGCTGTTGCGCCGCCTGCAAGCTCTGCTCGGGCAAATCCGGAACGGATGGCTTTTTGGATGTTTTCGGCTTGGCCATCCCGGCAGGTTAGCCTTTTCCATCCGGTGCCGTCCAACTTTTGCGTGAATTGTCCGGGCGCTTGCGTGTGTTTCTCCCCTCCCCTTCCACAGAGACCGAAAGCCCCTCGCAGGCTCGTCACTTGAGCCGCAGGTCGAGTTTCAAAAGTTCCCGGTATGCGGCAGCGAGCTGCGCATTGTCTTCGAGCAGGTCTATGGCGATCTGGATCAGACCAGAGTGTCCAGCCTTGATGCCTTGTTTGCGCAGGGAGAGCTCGAGCTTATCGAGTTTTTCCACGTTGGCGGGACGCAAAGTAATCCCCTTGCTCACTACAGGCTGAACTTTTCTCGCCGCCGCTTTTGTTTTTGTCGCGGCCGGTTCGATCATTGGCGCCGGCGGCGCGGTGGTGTCGTCGGCAGGCGACGATTCCAAATGAGCCGGTGGTGTCGGCTGACGTTCGAGTTTGCGGGTGGCCGCCGCGAGCAACGCTTTTTTGTCCATATCATCTTTTCATGTGTCGATCATACAATCGGGCTATAACGCAATCATATCATCATGTAGTCACACCATGTGAAGATGGGATCATAATGCAAACATGACGACCAAATCATATTATCATATAATATCATTCTCAGAGGACGTGATTACGTCACAATTTCCAGGGCGGCGCTGAAGACTTCCTCCCGCTGCGCGGCGCTCAGGGCACGCCAACCCACGACATGCGCCTGTGCGTACGCTTCCCGCAGTGAAATGGTCGATTTGTAATTCGGTAGCCCCACTTGGGTTGCGATTGCCGCCAAGGCTTGGTCACCGAACGCGGTGCCCTTGCGCACACGGTTGAAAAGG
>CAXUHC010000305.1:1325-4084 GCA_964250705.1 uncultured Chthoniobacterales bacterium | reverse complement strand
GACCGTGGGCCGGCTCGACGCCAGCGACACGCGCAAGCAGCACGTGTACGTGCACACGCTCGGGCACGCGGACCCGGACAACGTCGCCGCGATTCTGCGCGGCATGTACAGCGTGAGCACGACCGGATCGAGCAACACGCAATCCCCGGCGGGCACGGCGTTGTCCCAGCGTTTGCAGAACGGCACCACCTCGGACTTCAGTAGTTCGCTCGGCACCAGTGGCAGCAACAGCAACAGCCGTTCGGGTGGACTGCGTTAGCGGTGAGCCCCCGGTCGCAGACTTCGATTTTCCTTCCCATGAGCCGCCTCCATCCTAGCGTCTTTCCTCTGGTCACCGTGCTACTGTGGCTGCCCGCCGCCACCTTCGCTCAGACCAATACAAACCAGGGCCGCACCGGTGCGAATGCCAACAACAACCAGAACCGTGCCACCGGTGGCGGCGGTGCCAACGGCAATGCCAACGCCAACGCCAACAATGGCAACGCGTCCAGCACCCGCCAGTACCGCAACAACACGCAGCTCGGCGACGCCCTCATCCAGATCGACCCGGAAAGCCGCTCGCTGGTCATCGTGGCCGACGAGGACACGCACGGCGAAATCATGCGGGTCATCAAAAACCTCGACCGCCCCAAGCCGCAGGTGCTGATCAAGGTGCTCTTTGCGCAGGTCACCCTCGACGACAGCACGGACATCGGGGTCGAGGGCAGCTACGCTTTCAACGTCGGCCAGCCCGCCGGCACGCAGTTACTCACCAGCGCGGTGCAGGCCGTCACCGGGGGCACCACCGGCACCACCGGCACGACCACCACGACCTCGCCCACCACCACGACCCAAACCACCGTCACTACCCCGCTCGCCACGGGCGGCAACCGGACGACCGTCACGACGAATAACAACGTGCCCTTCGGCGCCGCCACCAGCGGCCTCGCCGGGCCGTCGTCCAACTTCGGTCTCGCCAACCAGACCACCGGCGGCTTCTTCCGTCTGAGCACGCAAAACGCGACCGCCACGCTCTACGCCCTCGCGCAGAAAGGCAAGGTTTCCATCCTTTCCCGTCCGAGCATCCTCGCGCGCAACAATCAACAGGCCGTCATCGTCGTCGGCCAGGAAGTGCCGATCCCCACGAGCAACCAGGTCACCGACACGGGCAACACGATCCAGAACGTATCCTACCAGGACGTGGGCATCATCCTGCGGGTGACGCCGTTCATCACGATCAACAAAACGGTCGAAATGATCGTTTCGCCGGAGATCAGTTCACTGTCCAACCAGACGGTGCAAGTGTCGTCCAACTTCGCCGCGCCGGTGATCAACAAAACCTCCGCCGAAACGGTGGTCGTCACGCCCGACAGAACGACGGTGGTCATCGGCGGTTTGATGCAGAAGCAGGAAAGTTCGCAGGTCAACAAGGTGCCATTGCTGGGTGACATTCCATATTTGGGTAACCTGTTCAAGCGCACGACCAAGACCAGCGAAAAAACGGAGTTGGTGATCTTCCTGACGCCTTACATCGTGGAAGGAACCGACCGCCTGGAGGCTTTGAGCGTTGATGATGTCAATCGCACCGACCTGCCGCAGCAGGCGTTCACCCCCAAGGACGTTTCCCAATATCTCGACGACAATTTTTCCCTCTTCCCCCAGGCCACGCCCCCCGCGGCGACCACGACCGCGACCACCAAAAAGACCACGACGACCCGCGCCCGCAAAGCGACTCCGGTAGCGAAGTAAACTTTGCCGGAACAGGCCGCCAAGCGGCCGGTCGTGTCCAAGGTAGGGACGGCTCTCCGAGCCGATCCTTTGCATTTGCCGGGAGAATCTGGCCCGCCCCTGGACGACTCTTTGCCAAAGAAGCTAGGGACCGGCTCGGAGAGCCGTCCCTACCCTGGGTTTGTACGCCGATGGCGCGGAGACGCGGTGGCCCAAGCTCTACTTCCGTCGCGGAATCAGCTTCTCCAACGTCGGGTTGGCAGACAGCGTGTCGCTGGCTTCGACGAACACCTTGACCAGTTCCGCGGGTGACGCGCCCGCCGGACTCACCACTTCCAGCTCGCGCGCGGTCACGCGCACCGTGCCCATGAAGCCGGTGAGCTGGATCACGCACTCGCTGCAATCCGGCGGATAACGCAGCCCGGCCGCGCCGCCCGGGGCCTCCTCCAACTCGTCGATCAGGTCCTCCATATCGATGGATTCCCCGAACTTCAACGACACCCGGTTGAACACCCCCGCAAACACCTCGTTGAGGCTGCCGTCGGCAAACACGGCGATGTCACGGATCGTGTGCAGGTCGTGGATGAGAAAACAGTCACTAGGGTCCGCCGGATCGAGTTCGTAGCGCAGGTCGAGCGTGAAATCGGTGGTCGTCAGCGTGGCGTCGGGCGCGCCAACACTGAAACTGATCTCCTTGCGCTTGTACCCGCGCGCGGTCCGCAGTTTTTCGAAGAGTTCTCGCGCCAGCCGGTCGAGGTCCGGTTCGCTGACCGCCGGAAACTGCCGCTCGAAGGAATAGTCGGGCAAGAGCGCGGGGATTTTGTGGAAGCCCTTGCGGAATCCAAGTAGGTTCTTGACGTTGCCGGGACGAGAGCCCAGCAGGTGCACGTTGCGCACTTCGGCGGCGGAAGGATTCGACATAGAGGGTGCCCGCAACCTAGCACGCAACGAGGCATTTATCCACCGGCGGCAGACAAAAATGATCGTGAATTGGCGGCTCCGTGTTGAGTCCATCCTGATCCGCCATACGTATCCTATTCGTGGCCGATCTT
>CAXUHC010000305.1:0-1315 GCA_964250705.1 uncultured Chthoniobacterales bacterium | reverse complement strand
ATGCGCCGCCTATTCTGCCCGGTGCGGACACCCGCGAAAAGTCCCGCCTCTGGATGCCCCGCCGGGTCGTTTTCACCCCGGCGGCCCTGGCGGCAACGCACGGTCAACGCATCCGCGAACGCGCGGAGTCCCTCGACCTGCCGGTGGAAGTGTTGCCCGCCAACCGTCTCACGGGATTGCGCGGCTCCGACGAACGTGAAACGTATCGCCTGGGTAAATCCACGCTGGCGGTCGTGACTGCGCCGCCGGGAGCTTTCAAGCTGCAGCCCATTCCCCCGTCGGCGGACTGGCAGTTCCACCTGGCCGAAGGTTGCCCGGCGCATTGCCAATATTGCTACCTCGCCGGAAGTTTGAGCGGTCCGCCCGTCGTACGGGTATTCGCCAACCTGCCGGCCATTCTAGATAACTTGGCTGGCTATGTCCGCCCGGACCGGGTGGAGACGAGTTTTGAGGTTTCGTGTTACACCGATCCGCTGGGCATCGAACACCTGACAGGCAGTTTGGCGGAGTGCATCCGCTGGTTCGGCGCGCGGCCCGAGGGCAGCGGCGCGCGCCTGCGCTGGGTGAGCAAGTTCGACGCCGTGGAGGGGCTGCTCACCCTGCCGCATGGCGGGCGGACGCGTTGCCGCGCGAGCATCAACGCCGCGCCGGTCTCGCGTCGACTCGAAGGCGGTACCGCGCCCGTTGCGGCCCGGCTCGCGGCGTTGCGGCGGCTGGCCCTGGAGGGCGGCTACCCGGTCGGCCTGGTCATCGCGCCGATCATGCCTGTCGACGACTGGGAAACGGAATACGGTGCGTTGCTGGCTCAGGCCGCCGACGCGCTGTCCCGGGCCCCGGACGTGACTGTGGAATTGATCACGCACCGTTTCACCCCCGGCAGCAAGGAAGTGCTCCAGGGTTGGTATCCGAACACCACGCTCGACCTCGACGAAGCCGGGCGCGCGCGCAAATTCAACAAGTACGGCGGCGTGAAATACGTCTACCCGCGCGACCTGATGGGAGCTTTGCGCACGTTCTTCGAGCGGGAAATCGCCGTGCGGCTGCCGCAGGCGCGTATCCTGTATTGGACGTGATTCTAGGTCACGGATCAGTGACCCCGGCCTGTCGCCGCAAGCGTTTGGCCTCGCCCTTGCAACGCTCGGAGCAAAATCGCACTTCCTCCCAGCAGCGCGCCCATTTCTTGCGCCAATCGAACGGTCGGCCGCACTGCGCGCAAACCTTCTGCGGCAGGTTTTTACTCACTGCAGGCCGGTGCCCGCCGCCCGCTCCTGCGGGGTGCGGTCGAGGCCGGAGGGGCGGCCTTCGTCCGCGGTGA
>CAXUHC010000304.1:0-4138 GCA_964250705.1 uncultured Chthoniobacterales bacterium | reverse complement strand
CCATGATGCGCTTGCTTGTACGACGACTCACCTGATTAACTCCACAGGTTCTGAGTCCCGTGCTTTGTAGAGACATGGAATTGACCTTTTGCGAAGTGCCGGAAAAACACAAGACGATAAATACCTATCTCGCATCTCGTCCCCTTCGGATAAGCACTAAGCTTGACTGGTCACCGGCGGAAAGGCCACCACGGAACGGCGAAACAGCAACGTGCAGGTCAGGACCAAGCAAGCGGCCGCGTCAGCAGCCGGAAACAACACGGTGGTCAGCGAATGGCGTTCCAGGGCAAGGATCACCAGAAAATTGCGGAAGATGAACAACGCAAAGAAAAACGCGCTTTCACCGTGGGGATGTCGGTACGCGCGACCGATGGTCGGCCCGAAACCTGCCACGTCCACCACCGTCAAGACTACAACCGCCCACATCGGATCGGAGGTCAACAACCAGACCGGCAAGGCCGAGATGGCTGCCCCGAGAAAAAGCCAGTCTGTCTTGGTAACTTCCAAGTCAGCGCGCCGCAAGTACGCCAACACCGCAATATAGATTGTCAGCATCCCAGTGACAGCTGTCGGCCAAGTACCAATTCCCCCGTGGCCTGCGGTCTGAGCGAAGAAAACGACGGAGATCGTCAATCCCCAGATCACCCAGGAGAACACGTGAGGCCGTTTCTGGCCACACAGGATCGACCAGATGTAGGGAACATAATTCACGAACGTCACCGCAACGGCAGTGGCGCTGAACACTCCTTTGTACATAGCGCAAAACTATTCCGCCGATTCGTTCGATTACAATTCGATCCCCTGCTGCCGGAGAAAATCGAGCACGAAGGCTTTCCGTTCCGCAATGGGCATGACCGGGACACGTTGCACGTCGTACCCAAGTAAGACGTAATCCTTTTCCAAATACTCGTCGAGCAACCGACGCATCTCGGGATTTTCGGTCCGCACCGGATCGGCGGTGAGCAGGGCAGCTATGTCATCCGCTGGCAGGAGGTCGAAAAGGAATACCACCGCGTAGCGCACGCGTTTGCAGGCGGCGAAAATCGGCGTTGGGTCGAGCCCGGAAGCACGAGCATAGGTGATACTATCCGGCATCGCACGGTCGAAAAACCGGAGTTGTTCTTTCGGATAGGCACGCTCGATTTCAAGTTTTATGTCGATCAATGCTTGCTGAAAGGCTGCTTCGTCGCCGCGAAGCTGGTGTTTCGTTTTACCCGCTGCCAAGCCTCGTTCAAGATAGGCACGTGCCGCTTCGTGCTGGTAGGGCACACCGAGCGCGTCAAGCAGAGATGTTTTTCCAGAAAGCGGACCACCCGTCATCACCACAAATTGCGAATCCGTCTCGAACGGCTGATGCTTCAGATCCAAAGAAAAGGTCGTGTTGAATGTCACGGTGCTTATTTTTTATAACGTCAGTTCAACAAACCTTATGGGGTGTAGCCGAGTGGTCTGCGTGTTTGGTACACTGCGAGCATGGACATGGAGCGAGTTTTTGCCAAGCCCAAGGTGCTGCGGGCGTTGACGAGTTTGGAAGCGGGCGAGTTCGCGCGGCTCTTGGAGCTGTTCGAGGCGCAGCACGCCCTGACGCGCCAGCGGCGCACCTGGGACGGGCAGGACCGCCAGCGCGCGCCCGGCGCGGGCAACGCGGGCGCCTTGCCCACGGCTCGCGCCAAGCTTTTGTTCATCCTTTTCTACTTCAAATGCTACCCGCTCCAAGAGGTGGCCGCCTTTCTCTTCGGCATGAGCCAACCGCAGGTCAGCGTGTGGGTGGGCCAGTTGACGCCCTTGGTCAACGCCGCGCTAGGGCGCGAGTTGCACCTGCCCGCCCGGCGTCCAGCCAGCTTGGAGAAGCTCCTTGAAGAAGTGCCGGAGTTGCGCCTGCTCATCATGGATGGCACCGAGCGGCCCGTGCGCCGTTCCAAGAACCAGGGCCAGCAGCGCAAGGATTACAGCGGCAAGAAAAAGGCCCACCGCAAAAAGAACCTGCTCGTCACGGCAGAGCGGCGGGTGGTGTACCTCGGGCGCACGGCCCCGGGCAGCGTCCATGACAAGAAGCTCGCCGACCGGAGCAAACTGCGCTTTCCCGCCGACGCGCTGCTCGTCAAAGACACGGGCCTGCAAGGCTACGAACCGCCGGGCATCCGCACCCTCCAGCCAAAGAAAAAGCCCAAGGGCCGGACGTTGCGTCCCTACGAGAAAGCGATCAACCGACTCATCAGCCGCGCCCGCATCGTGGTAGAACACGCCATCGCCGGCGTCAAGCGATGCCGCATCGTCGCCGACACCTTCCGCAACTGGCGGCGGGGCTTGGTGGACGAGGTCATGCTTGCCGCCTGCGGTCTGCACAACCTGCGTGAAAGCTGCCGCACCGTCTAAACCTCACGTCCAGCCCCACGCTGCCTCAAACCTTACACCCCATAGAGTCTAATGGATGCGCCGTAACCAGGCCCGGGTAGTGTTTTCCTCGTTGTTGCCAGCAGGGTGAGAAGGAGTAAGCTTCGGGGATGCTTTCCACAACCATTGTCCACGTTTGTGCGCGCTGCGGCAGCGAGCGTATCCGCAAGAACGGCCACGCCTGCAACGGGGCGCAGCGGGCCAAATGCCTGGAGTGCGAGCGCACGTTCATCCTGGAACCCGCCGGGCCGCGCTACGACCAGAAGATCAAGGACCAGGTGCTCGCCGCCTACCAGGACCGGATGAGCACGCGCGGGATCACCCGCACCTTCGGAGTTTGCTACAAAACGCTCATGCGCTGGGCGGGGAAAAAAAATGGCGGGTCTGCCTGCGTTCACCGACACGCTCTTGCCCGGTGAGAACGGGGACGTACTGGAGAGTTGGACGAACTCTGGAGCTTCGTGGGGACCAAGGCGAACACCCTTTGGCTCTGGGTCGCCCTGTGTCGGCGCACCCGCCAGATCGTGGCCTGGACGCTGGGCGACCGCAGCCAGCAGAGCGCCGCTGACTTGCGCGCGGCTTTGCCCGAAGATTACCGCCGCCGGGCGACCCGTAGCGACCTCTGGGAAGCCTATGCCGCCGCCTTTCCGGCCAGAACCCACCGTTGCTGCGGCAAGCAAGAAGGCGAAACCAACCATGTCGAACGCTGGTTTGGCACCCTGCGGGCCCGCGTCAGCCGCTTGGTACGCCGGGCTTACTCCTTTTCCAAGTGCCCCGAGAACCACCTGGATGCCATCCACCTCTTCATCACCGCCTACAACCTGCAAATCCAACAGCAAGCAACAATGAGGTGAGCACTACCGAATAAACCAGTAGCTCGCACTGCCGTCCCTTCGCCTGCGCCAATTTTGCCCGGTTACACTACAGCCCGCCCGAGTATCCGAGCACCGCCACGAAGTGGCACGCGCTCCCCGCCAACACGAATCCGTGCCAATAGCAGTGCGAATAGTGCAACCGCTCCCAGGCAAAGAAGATGACTCCGACGCTGTAACATAGCCCGCCCGCCAGCACCCACCCGAATCCCGCCATGCCGATCTGCGCGATCAAGGGACGGATGACAATCAACACCATCCAACCCATCAGGAGGTAAACAGCGGTTGAGAGTCGCGGATAGCGAAAGCCGACTTTGAGTTTCAGCGCCACGCCCAGCGCGGCCAGCGTCCAGGCCACGACCAGCATGCTCCAGCCCCACGGACCTCGCAAAGCGCCCACGGCAAACGGCGTGTAGGTTCCCGCAATCATGACGTAAATCGCGGCGTGGTCGAGCACCCGGCACAGCCTTTTGGATCGTCCGGCGGGCAGCAGATGGTAGAAGGTCGAAGCTCCGTAGAGCAGCAGCAAAGACACGCCGAAAACAATTCCGCCCACCATTTGCCACGCATCGTGCTGCCGCCAGGCGGACCACACCAACAGCGGCAATCCCACGAACCCGGCAAGCAAAAATCCGAGTCCGTGGCTCAACGTGTTCGCCAGTTCCTCACCATCGGTCAGGGGTCGTTCGGTCATAGGAGTGTCGGTCAATGCACGCCGCGTTGAACGACCCGGCCACCTTACCCTACCACCCCTTGCTTGTCGATACCGTCACCTCGACCTCACCCTGCCGTCTCGTCGGAAAACCAGCCGAAGCTCGGCATCGACTCGTCCTCGCGCGCGCGTCCCTTGCGTCCCCGCGCGGGTGCCGCTG
>CAXUHC010000303.1:0-4139 GCA_964250705.1 uncultured Chthoniobacterales bacterium | reverse complement strand
CTTCCCACGGGCGAACTCGGAGGCGGCGGCTTTGAGTCACGGTTCGGGTTACGAGTGCCTGCGACTCTTGTCCGCGTCCGCTTCCTCGATCCGGAAATACGCCGGCACCTCGGCTTCCCGTTCGAGCAAGCCGGAATCGATAGGGCAGACTTTGCCTAGTTGTCGTTGGCCGGTGCGAATCTCTTGATCACGGAGAACGAAGTTACCTTTTTGACGTTGCCGATGCTCCCGAACACCAGCGGAGTTTGGGGAAGCGGGTTTGCGGTCGCTTCACTCGGCAGTCTTCGCGCGCTGAAGGACGCGCACATCTGGTATTGGGGCGACCTCGATGTGCAGGGATTCGAAATCCTTGCCTTGCTGCGTGAGCGAGTCCCTGAAACGAAGGCGCTATTCATGGATCGAGCGACCTGGCAAAAATTCCAAGATCACGCCGTCGCTGGCAAGGAGGCACGTGCTTCTCCTCGACCGCACCTCACCATAGAAAAAACGGAACTCTACGAAGAACTAAAAGGCCGTAACCTCCGATTTGAACAGGAGCAAATCCCTCACGCATGGGCATCAACGCAAATTCGGAGCGCGCTGTCCTGATTCATGTTCGTTCAAACCGTTGGCACACTTCCCAGCGTGAGCGTGAGGACCTTGGCGACAGCTTGCCAGTCACCGTCCGCCTCGGCAACGAAAGCTCGCATGACGGACAGATCGTTACGAAAAAATTGCGCGAATGGTGGCAGAAGCGTTACGGCGAGGTCGGCAGGTTCGGGTAAGCGATGCTCAATCGCCAGAACGCGGGCACGCAAATGAATAGCGTCTAGCAGCGACGGGCGGGCTTCCTCGGTGAGGCCAGCATCGCCTAGCAACGTTGCGGCCCGCAGTTTACGCGCCGTTTGTTCGCGCAAGAACGCCAACCGGGCTTGCTCCGCGTCGGTCAACGGCGGCGGACCAACGGGTGCATTTAATGCGGGCAACAGCGGGCGCGCACCCCGTGCGGTCGGCGTGAGCAACCCGGCGGCGACGAGGCGTTCAATGGCGGTGTGCGTTTCCTGGTCCAACACTTCCAGGTGCACGGGCGCGAGCGGGTCCGCGTGGTCGAAATACTCGCGGTGCAAAGGGGCGAGCTGTTCCCGCCACCGGGCCGCCTCTCGTTCGACGACGACCAGGAGCACCGTGTGCGCGCCTTCCAGCGGGTAGGTTTCCTCGCACCGCACCAGCGCGCCGTCGATCAGACGCGCCGCTTCCTCCGCGAACCCCAGCGGACGATCTACGGGTAAGACTTGTTTAGCGGCAGCGGGCGGTGGTTGTGCCGGGGCAGGCGAGAGGATTTGTTCCAAGCGTTCGAGCATCGCCTGGCGTCCGCCGCGCAGCTTGAGTTCCGTCAGGTCGCCCTCGCGGTCGAGCACGCCGCCCGCCAATGCACGCTTGTCGGCCAGCGTGGCGAGCATCCGATGCTCGATGGTGTTTTCGCTGATGAGGTTGACCACCGTGACGGCGCGCGTCTGGTACTTGCGCCACGCGCGGGCGATGCGCTGCTCCAGCTTGGCAGGGTTCCAGGGCAGGTCGCAGTTGATGACGATGCTCGCGCCTTGCAGGTTGAGGCCGGTCGCGCCCGCGTCGGTGCTCAGGAACACGCGGCAGGCCGGGTCGGTCTTGAAGCGGTTGATCTCCCCGCGCCGACGCTGCTGCGGCACGCTGCCGGTGTGCCACGCGCAACCCAAGCCCAGGCCGTCGCAGACTTCGCGCGCCAGCGCCAGCATCTTTTCCCACTCGGAGAAGATGAGGACTTTCACCTCCGGGTTGTCGCGGCATTCCTCCAAGACGGTTTTGAGTTCGGCCAGCTTCGGGCAGGAACGGTCTTCCGGGCCGAGGATGAAGTTGGTGTCGCAGATCATGCGCATCATCGCCAGTTCGCGCAGGAGTTTGTCCTGCTCCTGCTGGGTGAGCGGACGGCGCTTGGCGATGTGGACCAGCCGGGAAACCTGCTGTTCGTGCTCGGCGTAGGTGTCGCGCTGACGTGGGCCGAGCGGCACGAGGTGGTTGCGGTCGGTGCGCGCGGGCAACTCAGTTTCCACGTCGGCCTTGCGGCGGCGCAGTAGGTAAGGCCGGATACGCGCGTGGAGCACGTCGAGCTGGCGATAACCAGCAGGCTTGCCGCGCTCGTCGAATTCGTAGAAATCGCGGTTAAAGCGGAAGAGCGTGCCGAGCACGGAGGGATCGAGGAAATTCATCAACGAGTGCAGCTCGTCGATGCGGTTTTCAATCGGCGTGCCGGTCAGCACGAAGGCGTAGCGGCTTTGTAAGCGTTTGATGGCCTGACTCGTCTTGGTGTTCCAATTCTTGATGCGTTGCGCCTCGTCGAGCACCACCACGTCGGGGCGCAGGCGCGCGTTGACATCCAGAGTGTCGCGCACCATTTGCTCGAAGTTGGCGACCGTGAAGAATGGCGCGTCCTCGCGGTAGCAGGCCAGGCGGGAGTGGCGTTTGCCGTACACCAGTTGGTAAGGGAGCGTCGTGAACCGCTGAATCTGCTCCTCCCATTCACTTTTGAGCGAGGCGGGCGTGACGACCAGCACCCGCCGCGCTTTGCCCAGCCGGTGCAACAAGGCGCAAGCGGCGATGGCCTGGATCGTCTTGCCCAGGCCCATTTCATCGGCCAGCAAGGCGCGTTCGGTGAAGGCGAGGTGGAGCATTCCCTCGCGTTGATAAGGGAACAGCGGCATGAGCGTTTCGCTGGCGGGCCATTCGCCATCGTGGATCTTTCGCTCGTACTCGCGTCGCAAGGAAAGACGCTCCACCGCACGCTGGCGCGCTTCCAAAAACGGCGCAACCAACTGCGAAACGCGGAGGGCGGAGGTGACGCCAGATTGCAAATGCTCCAGCAACCCCTCCGGGGCGTGGTCGAGTCCGAGCACGCCGTCGGCATCGAACCATCGACGCAGGGAACGCGGCAGCTTTGCGCGGCTTCCTTCCAGGCGTAGAGCATCCCGCTCCGGGTCCGGAACCACGTACCCGTGTTGCGGCCCGTACTCGACCGCCTCCTTGAATCGACTCTTGAGCCGCGCACGCAGATGCAAAAGCACCGCCTCCACGTGCTTGCAGGTCCCCAGACCATTCGCGGAAAAATCCACGCATTCGCAGGCAAACCGCCGCCCGGCCACGTCGCGGATTTCCACGGAGTACGTCATGCCCGTGGCGCTCTCGACGCCGAAGCGCGAGAACACCGGTTCGCGGGCGTCGGCGTGGCGGATGATGAAGCGTTCCGTTTGCGCGCGCAACCGGCGGCGGTTGATCTCGTCCGCGTCGGTGGTGCGCCAATCGTGGACAGGCGGGATCGTGATTTTGCCGCCGGCGGACGGCTTTTTGCGGGGCATGGCAGGAGCAAGATGCGCCGCTGCTGCCGGGCCGTCCAGCGGTCCTTCATCGTCGTGCTACCGTGACCGATATCCGGCCTTCATCGTACCGCAACGAGATAACACGGTACGAACAACCGGTGCAACTTTTCCATTAATGATCCTTCTTTGACTTTGCGGACTGGGCTGTGCGAAAGGAACCGCACAGCCAATGAACGAGAAGAATCAAACGGCACGGCGTTACGCTGGGTCCAAGCCGCCAAGCGGGTCCAGGACGCTCGCCGCCGAGAGCGAGGGGCAGCGCGAACTGCGCTGCATCACGCCGATCTTCGCGGCCAGCCGCCAGACCTACGGGTGCCCGCGCGTGGTGGCAGCCGTGCGGATGCAGGGCGTGAGTTGCGGCAAGAACCGGGTGATGCGGCTCGTGCCAAGGCAGAAGTGCAAACGGTGGCGGCCGGTCACCACGGACAGCAGCCACCGAGAGCCCATCGTCGAAAACTGGCTGGCGCGGGTACCTTGATCTTGCCACGATAAAGTGGACACGCGGATGTGCTAAAACCGAGCACAACCGACCTGAGCACCACCCAAGGCAAGTGCGGCCGCAGATTCGAGGAAGAGTGCAAGCGGGAGGTTGCCGCGCTGGCGAGCCGACCGGGAGCCAAACAGGAGCAGGGCGCGCGCGATCTAGGCGTGAGCCCCTGCAGCGTGGCGCGCTGGAAGAAGCTCTGCGGCAGTGGACCTGATCTTTCTTCGAAAACGAGGACTGGGTTGTCGTGGTTTCCGTTGAGGGTTAGT
>CAXUHC010000302.1:0-4142 GCA_964250705.1 uncultured Chthoniobacterales bacterium | reverse complement strand
GGGCGAGCCGAAAGGCGGCCTGGGCACCGGCGTCGTCGTGACGAATCCGGGCGGCCATCGCGGCAAACCAGGCTTTCGGGTAAGAGATGCCGCCCCTCATCAGACGGGTCTGGTCGCTCGCGGCCAGCAAGCGGGAGATCGTGTCCGCGTCGTGCGCGCAAAGTGCCAGGAGAAGTTGGTTTCGGTCGTTCAACCCGTGGTCCGATTCTTCTTCCGGTGGGAGCGCTTCGACCGCCGCGCGCAAAGGAGTCAAGTCCGCTCGCCGTTCCAGGCTGCCCATCGCCCGGAACAACCGGAAAGCCGTGGCTTCACGCGGAGGGGAAGTCGTGATGATTTGAGCCACCTCGCGGTCAAAGTCGTCGTAGCGCCGCAGCCAATGGTAAACGTGCGCCAGGTCACAGCGGCGTTTGTTGCTGAGCGGGTCCAAGTTGACTGCCCGTTCCAGGCTGCGGACGGCCTCGGCCCAACGGCCCTGGCTGCTGGCGATTTGGCCGTCCAGGCCTGCGACCTCGGCGTTGTTGGGGAGCATTTGCCGGACGATGTCCAACTCGCTGCGTGCCTGCTCCAGGTCCTCGCTGACGTCGAAGAAATGGCGCAGTTGCGCGAGGTGTACTTCTCCAGCCTCGGGCCGCAGGCGCCGGGCAGTGGCCAGCGCCGCCTCGGCCTGGAGGCTGTGCTTCGCCGCCGCTTCTGCCTGGAGGGTGGCGGCTTCGTAGCCGGCGAGCACGTCGCAGGAATCCGCCAGATCGCAATAGGCCAGCGCGAACCCGGGGTCGCGCGCCACGGCCGTCTCCAACAGGGGCAAGCGGGTTTGCGCGTGGTAGCGATACCTTTCCTGATCGTTTGGAAACACGGGGACCGCCTCATGGGCACGCAGGTAAAGATCGTAGGCGGCCAGGTCGCTGGTCAGTGGCCGGGTGATGGCGGCCTCCTCTTCAGGCGAAAGCGTTGCCCGCAGATGGGCAGCCACCGCGCGCGTCATGGTGGCCTGCACGACAAATACGTCCGTGAGTGGATGGTCGTAGCGCGCACTCCAGACCTGGGCAGGGTCCAGCCGATCCGCCAATCGCAAGCTGACGTGCATTTGCCCCGCTTGCCGCCGCACACCCCCTTCGAGCAGGTAGCGTGCTCTGAGATCCTGGCCGATCCGGACGAGATCACGACGTTCGGATGTGTAGGCACGCGTGCTGTCAGAACTAATGACTTTTAGCGCCGCGATCTTGGCGAGACCCGCGGTGATCTCGCCCTGCACGCCCGCCGTGAAGAACGCGTCTGCCTGGTCGGGACTCAAGTTTTCAAAGGGCAGCACCGCGATGGAACGATCCGGCGAACTCCCCTCCGCGTGGATTCGGTGCCACCAGGCTCCTGCCCCGACCATGAGGAGAACGGCGGCCAGCCCCAACGCGAATGTCAGGAACCGCCGCCTCCCACCACGCTCGGCTCGCGTCCCCCCGGCGACAAGGTGCGCCCGGCAACGGCCAATCGCGTCGAGCAGCTCGCGCGCGGATTGAGGCCGCGCGGAAGGATCGACTGCGAGCATGGACTTGATCACGTCCGTCAGCCTCCTCGGCACCCGCGCGGCGGCAAGCTGCTCGAAAGGCGGCTCCTTCTGCTGGGCCTGAATGGCTTCCAGGGTGCCCCCCGAAAAGGGCGTCCGTCCGCAGAGCAGATACCAGAGGGTGATGCCCAGCGAGTAGATGTCCGAGCGCGTATCGATGCGGCGATCTTCCGTGAGGGTGAACTGTTCCGGACTGGCGAAAGCCGGCGTACCCACGAAGCCGTTGCGGGTCTGGTCCGATCTGAGTCCGGGCTCGGAACTGACCGCCTTGGCCAGGCCCCAATCGATCACTTTGACCATCAGCGTGTCACCGCTGCCGCCGGACGGACCCGGCGGCGCGGCCAGCATCAGGTTGGAAGGCTTGAGGTCGCGGTGTACCACCCCACCCGCTTCTGCGGCGGCCAGCGCGAGGGCGATTTGCCTGCCGATCTCCAGCGCCAGAACAGGCGGGAGTGGTCCATCGCGCCGCACCCGGGCTTCAAGCGTTTCGCCCTCGATCAACTCCATGGCGTAATAACACTCCCCGTCCTGCTCACCGTAAAAGCTCACGCGCGCCACGTTGGGATGGTGGAGTTTGGCGGCGGCGCGCGCCTCGCGCAGGAAGCGGGTCCGGGCGGCGTGGTGCTCCGCCACGTTTTTGTTGATCACCTTCAGAGCCACGGTGGCGTGCAACACCGTGTCGTGAGCCCGGTAGGTGGTTGCGGTTGCCCCCGAGCCGAGTTCCACCGGCAAGCCCTCCGCGTCCACGGCCACCTCGAAGTGCCCATAACGAATGGGTTCAGCCGCCGCGTTTCCCGCCGGAGATACCGCGTCGGTCGGCAGTTCTTCATCTGAGCACAAGGCGATCCCGAGCAGGCATCGCAGGCATTCACCCTGCGGCCCCCGGCGGGTGAGCGGCCCATGACAACCGACGCAGGTTTCCACCGACCGGGAAGCTTCGCTCGGCGAACGGAAGCCAAGCGTCCCTTTTCGTAAGGCTTCGGCGTCGGATGGGTCAATGATCATAGCGTCACAACGACGGGCAAGGTGCCGACGAAAGAAAACTCACGCCAACAAGAGACGATACAAGTAATGCAACTCCACGTCGATCTCGGCCGGATCGCTGACGGTTTGGGCGACTTCGATCCGCAGCATCTCCCGATAGCGCCGACGGAGATGCATCAGGGATTTACGCAGGGTGATGGGCGGGATGTTCAGCCGTGCGGCCACCTGTTCCTGGCTGGGCGGAGCCGTGGGTCCACCGACCAGAAATGGTTTTAGTTCCTCCAACGTTTGTGCTTTTCCCGCCGCGGCGTATTCATCGTGCAGTTGCTTCCACGCCCGGCTGACAATCATGGAAACCCAGGTCTGATCGTAGCAGGCGGTTTCATCAAACCGGGTCGTGTCGAGAAGAGCGGCCTCCGCCTCGGCGAGATGTTCGTCCATGGAAACGGTTTGCTGGCCGCCGCCGCGTTTGAGCGTCTGCGTACGATCATATTGGTCGGCAAGAAAGTATTGGAGCGAACGAAGCAGAAACGTGCGCAGCCGACCATCTTCGCGGTTGGCACGGCTCAGGGTATTTTGTTCCAACAAATGCGCGAAGAACCCTTGCGTTAAATCCTTGGCGTCGTCGGGCGTGTGGCCACGCCGCCGTAGAAAGGCGTAGAGCGGCGGCCAGTAAGCCTGGCAAAAATCAGCGAGTGCCTGTTGTGCGAATTCAGAAAAACGGTTCTGCGCCGCGATGGTCACCACGCTCCAATTCGTCGTGTGAAAAGCGGCGCCTCCTTCCTGTAATGTCCCCGGAACTGCCTTCACTTTTCTGGTTGTAGCCAAACAAGTCGTCCTGGCGAGATTCTCAAAAATGATCGCCTGCTGTCAAACCGAAAACGGCAACGTCGTAAACTTCCAGCCCGGTCTGTCATCGGCACGGATAAACCTGCGAACTACCCATCATCCGAGCACCAAAGGCAGCGGGTATGCTAGCACTGGAGCGCATCTCGATTGGGTAAGCCTGCGGGCTGTGGCCACGGCGCTCTGTGGCCGTGGCTGGTCCCGTGCGGCCACGGCGACAGAGCGCCGTGGCCACAGCGGAAGCAATCCAATATCCGGCTGGGCACTAAGCTCCGCCGACCGACGCGCCGATGACAATGAGGTCGGGGGCCATAAGGATAACGATCAGAAGCCGTGGCGCTTTTCTGGCGTTTGGATGAACATCGGAGCATCAACGAAACGAGTTGCGGCAGCGACGAGTGACCGCGGCTCTTTGACGTGCTTCAACCTCTGTTTCTACGGCGTCCCTTGAAAGCTCGCCAGCAAACTCAATGCGACGGACCCTTGCCAGGCAAGCTCCTCACCCGGCGGGGGTACCGGAAGATGTGATCTGTAGCCCGCAACAGGGTTAATGCTAGCTACGTCCAGATTTGAACGGTTTGGTCGCCTTGCTGGCGTAGACGAGCGTGAATATCACGCTTTTTATTTCGACCGGAGGAGCTACCTCCGGTCGGATAAAACTTCGCTCGGTTTCTTGGCGACGCCTCCCCGGATGGATGGCGCCCGCTTGCCGAGGGTGGGAGCGTTGTTTACTGGCCGCGGGCGGGATCAATCC
>CAXUHC010000301.1:0-4173 GCA_964250705.1 uncultured Chthoniobacterales bacterium | reverse complement strand
CTCGAAAACCTGGAAGGTTGCACTCTGGATGACAACGGTCTGTGGCATCATCTCACCGCTCTGTCTACAGACGAACGCCGCGCCACGTATGTCGTCATGCTTTGCCAATCCTACAACACGGGCGATGAAATGAGTGCCTACGCCCTGAGCGTGGACCAGCTCATCAACTATCAGGATATTGCGCAGTTCTCCGCGCTGGCCGTTCCGGCCCTGGAAGAGCATCACGAGCGAAACCGGTTCTTCGAGGCGGCCATGCGCAAAGTCGCTTGAGTCGATTTCTTGGCGACGAGATCCGCCCGGCATCGCCACCGGATCGAATCGGGAAGACGCATGAGATCTTCCCGCCCCGCCTCATGCCCGCTGCTCACCCTCGCCGCTGCCCCGGCCTGAAAAACCGGTCTCGTGGATCGAGCCGCCGCCCGGAACAACGAGAACTGAGGATGCCGCTCGCTCCTTGGTGGATCGCCACCGGCTCGCTTCACGTTTGAATTTATTTCCCGACGTTTTACGCTGGGGAACTTCACATCCGTTTCACCATGTTCTCCCTTCCCCCCACGCTTCGCCATTTCCTCCCGGCCGCGAGCATCGCCTGCCTGCTGCTGTCACCGCCGGTTTCCCTCGCGGACGAACCTTTTCTGCCCTGGCCGCTTCCCACGCCGCCCGCAGGTACGAATTCCGCCGTGTTCCCGGCGCCGCGCGTCGAGTGGCTGCAACACTTTCAACGCAGCCTGGACCGCACGAAGCAAGGGAACGTCGATCTCATTTTCGACGGCGATTCCATCACGGACTTCTGGCAGGGCCAGGGCAAGGAAGTCTGGGCCCGCAACTACGGCCACCTGCAAACGGCAAACTTCGGCATCAGCGGCGACCGCACCGAGCACCTTCTCTGGCGGCTCGACCACGGCCAGGTGGCGGGCCTGCACCCGAAGATGGTCGCCCTGATGATCGGCACCAACAACCTCAGCGGCAACACCGACGTGCAGATCGCCGAAGGCGTCACGGCCATCGTCCAAGAGTACCAGAAGCGTTGTCCCGACGCGGTCATCCTGCTGCAAGCCGTCTTCCCGCGCTCGGAGAAACCGACCGATCCCGCTCGCGCGAAGATCAAGGCTATTAACTCGATCCTGTCCAAGCTCGGCGACGGCAAGAAGGTCGTCTACGTCGATTTTGGCGACAAATTTCTCCAGCCCGACGGCACGCTGCCCCGGGACGTCATGCCTGACTTCCTGCATCCGAACTCCAAAGGGTACGAAATCTGGGCCGACGCGATCCGCCCCGAGGTGGAGAAGGTGTTCGGGCCGACCACGGCGGCCCCGTAGGCTGGTCCACGCCACCGGCGGTCAACCCTCCTCCGCGTGGAACTGCGCCAGCTTCGTTACTTTTGCGCGGTGGCGGAAGAGTTGTCGTTCGCCCGGGCGGCGCGGCGACTCTTCATCGCGCAGCCCGCGCTGAGCATCCAGATTCGCAATCTGGAGGAGGAACTCCAGGTTGCCCTGCTGCGCCGGACGACCCGGTCCGTCGAGGTCACGCACGCGGGCCGGGCGTTTTACCGGGAAGCCCTCGAAGTGCTCGTCCGCATGGACGCGGCCCGCAAGCATGCCCGGGATGCCGCGCAGGGGATCGTGGGGCATCTGCGCGTGGCCTTCGCGGCGAACGTGGCGACGGCCGATCTGGGGCGTCGCATGCGCGAATTCTCCGTCGATTTTCCGCTGGTGAACCTGCTGTTGCGGGAGGCGTCCACCGCCGAGCAGGTCGCGCTGCTGCGGCACGACGAGATCGACGTAGGCCTGCTGCGCATCTCCCGCCTCCGGGACGGCAAGACGCGCGAGGTCCCACCCGAAGAATTTGCCGCCCGGGCCGGGTTTTCCGCCGAAGAACTCGCGAGCGAGGAGGTGGGCCGCGAACTAATGATCGTCGCCGTTCCCACCGACAGCGCGCTCGCCACGAAGCCGCAACTCGAATGGTCGGATTTCCACGATCAGCCGATGATCGGAAGTTCCGACTCCCGTGAACGTTATTTCGAGCCTTTCTTCGCGTGTTGCGAGCGGGCAAAGGTCCGACCGCTCGTGACCCAGTACGCGCAGGATTTGCTCACGCGGCTCTGGATGGTGGCCTGCGGCTTCGGGTTCACGCCGACCTCCGCCGCCTCGCAGGAAATCAGCCGCCCCGGTTTGACCTACCGTCCGCTGCCGGTCGATGGACCGCGGGTTTTCACCTTGGCGGCCTGGCGAAAGAAGCACCCGCCGCCGCAGGTACCCCACTTTATCCGGGCGTTGAAAACCGGCCACCCGGGGACCTCCGATTGATAACGAATAGATATCAATCAAGCGGCAAAGATATATTAGCCAGTACGAATATAATGCGGTTCAGTGCCCACGTTGTCTGATAGCCGCTAACGACCGAAGCAAAGCAGAAATCACCAGCCATGTGGATCGTCCAACTTGCCCTCCGGCGTCCCTACACTTTCATCGTGGCAGCCATCGCGCTGCTCATTGCCGGTGGTCTGGCCATCCTGCGGACGCCGGTGGACATTTTCCCGGACATCAACATCCCGGTGGTTTCCATCGTGTACCAATATACGGGGATGCCCGCCAACGAATTTGGCGACCGGATCACCGGTCCGTTCGAGCGGGTGCTGACCACGACGGTCAACGACATCGAGCACATCGAGAGCACCTCGCTCAATGGCATCAGTGTCACCAAGGTTTTCTTCCAGCCCACGGCCAAGCTGCCCGCCGCCATCGCGCAGGTGACGGCGATCTGCCAGACGGTGCTCAAACAGTTGCCGACCGGCATCACGCCGCCGCTGATCATTTCGTACAACGCGAGCAGCGTGCCGGTCATCCAGTTGGGTCTGAGCAGTTCCAAGCTCAGTGAGCAACAGCTTTACGATCTCGCCGTCAACAACATCCGCATCGCTTACTCCAACGTGCCCGGCGCGGCCATCCCGTACCCCTTCGGCGGCAAGCAGCGGTCCATCATGATCGACATCGACCTCGCGAAGCTCACCGCGCGCGGCTTGTCGCCGACGGACGTCGTGACCGCCATCTCGGCGCAAAATCTCGTGCTGCCCAGCGGCACGGTCAAGCTCGGAGTGCTGGAAAGCGACGTGGAGATGAACGCCAGTCCCCAGAGCGTCGCGGGGATCGGGGATTTGCCGATCAAATCCAGCAACGGGGCCATCGTTTACGTGCGCGACGTGGCCAGCGTGCGCGATGGCTTTACCCCGCAGACCAATATCGTGCGCCAGGACAGCCAGCGGGGCGTGCTGATTTCCGTCTACAAGGCGGGCGTGGCCTCCACGTTGTCCATCGTCAACACGGTCAAGGCGCGGTTGCCGCAGTTGCTGACGACGCTGCCGCCGGAACTGAGCATCAAGCCGCTGTTCGACCAGTCCATCTTCGTGAAGGCGTCCGTGAAAGGGGTGCTCACGGAGGCGGGCATCGCCGCGTTGCTCACCGCCGCCATGATCCTGCTCTTTCTGGGTAATTGGCGGCACACCATCGTCATCGCCATCTCGATCCCGTTGTCGATCCTGGCGTCCATCTGCACGCTCAGCCTGCTGGGCGAAACGATGAACATCATGACTCTGGGGGGGCTTGCTCTGGCGGTGGGTATCCTCGTGGACGACGCCACGGTGACCATCGAGAACATCGACCGGATGCTGGAGGAGGGGATGGAACTCAACGAGGGCATCCTCGAAGGCGCGGCCCAGATTGCCCTCCCGGCGCTGGTATCCACGATGTGTATTTGCATCGTGTTCCTGCCCATGTTTTTCCTGGCGGGCGTGGCGCGGTATCTCTTCGTGCCGCTGGCGGAGGCGGTGGTGTTTGCCATGATCGCTTCCTACCTCCTGTCGCGTACCCTGGTGCCGACCTTGGTGATGTATTTCCTGCGCGGGCAGGAGCACGGCGCCCGCGATCCGCACGCGCCGAAGACCGGGTTTTTCGGTCGATTCCAGGCGGGATTCGAGCGCGGCTTCATGCGCTTCCGCGACTGGTACGCGGAGCGCCTGGAAGGCGTGCTGAATCTGCGCTGGTTGTTCATCGCGAGCTTTCTGGCGGTTTGCCTGTTATCGATGGGTCTGTTGCTCACCGTCGGCCAGGATTTTTTCCCGACGGTCGACGCCGGTCAGTTCCGCCTGCACATGCGCGTCCGCACGGCCACGCGCAT
>CAXUHC010000300.1:0-4255 GCA_964250705.1 uncultured Chthoniobacterales bacterium | reverse complement strand
CCAGCGGCCTCGGCTGCCAATCTCCTCTGGCGTTCGAAGCCAACTTCAGCTACGGCAAAACTAACCCTCAACGAAAACAGCGAGAGCCTCGTCCACGTTTTCGAAGCAAGATCAATCCCCAGCGGTATGTGCGGCAACCGCTACAGGTAGGACAGCAAACGGAGCAAGCCAGCACTTGTGCAGGGGGAGTCAAAATTGCGAGAAAGCCCGAGGATGATATCCCCCAAGTAAATATTCTGCCGTAAATTTCGTTGCCGTTTGTCGCCGAATTTCGCTCGTAACAGCGCGAGATGCTGCAAAACCTTGCACGGTGATCAACGCAAAACCTTGCACGGTGATCAACCAATGGTTTCCCTTCACAAGTTACTTGTTTGGGGCATTTACCTCTAAAGCTATTGGTACTCCCAACCGGGCTCGAACCGGTAGTCTACGGTTTAGAAGACCGTTGCTTTATCCATTAAGCTATGGGAGCTTTTACCTCTGAGAGTACCACCATCGAAACCCGCCGCAATTGCTTTTTCTACGGTGGTGTTCTACGGTCGGCCTGTGGAGGAAAATCGAAAGGTGGCAATCTGGGAAAAAACGCGCCTTCAGAACTTGATTCGCAACAAGGCGTCAGGCCGGTATTATGCGCGCCTTTATCATCATGGTAAAGAGCTTTGGAAGTCGCTGAAAACTTCGCATTTCTCTGTCGCCGAGGCCCGATTGGCGACGTTGCAAAAAGAGCACCGCGAAACGCGCGGCAAGGAAATCGACACGTCGAATGCCAAGATGACCGTTGGCGAAGCAGCGCAGCTTCAAATGCAGCGAGTACAGGACAACGTAAGTCTCAAGCGTCGTACCCGTGATTATTGGGCTGAAGTGAATATTGCCGTACCGAAAAGTTGGGTCGGTTTACTGGAAACGGAAGTTCGCCGAGTCACGCCAACGGCCTGCAAAGAATGGGCAACACGGTACGCGAAAAAAGCTAGCCCAACTCGTTACAATGGCGCGCTATCCTATCTCCGGCACGTTTTCGATGTCGCTGTCGAATCTGGGGTAATCCACAGCAACCCAGCAATCGGATTGAAACGGGCAAAGGTTCGCGCCAAACATCTGGAGTTACCTACACTTGATCAATTCACAGCATTCATCGCCGAAATGAAAGCGGGCGGTGGCCGCGATTCCGTAAATTGTGCTGACCTTGTCGCCGGTTTGGCGTTCACCGGTTGTCGTATTATGGAAGCAGCCCGTATCACATGGCGTGATTTGGATTTCGCCGCAGGAGAAATCCTAGTTAAAGGTGATCCTGAGGAGCGGACCAAAAACGGTGAAGTCCGTCGTGTCCCGATGATTCCAAACGCGCGTGAGCTTTTCCAGGGGATGCGAGGGGAACGCGCCGATGAACCACCAACGGAAGCAGTATTTCGCGTGCGCGAAGCACAACAGGCGATTAACCGTGCGGCCAGCAAGGTGGGGATGGCAAGGATTACTCACCATGATTTGCGACACTTCTTCGCAACTGTATGCATCGAGAGTGGCGTGGACATTCCCACGGTCTCCCGTTGGCTTGGGCACAAAGACGGTGGGGCATTAGCCATGCGTACTTATGGGCATCTGCGCCGCGAACATAGCGTGGCACAGGCACTGAAAGTCTCCTTTGGCCCAATGCGAGGTTAAAGGGGTTTTCTGCGACCAGTTAAACGCTCCAAAGCATCTTGTCGTCCGGTGCCCGACGAAGGCCACTTAGACTTTATGCCTGCACCTACCGCCTTGGGTTTCGATACCGAAATTGCTTGCCGCTTTGCTGCAAGAAAATTTTGCCAAGCGTTCTGCAGCCGTGGTGCCAAGCTTCGAATTTGAGCCTTGGTAGATAGTGCCTTCCGCTCTGGACCGTTATACACCCCCGCCGTTTTGAGAATCGCATCCACCTCTGCTGCCGGGATCAAGATGCGTCCGTGTTCCGTGATCGCTTTTACTTTGCCCGCGTAAATCTGCCGGTAGCCCCACGTCTGTGATTTGCCGAAAAGTTCGGCGAATTCGCCGGGAGAAAAAGCGACGCGTTCAAGGGGAGCCTTCGTTGTCATGTGCAGATTTGACCCGTCTATGTACGACGATACCTACCAGATCTATTTAGCGGAAGCACAATCCGCGTCACTCCTTTACCCAACGAATCGAATTCAAACGCTGGCAGTTCGCCAATACGATAGGCGTCACGGCAGTTGCCCCTTCAGTACCCGCCTCAGCCAACGCTTGTGCGCTCTCTCGAACCACAGCAACCATGTTGAGAAGACGTTTTTGAGCGGCTGATTGACCAAAGCCAATTTCCTTGAAGAATTTGTGCCAGTTTCTTGCCAGGACACGCGCAGGGTTCCGCTCATCACCAATCTTCATCGCCATCTCCAGGGATAGATTGGGATAGGCTTGCGTACACACCAGATCATAAAGCGGCGCAAGTTTCGCGTGATGACCATCGTAGAGGAACGAAAAGTTCTTCCCGTGGGCATCCCCGTTGCCGATCAAATAGTTGAACACGACGGCATCGAACAATTTCAGCACATCCGGCCCCGGTGCTGCCGATACGGCACGCACTAGCTCAAAGCATCTTTTGAGATTCGGTCCACCCTCTTGCTGGTATTTCAGTTCCGGTGGAACACCCAACGCCTGACAGAAATCCTCTTGGTGGACACGCTCCAATTGACCATCGCCTTGCCGCTTCCGGTCAAAGCGCTCTACTTGCAAAAACCGGCTGCCATCGGCATCACCAATTTCCACGGTGGCAACGTCCAGCCCCACGCGAGCGGCCAGACGCATACAAAAGAATTCGTTTTCGACCATCCGCCAGGATCAATCGACCTGCCTGGACAACCTCGCGCGCCGGGGTGCGGACCAGACGCGCCGGATGCTCGGAATGCGCGAGAGCAACGCGGCGCTGGTGGCCGGGCGCACGCCTTCCCAAGACGCCCGCGCCGCTGCCATCCTCCAAGCCGCCGAGGATGCGGCCTTGCTCGACGGCGGCGCGCTGGCGGGCGGTCCCATGCTTTCGCTGCCCGATTCACGTCCCGACTCGCCCGCGCTGGTGGACGACACCGAACAAAGTGACTTGGACCTGCTCTAATATATGCACGCCACCGACACCACTTTCGACGGGTTGGAAGACAACGGCCTCGTGCACGTCGGCGGCGGCTCGGGCATCCCTTCAACGGCAACCAGGTCAAAAGGCCGTGGCCATGCTGCCACGCGCACAGGCCAGGGCGCTGGTCTGGCTTCTCGAGCATGGCCGGGATCACCAGTTCGACCTGGAAGGGCTGGCGGCCCATCTGCGGCGCGCCAGGGCAGGCAGCAAGTTCAGCCCGCAAATGCTTTACTCTGTCTACCGGGGCCGCTACCCCGGCGGCCTCAATGAACTGGTGACCGCCATCCACGCCTATCGTTCGCTCGTGCACGCGCGCGAGAGCATCGGGCGGCCCGGTTTCATCGCCACGAAGCTCACCAAACGCATCCGGCAGGTGTGTGACCACGCGCGGGCTTACCAGCGCGTTGCGCCGCTCTTCGGAGACGGCCAGATCGGCAAGAGCAAGAACCTCGCGGAGTACGCGCGCACGACCGAAAACACGCGCTACCTGCGGCTGCCCGCCGAAGTGCCGTTGCGCCTGACCGTCGAACGGCTCGCCCGCGCCTGTTATCTGAACGCACACCGGCCCAGCACGCTCGGGCTGCGCGGGGAAGTGGTCGCGCACTTCGATTCCTCCATGCTGCTCATCGTGGATGAATTGCAGCAGATCACCCTCGCGCGCAACCAGCGCGACCAGCTGGCCACGGTGGAGTTTTTGCGGGAGATTTTCGACGTGTCGGAATGCGGTCTGGTGCTCTGCGGCATCAACGAAGCGATGCGCGAGATCGAGAGCGGCCCGAACGCGCGCTGGTTGCGCCAGCTTCGCCGCCGCGCGTTGCCCAAAGTCATGTTGCCCAGCGTGGCGTCGGACGCCGACATTTCGGCGTTTGCCGCGCACTATGGCCTCGGCGATGACATACCGCCCGCAGCCATCGCTGAGGCGCGCCGGATTGCCGCCGACGATGGGGTTGGTCTGCTCATTACCTATCTACAAGGCGCGGCACGCATGGCGACCGCCGAGCGCGTCGTGGTGACGCGGAAGCATTTTTTGCGGACGATCAAAGCTTTTGGAGGGCAGGAAAATGTGCCAGCATAGGTTTTGCACGGCTCGTGCAGGCGCGCTGCAAAATGGCTGCAAAGCGTGGTTTTTATCAAAGCACC
>CAXUHC010000299.1:0-4280 GCA_964250705.1 uncultured Chthoniobacterales bacterium | reverse complement strand
CACTGGATGTCGCGCGGCAGGTAGGCGAGCACTTCGGACGCGCGCAGGATCGTCGCCGCGAGCAGCCCCAGCAGCAGGCCCAGCGTGGCGCTGGAAAAAATGCGCAGAGTCAGCCCCTTGAGCAGCCGGTCCGTGCCCACCATGCTCCCGCTGAAAAGCAGCCCGTAAAATAGCCCTTTGCCGAAGGAATTGAAGCGGCCCTCGCCGATCATGCCCCCGATGAGCGTGACTGAAATGACGAACAGGGTCCGCAGCAAGTTGAGGGTCAGTCGCGGCGTCATGAGGGAAAGGAGGTTGAACCGCCCGCCTGGGGAAGATTCCCCCTGAAACATAGCAGGCGCTATTCCAGGGTTGGCGTGCCCCATCCTCCGCCGTTCCTTACTGCGTATCCGGAAAACCGGCACGGGTCCTCTTGCGCCCCTGCCGGGGCTGAAAACGGGAGAGTTTTGGACAGGCATCATGGCGGTTTCAGTGGAGCGCAATCTCTGTCGCTGTAGTCACGGCGCTCTGTCGCCGTGTCTGGGCTGGCGGAACCAGACACGGCGACAGAGCGCCGTGACTACAGCCAGACGAAAAACGATTCGCGCTCCCGCCCGGGGCAGCCCGGAATACGGTTCCGCACCCTCTCGCGGCGAAGCGGGGCCTCGCGCCCAAGCACGTTCCCGAGCGGGAGCTCGGTGAAGAGGGAGAAAATTATTGGCCGCCTTTTTTCTTGCGCTCGGGCGCGGGCGTTGCCTCGGGCGTCGGCTCGGCTCGGTTTTTGTAGAAGATGACGCCGCTGCGTCGCAAGTTGGAGATCAGCGCCGCCAAGTTGTCGGAAAGCTGCTTGTTGGAAATCAGCGTCCCCAGCAGCCCCGGCCCGTGCACGGCCTCGTCCGTCGCCGAACGCACCCCCGCGAGCGTCTTCTTCGCCTCGCCGATGGCTCCGCGGGCGTCGCCGATGGCTTTTTGCACGTCGTCCGCCGCCGTTTTTGCGCTGGCGAGCGTGTCCCGGGCGCCGTCCATCGCGCCTTTGGCCTGGGCGACGGTGCCCTTGGCGTCGTCCAGCACGCCGTTGAGCTTCTCGCTGGCCGACTGGAAGTTCTTCGTCGTCGCGCTCAGGTTGGCCACGCTGTCGTGGAGGTTTTTAAACATTTCGGGCGTGAGCATTTCCGTGTTCACGCGGGTGACGGCGCCGTTGAGGTTGGCCACGGTCGCGCGCAGGTCGCCGATGAGCTTGCTGCCCTCGGCTTGCAGGTCGTCCATGCCGGACGCACGCGAGCCGATGATCGTGTCGCCCGGCTGGTAGTACCCGCCCTCCTCCACGCCGGGCATGATGACGTCGACGTAGCGGTCGCCCATCAGGCCGCTGCTGCCGACGACGATCCGGGCGTTGCGGGCAATGTGGATGCGCTCGTTGATCTGGAGAGGCACCCGGACCGCGTGCCCGTCGGCCTTGACCACGGGCGCGCCCGCCGTGCCGATGGACGCCCCCGCGAGCAGCACCTTCGAGTTGCGCAGCAGCCCGCTGGCGTTGGGCAGTTCGACGGTGAGCGGGTAGTAGGTGACCAGGCCGTTGCTGAACCGGCCCACGCTGACCACGAGGTACCCGATGATCGCCAGCCCGACGAGCACGAACAGCCCGACGCGAAATTCCAGCGTGCTGCTTTCGGATGAGGAAGCCATAGATTTAAGCCTCCGGCGAAGGTTTGCCGGAGGAAGATTCAAGATTCAAAAGCCAAGATCCAAGGAAGGGATAAGATTCAAGGTTCAAGGCAGAGGGGAGCGGGGGTGGAGCCTTTGCCTGGAAGTTGTTTATTCCGTCAAAAATTGGGTGCCCTCGTCGTCCAGGCCCTCCTGCGCGCGGCTGCGACCGGCGATGAAATCCTGGATGTCCGGGTCCGCCGACGCCTGCAACTCCGCCGACGTGCCCTCGAAGTAGATGCGTCCGTGCTTGAGGTACGCGATGCGGTCGGCGATGTCGAACGCGCTTTTCATGTCGTGGGTGACCACCAAGGAAGTAACCGCGAACCGCTTCTGTAACCGCCGGATGAGCAGGTTGATGCTGTCGCTGACCACCGGGTCCAGCCCGGCGGTCGGCTCGTCGTAGAGGATGCAGCGCGGGCGGCTGACGACGGCCCGCGCCAGGGCGACGCGTTTTTTCATGCCGCCGCTCAGGTTGACGGGCATTTTCTTCTGCTGGCCGCCCAGATCGACCACTTCGAGCGCCTCGGCCACCTTGTCCGCGATGGCCTTGGCGTCCCGCAAACCGCTTTCCCGCAACGGAAAGGCGACGTTTTCCTCGACGCTCATGGAATCGAAAAGCGCCCCGTGCTGGAACAGGATGCCGACCTTGCGCCGGATCGGCCCGAGCTGCCGCTCGCCCAGGCGCACGATGTTCTCGCCCTCGACGAAGATTTCCCCGGAGTCCGGATGCAGCAGCCCGATCAGGTGCTTGAGCAAGACGCTCTTGCCGCCGCCGCTGCGCCCGATGATGACCATCGTCTGCCCGGTCTCGATTTCCAGGTTCACCCCGCGCAACACCTCCTGGCTGCCCAGGTGCTTGCGCAGATCGTGGATGCGCAAAAACGCCTCCCCCTTCGCTTCGTCTTCATCCTTCATCCTTCATCCTTCATCCTTTCCCCTAGACCCCTCCGGGGAAGAAGATGTTCAGCAACAGCGATAAAAAGAAGTTCGACACCAGGATCGCCAGCGAGCCGGTGACCACCGCCTCGGTGGTCGCCCGGCCCACGCCGACCGCGCCTTCCCGGGTGTGCAACCCCTCGTAGCAGGCGACGAACACGATCAAAATCCCGAACACGAAGCCCTTGACCAGACCCATCACGATGTCGCGCGGCGTCATGAACTTGATGGTGTTTTCCAGGTAATACGGCCCCTGGATGCCGAGCATTTCGACCCCGACGAAGTACCCCGACGCGATGCCGAAGAAGATGCACTCCGCCGTCAGCAGCGGCACGGAAACCAGCATCGCCAGCGCCCGCGGCACCACGAGGTAATCCACCGGGTACACGGCCAGGGCGCGCAGGGCGTCGATCTGCTCGGTGACCTTCATGGTCCCGATCTCCGCCGACATCGCCGCGCCGACCCGGCCCGCGAGCATCAGCCCCGTGAGCACCGGGCCGAGTTCCCGGCACATCGACACGCTGACCACCGCGCCGACCGCCGAGTCCATGCCGATGACGTGGAACTGGAAAAACGTCTGCGCGGCGAAGACCGCGCCGGTGAACGCGCCCGTGATGACGACCACCGGCTGCGAGCGGTAGCCCACATCGAGGATCTGGTGCAGCATCAACCGCCAGCGGATCGGCGAGATAAAGACTGCCCGGGCGGTGTCTACCGCCAGCAGGGTGATGCCACCCAGGTAGCGCAAGGTAGCCAGAAATGCCCGGCCAAGGGAAGCGATCACGGGAAAGGATGAAGGTTGCAGGATGAAGGTTGAAGGCGGAAGTCGAACATCCGTGTCCGCTCCGAATGAAATAGACAGCCAGCGACCGTGAAGAAGGCGACTTTACTCCGCCTTCATCCTTCATCCTGCAACCTTCATCCTTTCTTCAGACCCGCAACCGCTGGGTCTTGACCTTCGGACGCAACTCCGCCGAGACCGCACCCACGAACCGCGCCTTGAGGCCGATCCTGCTGAACGTCTCGCGGATGGCGGCGCTGGTCATGCTCGCCGGCTCATCGAACTCCAGGTACACGAGGTCGTGATTGCTGTCGACCTTGTAGCGCAAACCGGAAACGGCCTCCAACAAATGGTCGAGCTGCATGATTTTATCCAGATCACGGACGCCTGCGGCATACACTTCGAGTTCGATCATAAATTTGTGGAATTCACATTGTAAACACCGACCAAGGAGAAAGGAAGCGAAATCTACTCTGGAAATTCGGTCCAGCTTGCCTGCGGTTCGGTCTGTAGGGCGACCGCCCCGGTTGCCGCGTTTCGGGCAGCCGCCCGCCCTTTGTGGCCGTCGCGCTTTCCCTCCGGAATCCGCGCGCCGACACGCGGCAACCGGGGCGGTCGCCTTACAACTCCGGATTTGACCACGGCGCGTTTTCCCTTTGAGTTTTTGTGAATTTAGCGTTTAGAGGTACGGACCTTTCCCCGTCCCGCCGTGCCCAAAAATCCCGACCTCAAGAAAATCCTCCTCCTCGGCAGCGGCCCCATCGTCATCGGACAGGGTTGCGAGTTCGACTACTCCGGCGTCCAGGCCTGCAAGGCGCTCGCGGAGGAGGGTTACACCGTCGTTTTGCTCAACTCCAACCCGGCCACGATCATGACC
>CAXUHC010000298.1:0-4309 GCA_964250705.1 uncultured Chthoniobacterales bacterium | reverse complement strand
GGAACGCCCGGCTGCGGAAGCGTTCCGGCGCGATGTAAACGAGCTTGAACTCGCCCGCCGCCAGCCGCCGGATGCGCGCCTGCTGTTCGGAGAGCGAGAGCGTGCTGTTGATGAGGGCCGCCGGGATGCCGCGACGCTCCAGCGCGTCGACCTGATCCTTCATCAGGGCGATGAGCGGGCTGACCACCACCGTGATACCCTCCAGGATCAGCGCGGGGAGCTGGTAACAGAGCGATTTGCCGCCGCCGGTCGGCATGACCACCAGCGAATCGTGCCCCGCGAGAATGGAGCCGATCACTTCTTCCTGAGCGTCGAGAAATTCGCGGAAGCCGAAGTATTTTTCGAGCAGTTGATGGGGGTCGGGAGTCATCTCGTGCGGTGGCAGCAGGATTATACATCAGGCCGCCGGGGACGGAAACTGGTTCCGCGCTGACGGTGCGGCGCAATCTTGACACGGGACGCACCTGGCCGGATGGGAGCCGCCCCGATCCGCATGTTCGCCGCCTTCCTCGCCGCCCTGTGCTTTGCGCTGTCCGCCGTCGTCGCGCACCGCACGACCCGGCTCGTGGGCATCTGGGCGGCAAACTTCGCGCGCCTCTGGCTGGCGGCGGCAATGCTGGCCATCTGGGCGCACGGCTTCGGCGGCGGGCTGCGCGGCGCGGGATTGCCGGTCTTCGTGGTCAGCGGCATGGTCGGGTTCGGCCTGGGTGACCTCGGCCTCTTCGCCGCGCTGCCCTTGTTGGGGTCCCGCCTCACGGCTTTGATGGTCCAATGCCTCGCCGCGCCGCTGGCCGCGCTGCTCGAATGGCTCTGGCTCGGCACGAGGCTCGACGCGCCGGAACTGGTTTGTGGCGGCGCCATTCTGCTGGGGGTAGGAATCGCCGTTGCTCCCGAACGCCGCTCCGTGGCGACGCTGACCGGAACGACGGCGGACCGTAATCGCGGCCTCCGGTTCGGGGTGGTCGCTGCTCTCGGGCAAGCCGGGGGCGCGGTGATCAGCCGCAAGGCGCACGCCCTTTCCCGGGCGGCAGGCTACCACGTCGATGGCGGGACGGCGGCCTACCAACGCGTCCTGGGTGGCCTGGTGGTGATCAGCATCGCATATTTTCTCTCCCGCCGCCGGACGGGCAGAATGCCCCTGGCGCAATGGAACGCCGCCTGGCCGTGGGTCATCGCCAACAGCTTGGCCGGAGCGGTGATCGGAGTCAGTTGTTACCAATTGGCCCTGTCCACCACGCCGAGCGCCATCGTCATGCCCATCGTTGCCCTGACTCCGCTGCTCGTGATCCCGCTGGCCTATTTTACCGAACACGAACGGCCCGGCACCCGCTCGCTGTTGGGCGGCGCGGTGGCCGTCGCCGCCACGGCCACGCTGGCGTATTTCCGCCGCTAGCAAGCGGTACACACAGAGCTCAGCGCCAGCGCCACTCCGGCGTGAGGTTTACCTCGCTCGCGGCGATGCCTTCCAGCCCCGCCGCCCGGAGGAGGTACAACACACCCTCGGGGGTTTCCATCGTTTCGCGCAAACTGCGGGCGAAGAGTTCGACGTATTCCTTGTAGGATTCCAGGGAAAGCTTGCCCTGAGTGACGTACGACGCCAGCACGTCGTCGTGATGGTCGATCAGGTCGAACAGCGATTTCTTGAGCGCTGCGCGCATCACCGGGTCCACCACCACCTTGAATGGGCTGGAGGCAGGATCAATCGCCGGGGCGACGTCGCGGCCCACGGTTTCCACTGGCATCAAAGCATACTTCGGATCGATTTCCATAGGTCAGGACCCCTACACCATCCGGGTGGGAAGCGTCCAAAACAATTCTTCCCGGCCCGCGTCAGTGGGTGTTAGGATCGGCGCGATGAGGGCAAAATTGTTCCGGCGGGTAATCCCGGCCTTGTTGTGCGGGGCTTGGTTGGCGGCGGTCGCGGCGGGCTGCGCCCGGAAAAATCCGCGTCAACTCGTGATCGGGATGGAGCTTTCCTACCCGCCGTTCGAGATGACGGACGAACACAATCGGCCCGCCGGCATCGGGGTGGAACTGGGCCGGGCGTTGGCCGCTTACCTGCACAAGGAACTCGTCGTGCGCAACACCGCGTTTCCCGGCCTCATTCCCGCGCTGCAAACCCGCAAAATCGACCTCATCATTTCGTCGATGACCGTGACGGAGGAACGAAGGAAGTCCATCGACTTCTCCGATCCTTACATGCACACCGGGATTTGTGCCCTGCTGAGCGCGAAATCCGACGCGCAAAACGCCGATGACCTCAACCAATCCACCCGCACCATCGTGGTCAAGGACGGAACTACGGGGTTCACCTACGCGAAGGAATTCCTCCCCAAAGCCCGGCTGCTGCAAGTTTCCGAGCCGTCCGCGTGTAAGCTGGAGGTCATTCAGGGCAAAGCGGATGCGTTCATCTACGATCAGATGTCAGTCTACCAGTTCCACAAACAGAATCCCGACACCACCCGCGCCATCCTCAAACCGCTGCGCGCGGAAGCCTGGGCGGTCGGCATGCGGAAGGGCGACGACGCGCTCCGCGAGCAGGTCAATGCGTTTCTGTCCGATTTCAAGGCGAAGCATGGTCTGGACGCGCTGGGCGACAAATACATCCACGACCGGGAGGCATTCAAGGAGATGGGTTATCCCTTTTCGTCCTGAAATCGGCGGTCGCCGGACGACTGGGGACGCTGCGCTGTGATTACTCCGTCGGGCCTTGCGTCGGGCGAAGCTGGCCTTGAGCGGCACACAGGCAGCCGCCAAAGACGATGATCATGCCCGAAACGTACGTCCAGAGCATAAGCGCGATCACGCCCCCGAAGGTGCCGTACACGGCGTTGAAATTGGTGATGCGGGTCGTGTAAAAGACGAAAAGCTGTTGGCAGCCTTGCAGCAGGCCGGTGACGAGGAGGGCCGGAATCCAGACCATCGAAAACGTGACGTTGGCGCGCCGCCGGGGGGCCAATTTGTAGAACAAGAGGAAGCCGTAATAAAGTACCGCGATTGGAACCAGCACTCCGAGAAGGGTAAACAATGCGTCAGCCCAGGTTCCGCCTGCAACGAGGAACTTTTGCACGAATTTGAGCACGACCGGGCCGATCACGCCGAGGAGCAAGGCGCTCAGCAGCACTCCCAGCATGAGGAGGTTTTTCAGCGGCAGTTTCCACCAGTTGAGCGGGTGGTGGCCCCAGGCCTGGTTGATGGCGCTCACCAGCGACTGGAAAAATCCCATGCCGCTCCAGATCAATCCGACCAGCGCCGCGACCCCGATCTTGCCGCGCGCATCCATCACTCCGCGCACGGTCGAATGGATCGTTTCCTGGACGCCGATGCTCACGGGCAGGAACGTATCCACGTTTCGCACGATGTAGTCGAATGCCATGTCCTTGGCTGCCTTCTCGCCGATGAAATGTGTCGCCACATCCGTGCTCAACGTCACCAATAGCAGGAGCAACGGCACCAGCGAGAAGAAGGCGTAGTAAGCGAACGACGCCGACCAGGTCGTGCCGTTGATGTCGGAAAAACTGATGCCGGCCGTCTTGAACCACTGCCAGAGGACCGCCGCAGAATGGGTCGGTGGGCGTGGCGGCGCGGAGCGTTCAGAGCTGGAGGCGACGGACTTCGACGACTCCGAGGCGGCCAAAGGTTCCTGGGACATCAATCAAAGGCCCTTTTTGACTTTTTGCTCCGGCGGACGCTCGACGTGCCCGCCGAAGCCCTTGCGCATCGCCGACAACATCCTTTCGGCAAACGTGTGCTCGTGCCGTGACCGGAACCGCGTATAAAGCGCCGATGAAAGCACGTCGGCGGCGACGCCTTCCTCGATGGCGGCCTGGATCGTCCAGCGGCCCTCGCCCGAATCTTCCACGAAGCCGCTGAACTCTTCGAGCTTCGGGCTGCTGACCAACGCCTGGGCCGTCAAATCCAGCAGCCACGACGACACGACGCTGCCGCGCCGCCACAATTCCGCGATCTCCGGCAGGTCCAGATCGTAGCTCAATCCCGCTTTCAATTCCGGGTTGTTTGCGCCACGCATGATGTCGAAACCCTCGGCGTACGCTTGCATCAAGCCATACTCGATCCCGTTGTGAACCATCTTGACGAAATGGCCGGCTCCCGCCTCGCCGCAGTACAGGTATCCGTCCTCGGCGGTGCCCTTGTCAGCCGGGCGTCCCGGCGTCCGCGGAACGTCTCCCATGCCCGGTGCCAAGGTGGAAAAAATCGGTTCCAGACGCTGGTAAGCCTCCCGGTCTCCACCGATCATCAAGCAGTAACCGCGCTCGACGCCCCAAACACCGCCGCTGGTACCAGCGTC
>CAXUHC010000297.1:0-4453 GCA_964250705.1 uncultured Chthoniobacterales bacterium | reverse complement strand
GTTTTCGCGTCCAAAGAGCCGCCTTTCCCACCCTTTCCAGACCGGAAAACCAACGTTTTACCCTCAAATCGGCCATCTACCACTGTAATACTAGGGAGCACAACGAGCCAAACCAAGGTATTTAACGAAGGAGGAACGGAGATCATGGTTGGAATCAGGAGATGCCGTCATGGTATAACCTTTGTTGTTCCGTCGATCAGAATTTTATTTATGAACATGCCCTGTCTCTTTATCCTGAGTTTCGCGTGGCTTTGCCTGACCGGGAGCGCCGTTCAGGCCGCACCAAAGCAAGAGATCGAACAGGTGCTCGCCGAACAAGCGCAGGCGTGGAATCGCGGCGATGTGGAGGGTTTCATGGACGGATACGCGAGAATCCCCAGGCTGAGATTCGCCTCGGGCGGCGCCATCACTTACGGATGGCAGGAAACTCTGGAACGCTACAAGCACCGGTATCCCGACCGGTCCGCCATGGGGACATTGGTGTTCACCGACCTCGATACCGCCGTGTTGTCGCCGGACGCAGCCGTGGTTTTCGGTCATTGGCGGCTGAGCAACACAAAGGGCGAGCCCAACGGTCTATTCACCCTGATATTTCGTAAAACCGAGCCCGGATGGAGGATCGTGGCTGACCATACGTCGGCGGCAAACTAGGGTCTGGTTTCTTCCCGCCGCCGCCGCCTCACTGCCTGTCCGGACAAGAAATTTTGTGGTAGGTTCCGTAGGTGCAAAGAGCGCCAAGAGCGGCACCAAGCGTTTCTGGCTGGTGGAGGGCAGCAGCGTGCCGGTGGGCCTGGCCGTGGCCGGAGCCAACAAAAACGACTTCAAGCTTTTAACCAAGACGACCCGCAGCATCCCCGTTGGGCGAAGAAGCCCGCAAACCACTTGTGCTTGCGCTACTTCGCTTGTGGCTTGATCTCTTACCGTGCCGCTGGCTTATTCGGACAGGCAGTACCCTGAAAAGGTCGCCGCCGATCACGTCACTGCGGCTACACGTGAATCAGGTAAAGTAGTAGCGCGTCAGGTGAAAGAACACCGGCGCGGCAAAGCAAATGGAGTCCATGCGGTCAAGCACTCCGCCGTGCCCTGCAATGAGCGTGCCGTAGTCCTTGACGCCACGGTCGCGTTTGATGGCCGACATCGTCAGGCCACCCGCGAAGCCTAGCAAGGTGATGACCAAACTCAGTCCGGCGGCTTGCCAGGGATTGAAGGGCGTCGCCCACCAGAGCGCGGCACCGAGCAGCGTGGCGCTGCCCACGCCGCCGAGGAACCCCTCCCAGGTCTTGTTCGGGCTCACATGTGGCGCGATGGGGTGCCGACCAAAGAGCTTACCCCACGTGTATTGGAACACATCGCTGAGTTGGACCACCAACAGGAAAAAGAGCAATAACCGTGCGCCGCCGCTTCGGCCAAAGGGCAGCGTCATCAACGCCGGGGCATAGCTCACGCAGTACACGCACACCATCAGCCCCCACTGCGTCTTGGCAGCACGCTCCAGAAATTGCTCGCAGTCGCCGGTCAATGCCATCCGCAACGGGATGAACAGGAAAGCGTACACTGGGATCAGGATCACGAACAACCCGTACCACTCGGTGGCGATCAGGTAATACTGCAACGGTGTGACGACGAAGAAAACCCAGAAAAGCGCCCGGTGATCCCCGGCGCGCGTGGGGGTCAAAGTGACGAACTCTCGCAAGGCCCAGAACGAGGCCAAGCCAAACAGGACGCAGGCTCCCACCCGGCCTAGCAGGATGGCCACGGTACACAGGCCGAGGATGATCCACCAGGCGCGCAACCTCGCGTTGAGGTTGGCGACTGTGGCAAGGGTAGAGTCGCTGGTGCCCGGCGCAGCGGAGCGGCGGCCCAACACGAAGCCGACGAGACTGCACAGCGCCAGAAAGCCGAAAAGTCCGCCGAGCAGCCAGAGGGTGGGTTTGTCCATTTATAAGAAGGAAGGCAGTTGAAGAAAGATCGCTGATCACTCGCCGCCCAAAGCCATAACCGCTGCCCGTGCGCGTTCCAAGAATGCAGCTTTGCCCTCCCCTTCCCTGATCTGCACGGGGGAGCCGAAGCTCACGCCGCCTAGCAGCGGCACGGGTAGCACCTCGCCCTTGGGCAGGATACGGTTCATGTTGTCGATCAGTACAGGGATCAATTCCACGCCGGGACGTTGTTTGGCCAAGTGATAGAGGCCGCTTTTGAACGGAGCAGGCTCCGGGTTGGTTCCCCTGGTACCTTCAGGGAAAAGGATGAGTGAGTGCTGCCGGGCGTCGTCCAGCGCGGCGAGCAGCGGTTCGAGAGGATTGTGCGCGTGGGCACTCGTGCGCTGCCGGTCGATGAGCACGGCGTTGAACACCTTGGTCGCCAGATGCCGGCGGAGGCGATCTGCCTCCCAGTAATCGCGCGCGGCCACCGGGCGGGCCAGCAGGCGTGCCGCCGGGGGCAATGCCGTCCAGAGCACCAGTGCATCAAGGTGGCTGGTGTGGTTGGCGAAGTACAGGCGCTGACGGGTGCTAGGTTCACAGCCCACCCACCGCACGCTGCTGCCAGCCAATAGCTTGACCAGCACGGCCAGCGCGACGGCACTGAAGGGAGCGGACGGCACGTCTGGCACGGCGAGAAGTCTGGGCGATCCTTCGTCTCCGTTCAAGGCTTGCTTTTCAGTTCGAGGGCGATGCGGACGGTGCGTCGGACCACCGTGCAGACTGCCCCGACCACGATCAAGCCCAGCGCCCAAGTCATCGTGCGAAGCGGCCAGCCCAGGAGCGTTTCTCCGCTCGTGGTGACACACGCGATGGTCAGGGTCGCCATGCGCTGCTGTTTGGCCATGGGTCCACAGAAGTGCTGGCTGGCTCCCAGTTGACCGCCGAGCGCCCTCACGTAGGCCACGACGATGGCCAGCGCCGCCGCCGCCCACCCCAGTTCGAGTTGCCATCCGCTGCCTCGACAGACGTAGCCGGCAGCGACAAGCAGGAAGAGGTCGGAAACCCGGTCGGGCAATTCGTTGTAAATTTCGCCGGTCTTCGTGCGTCGTCCCCCCTCCACCGCGACCAGCCCATCGAACAAGTTGCACAGCAGCCGCAATTGGATGAAACCAGCTGCCAGGAGCAACAGCGTCGCGCGAATTCGGACGCTTACACTCAAACCCGAACAGACGAGCGCCACCGTACCCAGGAGCGCACAAACGACGCTGAGCACAGAAATCTGGTTGGGCCGCACTCCCGAGCGGGTGAGAGCGCCAGCGACCGAGTGCGCCCATCGGGTCTGACGAGCGCGGATGGGTCGGCGGCGTAGGCCCGTGGTCAAAGGCTCGTTCATGCCACGATGAGAACCCGGCCAAGACCGCTTTGTCAATCGCGTCACAAAGCGCGCGGGTAATCGGGCAAGAAAACGAGCGTGGAATCCTGCCAGCCGGGAAGCCGGCAGATTTCATCGCGCTCAATGCAAACCCCTTGGACGACATTTGCCACACCACGCTGCTTTCAGCAACGTAACACGGTTGGAAAACCGGTGAATCTGGCAGCCAGACCTTGAAGCGACGGCTGCCGGTTCCCGTTACCGTGCATAACTTGGGTTGAGCAGTCCCGCGCGTTGGCCCGCGACGGTCAAGAAAAAGGTTGTCTTTTAGCGGCGGCTGACGCATGATCTAATTCCCCAGATGAATACCCTTCCCTTCACGCCCTGCTCTCTCAACCGGAGAGCTTTCACCCTGATCGAGCTGTTGGTGGTGATCACGATCATCGCCGTCCTCGCTGGGCTGTTGCTGCCCGTGACGCAGAGGGTGTTGGAGAATTCCCGCAAGGTCACGGCGAAAAATACGGAGGCACAGATTGTCGCTGCCGTGAACAGCTACCAAACGGATTACGGGCAATACCCGGTGTATGTCGGAAACAACGCCACGCCGATGGACACCACCTTTGGCGTTGACAGCGGTGATAACAAAACACTGTTCAACGTCTTGCGCGCCCTCAATGCCAACGATGCCAATACAAAAACTTTGAACACGCGACAGAGCGTTTATTTTGAATCCAAGAACGTGAAGAATGCTGGAAATCCCCGCGATGGCTTCGTGGTGACGACGCCGGCAAAAGGAAACAAGGATGTCACGCTCAACACTGGAGATTTGGTTGATCCGTGGGGTAACCTGTACTTGGTGCGGATTGACACAAATTACACGAACGCGGTGCTGAATCCGTACGCGAATGCATCTGCGAATGCGAACGACGATGCGGCTACCTCGTCGGACCCGACAAGCGCGGATTACAAAAAAGTTCTGCGAACCGGTGTCATTGCGTGGACCTGGGGTAACGACGGTGTACTAGGCCCCAAGCCGTCAGGCTTCGCCGCTCCCTATACGCCAACGCCTGGTGATGACGTGGTCTCTTGGCAGTAATTTCCCGACGCGGGTGTAGTTCAATGGTAGAACGGCAGCTTCCCAAGCTGCATACGAGGGTTC
>CAXUHC010000296.1:1074-4468 GCA_964250705.1 uncultured Chthoniobacterales bacterium | reverse complement strand
CGGCGGCGGCGGCGGCGGTGGCCGCAGCAGCAGCGGCGGCTACGGCGGTGGCGGCGGTGGCCGCAGCGGCGATCGTGGTGGCGACCGCGGCGGGCGTTCCTCGCGCTACTAATCTAGTGTTAGTTGGCTGTGCTGGTGACTTCACCGGCTGAAGCCTCCAAGTTTGCTCCCACTGTCGAAAGGCGGTGGGAGCTTTCCTTTTGGATAAGCGCGCTCCGTGGGTGGCTGACGTTCTACCAATGAGCCGCCAGATTTGGCCCGCCCGAGTCGAGCGCAGACGTTGCCATGCAATCCTACCGATGCCCCCTGCCGAACTGCTTTCGAGGGATAGCTCCGCGTGCGGCGGTGATCTCATGGCTGATTTTACTGGCGGGTCCCGCCGATTTTGCCCTGCCTGCCGCCGCTGAAACCAGGGACCCCTACGAGATTCTTGAAGCCGACAGCCTGGGGAGGGACGTCAAGTCGGGCTACGCGCTCAGGGCGGACACCTGGGGCGGCGACCTGCCAGCCGGTGGCTCCAAGCGTATCGAATGCACGCTCTTGCGAGGCAACGACTATCGGTTCTATGCGTATTCGAGTACCAAGGGCGCGAAAATTTCTTTCCATCTCCAGGACCGTGATGGTGTCAACCTGGAAGCACACTGCTGGCAAAAGGAGAAAGGGGAATTCGGTTTTGCCGGCGCGGACATCGTGCCCAAGTCCACAGGAAGTTATTATCTGGTGGTCAAGATCGAGCACACCACTGCCGAACGCGTGGATTGGTCGTTGGTATACGCTTACAAGTAGCTCGCCGCGACTGCTCCGCTCGCAGAAACATTGAACCTTTGCGGGCGGCGGCGGCATCCTCCATTCTTGGCTGAACCGAAGTTTTGTTGTCATGAACATCCCACGCTTGCCCACCGTCGTGATTGAAAACGTCAGCCCGATTGTTGACGGCGGGCGCCTGCCGCTCAAACGGGTAGTCGGTGAGGAACTCACGGTTGAAGCCGACGTGTTCAAGGACGGGCACGACATCACGGCTGCGGTGCTCAAATGGCGTCCGGTCGGGGCGAACAACCCGTGGCGAGAGACGCCGATGCGATTTCTGGTGAACGACCGCTGGAGGGCGAACTGCCGCTTTCTGGCCAACGGACCCCACGAGTTTACCGTCGAAGCTTGGCAGGACACGTTCCTGAGTTGGCAGCACGAGTTCGATAAAAAGTACCAGGCCGGGATCACGGCCTTGGAGACCGAGATCGAGGAAGGCGCGCGTCTGCTGGACGGCGCGTCGGCACGGGCGAAGAAGTTTCCCGCGGATGCCAGCCGCCGCGGTGCGCTGGCCGCCACGATCCGCACGGGGGTGCCGGGCGAGGTGGATCGCCTCGCGCACGACCGCGAGGTCATCGTCTTGATGGAAACCTATGGCGACCGTGCGGCTTCCACGGAAATGAGTCCCGCCGTGCCCGTCTACGTGGACCGGCCCGGCGCTCGCTTCGCGGCATGGTATGAGTTTTTCCCCCGTTGTGCCGAGGGCAAGGCGGATAGCACGTCTACCTTCCGCGACTGCATGGATCGGGTCGACGACGCAGCGGCTATGGGTTTTGACGTGATCTATTTTCCGCCGATTCATCCCATCGGCTTCACCAAGCGCAAGGGCCGCAACAACTCCACGACCAGCGAACCCGGCGAACCCGGCAGCCCTTACGCCATCGGCGGTCCCGCCGGGGGACACAAGACCGTGGAACCGACCCTCGGCACGCTCAAAGACTTTGACTGGCTCATCAAAAAAATCCGGGCCAAAGGGATGGAGGTCGCGTTGGATTTTGCGATCAATTGCTCGCCGGACCATCCCTACGTCCGGGACCATCCGGACTGGTTTTTCCAGCGGCCGGATGGCTCGATCAAGTACGCGGAAAACCCGCCCAAGCGGTACGAGGACATCTACCCGCTCAACTTCCATTGCGAGGATTGGAAGGCGCTCTGGGAGGAGATGAAAAGCATCATCGTGTTCTGGTGCGCCAAGGGCGTGCGGATTTTCCGGGTGGACAACCCGCACACCAAGCCGGTCGCGTTCTGGGGTTGGCTCGTTGAAGGTGTGCAGTCGGAATATCCCGATGCCGTCTTCCTTTCGGAAGCTTTTACCAAGCCCAAGATGATGAAGGCCTTGGCCAAGGCGGGCTTCACGCAAAGCTATTCCTATTTCACCTGGCGCAACACCAAGGCCGAACTCATCGAATACTTCACCGAGTTGACGCAAACCGAGATGAAGGACTATTACCGCGCCAACCTGTTCCCAACCACCCCGGATATCCTGCCTTTCTTCCTCCAGCACGGCGGCAGACCGGCGTTCATGATCCGGGCAACCCTCGCGGCCACGCTCTCGTCGGTTTACGGCATTTACAGCGGTTTTGAATTGTGTGAAAACGCCGCTTTGCCGGGCCGCGAAGAATACTACGACAGCGAAAAATACCAGTTCAAGGGCCGTGACTGGAACGCCCCTGGCAACATTAAAGAGCACCTCACGCTGCTCAACCGCATCCGCCACGAAAACCGCGCCCTGCATCTCTACAACAACCTGCGCTTCCTGCCGAGCGACAACGACCAGATTCTCTGGTACATGAAGACGACCCCGGCGATGGACAACATCGTCCTCGTGGCCGTCAACGTCGACCCTTACCAAGCGCAAAGCGGTCACGTGGAAGTTCCGTTCGAGGAGTTCGGATATCTGGAACGCGGGGAGTCCTACACCGTGCGCGACCTTCTAACGGGTGAGCGTTTCGACTGGCGCGGGCGGCGGAATTACGTCTCGCTCGATCCCCATGCCCGCCCGGCGCACGTTTTCCGTATCGAACGGTGATCTCCTTTGTCCGTTGTTTCCATACAAGCGCCCTCGTGGATCGTCATGACTCGGGGAAGACGGCCCGCCGTCTGCTAGATTATCGGCAAGAGCCCGTTCGATGAAGCTGCCTACGTTTTTCCACCAGCTTGCGTTGCTGCCGCGCAAGTTGAGGTTGGGTTTGGCGTTGGCGATCCTGCTGCTGCTGGGACTGGGTGCCTACGCATTCTACAACGTGCGGCGTGAGGTGGAAGCTGCCGATTGGGTTACGCACACCTACGAGGTAGTGTCCGATTTGCAGGGCGTTTTCTCGAGCGTGCAGGACGCCGAAAGTTCACAGCGGGCGTTCACCGTGTCAGGGAACGAAACCTATCTTGAGCCGCATGCCGCCGCTTTGCGCGCCTTGCCCGGCCAACTCGACGCGGTGGCCTTTCTCGTGAGCGACAATCCCCGTCAGCGAGAAATGTTGAGCAAACTGCGGCACGACATCGAGGCTCGCCTGGCCGTCATGCGCCTGCGGATCAACCAGCGGCGTGAACTCGGCGTCGGCCCTGATACATTTTTGTTGGTCCACCATTC
>CAXUHC010000296.1:0-1064 GCA_964250705.1 uncultured Chthoniobacterales bacterium | reverse complement strand
GAACAGGGGTGCACCTGATGCAGGTGGTGCGCGAGGACATCGATGCGATGATCGGCGCCGAAAAAAAGTTGCTCATGGAAAGGCGCGCCATCCTGAAAAGCACTCGTTTGCACGCCGGCATTCTCCAGGTGTTGATTGGTCTGAGCAGCCTGACATTACTGGCGGCGGTGTTCGTCGGGCTGGCTCGGTTGATGGATCGCGCGATCCGTGCGGAACAGGCCGCCGAAGCCAGCAACCTTCAGCTTCGGGGCGCAAACAACGAACTGCGCGCCTTTTCCTATTCCGTCGCGCATGACCTGCGGGCTCCTTTGCGTGCCATCAATGGATTTGCGCAGGTGCTCAAGGAGGATTGCGCTGGCCAGTTTGAAGAGCACGGAGAACAAGCGCTTGGCCGGATCATGGCCAACACGGCCAAGATGTCGGTGCTCATCGACGATTTGCTTTCGCTTTCGAAGGTCAGTATGCAATCGCTGCACACGGGTAAGATCGAGATGACCGACCTGGTGCGCGGAGCCTACCAGGAACTCTTGGAATCCCAAAACGGGCGCGTGATCGAATGCGAAATTGCCCCGCTGCCACCCGCGACGGGTGATCCTTCTCTGCTGCGGCAGGTCTGGCTGAATCTGATTGGCAACGCCCTTAAATTTACGCGCGGACAGGCCCGTGCTCGGATCGAGATCGGCGGCAACGTCGCCGGGCCGGATTTTGCCACGTATTTCATCCGGGACAACGGGGCAGGCTTCGATATGAAGTACGCGGACAAGCTGTTCGGAGCCTTTCAGCGCCTGCATCGGCCTGCCGATTTTGAGGGAACCGGGATCGGTTTGGCGTTGGTGCAGCGCATCATCCATCGCCACGGCGGGACGATCTGGGCGGAGAGCGAGGAAAACCAGGGAGCACGCTTCGCTTTTACCTTGCCGGAGTGGAACGAGCGGTAGAGGACAGCCCACGATGAGCAGTCTCGCCGCAGGCGTCGTCCCAAGGTAGGGATGGCTCTCCGAGCCAGTCCCTAATAATCCAATAGGAGATCCCCCGGCTCTGCCGGGGAGGCTCTCAAAGGTTTG
>CAXUHC010000295.1:0-4486 GCA_964250705.1 uncultured Chthoniobacterales bacterium | reverse complement strand
CGGCCGAGAACCCGGAGACCGTCAGTAGCGTGCCATTGTCCAAGCGCACGGCACTATCTTGGCCCGAGCGAACCGAGGACGTAGCGCGCCCGTTTTGTGTGATACGAATCTTGTCGCCGACAGAAAGAGTCAGCTTGGAGGGTTCGTAGACAACGAAAGCGCGAGCGTCCGTGAGCGCGAGGCGTTCTTGACGGCCATCGGAGCGCTGCACGAACACTTGATCGGCATTGAGTGTGTCGATTACCACGGCTCGCTCACCAGGGGCAAACGAACCGGCCCGGCGGACAAACTGGACGAGCTGCCCGGTGTGGTAGGTAGCGGCGACCGTTTTCTGGGCCGTCGTGAAGTGGAGGTTCACCAAACGCTCGATGCTTCGCTCTTCACCCATAAGAATATTGGCAGCTCGCAGTTGCGCGCGCACGGCCTGGACGACGCGTTCGCCTTCCGCGTGAGTGGGCGCGAGCGCCAGGACCTCTTTGCCTTGTGCCGCCAACTCGGCGTAGTCACGTCCGAGCTGTTCATAGCGCTCGCCGTCGCCCGTAATTTCACGCCAAGCCCCCAGCTTGCGCAAACGGCGGCACCCACGTTCGACATCCCCAGAGGCAAACGCTTCGACGACCCGGCGGTAGGCCGCGAGACGCTGGCGGCGGACGACACTCAGTTCAGCGGGCACCAGGCCTGCGTGCTTTTCCAGCACACGCAAGGCGTCGCCGCGTTCCACGGCGGTGTGCTGTGCAACGTCGCCCGCGAGCACCACTCGGCAGCGCAGACGCTCGGCCACCTCAAACACCCGATGCATCGCGGGCATCGAAAGAAGTCCAGCCTCGTCGATCCAAAGGACGTGGCCGGCTGCATCGGCTTGCGCGGTGGGGTCCGTGAGGAGCTTTTCAACCGTTTCCGCAGCCTGGAAAGTGCTGCGAATACGTTCGGCGGCCGGTGAGTCACCGGTCACGCCAGCGGCTTCCTTGCGCAGCACCCCACGGGAAGCCTCGGAACTCGGCGCGAACAGAAATACCTGGTGGCCCGCTTCGTGCAGCGCGTGAATGCTCTCGCGCAGCAGGGTCGTTTTGCCGGTCCCGGCGATCCCGCGAATTGCCATGACACGATCCCGGGAACTGCGGACATGATCGACAGCCAGAATCTGCTCCTCTGAGAGATGTGCATTGAGAGGCCGGTAGTCGGAACGCGGATCGAGCTGTCGGCAGGTACCGCGCGTGCGACGCACGAAATTCACGACCGCCTTTTCTTCGGCCAGGACGGTTTGAGTGGTAATGAAGCGACGTTGCGCGCTGCCTTCCAGGCGAATGACCGGCCCATCCTCCAATGCGGCGTGGGCCTCGTCCAGACGGACGGAGCCGATGCCATGATGCAGCAGCGTTTCCAGCAAGCGTGGCTCACTCACGGCCGACGCGCGTTCCAGTTCGTGATCCAAGGCGTAACGCAGCGCAGCCGTGGCGGCGAGGGTGGGGGAGTCTGCTGCCGCCCGCTCCCTGCTACCGGAAGCCGCTGCACGTTGGATGACCTCGTCGAGGCGGCGGGAATCCGCCTCGGAAAGCCGCTGGTTCATCAGGGCGAGCAGTTCTCGGCGGGTCTTGGCTTCCTTTTCGGGGCGAGTTTCCAAGGTGGCGAGTTCACGCACTTCGGCATCGGTGAGACTTCCAACCGCCCGCCGAACCGACGCTTTATCATCCGGGGCGAGCACGTCGAAGCGCGATTTGAGCTTGTACTTGACGTAGAGCAGCGTGAGCCGAGTCGGATCGGCGCGCAGTTCCTCGGCCAACCGCTGGACCTGCACCCGGCGTTGCGAGAACCGCTCGATCAGGTCGCCGCCAACGCCCTGAATTTCGAAGGCGTGCTCGGTACGCTCAAGCTCGTAACCCAAGCCGCGTAGCCCATGGGCCAATTCCGCCAGGGCGATCTTGTCCAGAAGCTTGCGTTGCCGGTACATTTCCGCCGCTTGGAGCGCCATCCATCCCTCGCGCTGCCGGTCGAAAGTCAGGTTCGCCAGGACCGTGTGAACATGGAGATTCGGATCATTTGCCCGGCTGGATTCGTGAACGAACAACCCCGCAGCCAAGCTCTCCGTTGAACGCATGAACTCGGAACGAACGAGTTCGCCGCGGCGGTCACGCACCCTGGCGAGGTTTTGCATGTAGCTGAAAGCCTTTTTGACTGCATTGAGGTGCAGCGCGCGGATGCGCTCGTCCCGCATGGAGAGGATCGAAACCGACTTCGGCGCTGTGAAGGTGAAGTCGTAGTGGCAATTCTTGCTGCGGCGCGGGCGGCTTTGTTGGCCGAACCGCTCAAGGTCGTTGCCGATGACGGCCAGAAAATCCTCCTGACCGACCTCGCCCCGCAAGCCCAGACGTTCGGCACCGGCACCGATCCATTCACCGTGGATGCGTTCGCCTTGCGAGTAGTAGTCATCGCGCGTCAGGTGCTCGCGGAAGTAGTTGGCGGCAACCTTGGGGCTTTGACCAGCGGTGACGGAAACCATGCGAAAGGGATCGTTCGATCAACGCCGCTGCGTCGCACCTGGAACGGGTTGCAGGAGGAGTCGGCGGGCGCTTTCCAGTTTCGCGCGGGCTTCGTTGATGGCGGCCATCGCTTCCGATTCGGTCTCGGATGGCTGATGGAAGGTCGGCGTCACGGCTGCCTCGACTCCCGTGAGTGAGGAGAGAGCACGGTTGAGGATCGCGTCAGCGACAAAGTGCCTTTTGGCGGGGTGTGCGTCGTTTGCCATAGCCAAGAACAGTGAGGTCCGATGCACCTACGTAACGCGCTACCCGGAGTCTTGGCAAGAAGAACCGTAGCATTCACACATTTCCCTAATGAAGTATTGAGGGTGCGGTTGACCGCGCCCAAACTTTCGTCCGAGGCGCTCGGAGGACGCCCCAAAGCTGCTTGGCGACGCTTGAGGGCTGCTCGGACGTGCTTCGCGTCTGCTTCGAAGCCGAAAATCGGTGTACGGCCAGCGTCATCAGCTTGGCAGGAGCCACTGAAACGGTTGAAAACCGCTTCACGTCGTCGGCTAACGCGCAGTGGGTATTGCCCCGCTGCGGTGATCACCCGCGGAAACCTTGCCCACAACAATCGCCATGACTGAAGACATCCCAGAGGACCATTCGCAGTCGTTGGCAATTGCCCTGATTGCGGCGGCGCAACGCGAGGGGGTGCGTCCGCCTCGCAGCCGGTTGGAATCCTGTGCGCAAGTGATCTTCATCCTCCGCGACAAGCAGTGGTCGTTCGCAGCCATTACCGACTGGCTCGCCCGTCACGGCGTGCAGGTCGCTGAAAGCACCGTGCAACGGTTCTACCGGTCCCGGTGCCGCCGGGCCGACCCGCAACGCCGTCTGCGCCCGCCAAACGACACCCGCCAACCTGATCCTTTTTTCGACTCGAACCATGAAAACCTCCAAAGCCCCGCCAGCGGAATCCCCGCTCAACCCGTTTCCAAACCCAAGTACAACACCAATTTCTAAGGACATGGCTACGCCGGTTGAACATCGGCTTGTTCTGCCGATCCAGACGCGCGGCAATATCGGCAAATCCACCGAGGCCATCGCGCGATGCGAGTGGATGAGTCAGCGCCAGGTGCAGTGGCAGGGTTATGACCTCGACACGTTCAACCGCACGTTGAGCACCACGTTCCCCGACCACGCGGTTCTGGTCGCCGACAGTGGTGAACCGGAAGGGGAGATCATCAAAATCTTGCGGCGTGCCGCGCAGGCTTCCGTCACCGTGATCGATCCCCGCGCCCACATGAACGATACCATCCTCAGAGCGATGCAGATGGTCGAGTTTACCAAACGGGCGGCCGACAGCGGCGTGCGCGCGACGGTGCTCATCTTCCCCATCGATGAAATCTCGGACATGGATGACATTGCCGCGACCGTGGATGCTCTCGGCTCGGGGGTGGATTGGGTGCTCATCAAAAACAAGGTCAAGACGCCCCGCACACGGATGTTCGATGGCAGCGAGTTGGAACGGGAACTCGATGGGTTTGGAGCGGTCCGTCTGGAATTGCCCGCTCTCCTTTCCGACACGCGCAACCATTTGCGCGCGGTGGAACTCCAGGAGGGCAGGGGGATTTCACCGGCGGAAGCCCTGCGCAACCCGGACCTGAAGATGGATACCACGCACCGCATCATCCTGGAGGATTGGCTGCGCACGCTTTTTCACGGCTTCGAGGCCATCGCCGACCATTTGTTGCCAACGGCGGAGGCGCGGACGGTCAAGGCGTCCATTGAGCCGGCGGTTGGCAAGAAGACCGTTCGGCGTGGCGCGAAAATCAACCGGGCCAACATTGAATGAACGGCGGCGAGCAGCCAGAGTCGTTGCGAGACGATCCTTCTGGAGGTGACGGTCAGCTCGACGAAGGGCGCAGATACTGGAAGGCAGCCATCGCGCACCTGGCCCCTGAAAAACGCGAAGCGGCCTGGGAATTTTATCTCGACCGCCTGGAAAGCTCGCCAGCGGCCGACAC
>CAXUHC010000294.1:0-4534 GCA_964250705.1 uncultured Chthoniobacterales bacterium | reverse complement strand
GGGGTGGGGGTCGGGGTGGCCGGGGTTGGGGTCGGGGTGATGGTCGGCGTGGGCGGAGCCGTCGGCGGCAGAGAGGGCGTCGGCGACTCGGGCGGCGTCGGCAAGGGAGTCGGCGGCGGCGGCAAGGGGCGGGTGGTGCTGTCGCCGAGGGCCACGGGGAAGCGCTCGCTCTGGCGGGCGGTGATGTTCTTGTCCGCCCCGGCGACGAAGCTCAGGTGGCCTTCCTGCACTTGCGTGCCCCGGCCCACGATGAAGAGGTTCGTGTCCACGAGCTTGCCGCCCGTGATGTCCTTGCGCTGTTTGGTGATCTCGCGGTCGATCAAACCACGCGAAGCCACCGGGCCGAAGTCGTTGATGAGGCCGCTGGTGGCGTAGAGCACCTTCAAATCCACGCTCACCGGCTCGGGCATCGACGCCGCGCCGGGCGGCACGATCACCATCTGCCCCGCGTGCACCAGGACGCTCTCGCCGATGCGTTTGGTCAGGAACACGCGCACCGTGCCTTCGAGCACGACGATCTTGGAATAACTCTTCGGGTTGAACTCGACCATCAGGGTCGTGCCGGTGATGGCGGCGGTGACGGCGGCGGTGTGGATTTCCGCGCCGCCCGCGCCCTTGGGCACCTGGAGGAGCATGGTGCCGCTGCCCAGGTCCATGTTGCGCGTGCCGTTGACGAACGAGAAGAACGAGTTTGCCCCGAGACGGGTCAGCGTCTTGTCGGTGAACATCAACTCCGTGCGCGAGGCCGCGCCGGTCTGCACGGCGGCCCTGCCGCTGATGGTGTCCGCCACGGTGGCGGGACGCGGCGCCTGGTTCTCGGGCAGCAGCTTCACGTCGTTGAAAATTCGCGAAACCTGCGCGCTCTTGAGCCCCTCGGCACGCAGGGAAGACACGCCCAGGCACACGGCCAGGGACAAATACACGATCCGAAAAAAAGGCGTCATCACAAAATCAGGAGGTTAAAATTTCAACCGGAAGAACGCGCTGGCCCCGGTGTTGAACACGTCGTAGTCGAAGACCTGCCGGTCGGAGCGGTCCACCACGCCGGAAATCGACGCGCCCACGCTGCACCACGGGGTGATCTCGTAGGTCGCCCCCGCGCTGCCCGCGCAGTTGAAATCCTGGCGGCCCGACGCGGCGTAGAGATAATAGGCGACCCGCCCGCCCGCCTGCACCGAGATGTGGCGCGTGACTTGCAGGATGTACCCCGCCGACAGCCCGAATTCCTCGCGCTCGGCCACGTGCGGCACGGACACGTTGAGGCCGACGTCGAACCCGACGCTCACGAGCTGCGCGCGTCCGAACGTGAAAAGCTTCTGTGCGCCGAGGTCGAGGCTGCCGTCGCGGAAAAATTCGTTGTCCCAGATTCCTTTACGGGTCAGCCGGGTGAAGCCGAGTTGCGCGCTGAGGATGATGTCGCCGAGCTGGTGCGCGGCGTAGGTCAGCCCCAGGCCAAAGGTGAGCGAGCCGAAGTCGAGCTGGTCGAACGTGTCGTAGGCGAAATACTGCTGGCGGACGCTCGCGGCGAGGTTCAGATCGGGGGTGAGCTTGAAATCATAGCCCACGCCGCCCTCGCCGACGAAGAACACGTCGTCCTGCTGGTTGCGCTGGGTGAGCGCGACGTTGCTGGTGTAGACGAAGCCGCCGTTGGCGAAGAGCGTCCAGGGATTGCGATGTTCGGGGATGCGCAGGAGCGACTGGACGCCCAGGTCGTTGTCGCCGCTCGTGGCGGGGGCGGTGGAGTTTTCGGTGTTGCCGCTCTCGGCGGGTTCGCCGGAGGCCAGCGCACCGGGAGACAGCGGCAGGGTCGGGTTGGGCAGCCGGGCGCGCTCGATCTGGCCCGCGGCGGTCTGCGCGGTGAATTGCTGGGCCGGCGCCAGCTGGACACACCAGCCGAGGGACGCCAGGACGACGATGGGGAAAAGGGTACGTTTCGACAAGGCGCTGACGATTAGGCGGTTGACGGCGGGGGGTGTCAAGCGGAAAGCACGCGTTCACCGGGCTACCTAGCCGAAAGGATAGGTCGGCGGACCGGTACTTTGCGCTTGGCAGCAGACCGGCGCGCGGGTTAACAAGACCGGGTCGCATGTTCGCTCCGGTTCTCCGCTCACTGCGCCGCTTGCACCGGTCCGCCGGGCTGGGGCTGGCCGCCGTCATCCCGGCGGCGCTGGCGGCCTCTCTTTATGCTTACGAGCTGACTTCGCCGCAGCCGCTGGAAACGCTGCTCCAACGGGGAGAAATGGCTGCCGGTGACCTTCTGCGCAAACACGGCCGGCCCGCCGCGCTCAAGCCCGACATCGTGTTTCTCGGGGTGGACGACGCCTCGCTCAAGCTCGACGGCTTATGGCCGGAAGAAATCGAAGCCTCGCCCGCGCTCAAGCTGATGAGGGATGCCAAGGGCGCATGGCTCTGGCCGCGCGACGTCTACGCTCTGCTGCTCGACCGCCTCGTGGCCGCCGGTGCCCGGTTGGTGATCTTCGACCTGGTTTTCCCCCGGCCCGCGGACGGGGATGCGGCGTTTCGTGCGGCCCTGGACCGCTACCACGACCGGGTGGTCATCGCCTCCCAGATCGTCGGCGACCCGCCGCGCGGCACGTTCCAACAGCCCGCCGATACGCTGGTGACCGACCCCGTGCACGACCCCCGCGTCGGCTATGCCACGTACCAGACGGACTTCGACGGTCCCATCCGGCAGACGTCGTTCGCCCTCACCCAGGAAGGCTACAACGGCCAGCCGTCCCGGCCCACCGACGTGCCCTACGCCTCCCTGCTTGCCCGCGAGTTGCACCAGTTGGGCCACGACGAACTCATCCCAGCAGACCGGCAGCGCCGGTTCTTTCGCTACACCCGCTGGCCTGCCCCCGACGACCGGCGGCCCGTGGATGACCCCAAGCGGGCCAACTTCGATTACGCGCCCTACCCGCTGTGGGAGGTATTCTCGGACGACCTTTGGAAACAGAGCTACGGCGGCGGCGCGTTCTTCAAGGACAAGATCGTGATGGTCGGCGCGGCCGCCCCGACGCTCCACGATTTCCAGCCCACGCCCTACGGCCAGATTCCCGGACCGGACCTCCATCTCCAGGCGCTCACCGCCGCGCTGGGCCAGGACTACCTCGCGCCGTGCAGCGTGCGGGTGGATTTTGCCTGCCTCCTCGCGGCGGGCGCGCTGGCGTGGGCCGTGGGATTGGGCGTGCGGCAGCCGCTGGCGCGCCTGGGCGTGTTCCTGGCGGTGAGCGCGGGGTTCGTTGGCGTGCTGCAATGGCTGTTCGACGCCCACGGCCTGCTGCCGCTGGCGTTCACGCCGTTACTGGTTTTCAACACCGGCGGCATGGGCGGTCTGATCGGCGAATACACCGTCGAACGCGCCGAAAAAGCGCGCGTGCGCGGCGTGCTCGACCGTCTCGTTTCCAAGGACATCGTGCGCGAACTCCTCGCCGACCCCGCCCGCTACGGGGCTCTCGTGCGCGGCGAACGCCGGTGCGTGACGATCCTCTTTTCCGACGTGCGCGGCTTCACCAGCCTCACCGAAACCGCCGACGACCCCGCCGCGTTCATCGCGCAGCTCAACGAATACCTGGGCGAGATGGTGGACGTGGTGTTCAAGCACCGCGGCACGCTGGACAAGTTCATCGGCGACGCCGTCATGGCCGTCTGGGGCAGCATGCACACCGAAGGGTCGGACGCCGATGCCCGCGCCGCCGTCGCTGCCGCGCTGGAGATGCGGGCGCGCCTCGCCGCGCTCAACACGCAATGGCTCAAGGCGGGCAAGACGCCGATGGAGATCGGCATCGGCGTCAACTACGGCGAGGTGATCGTCGGCGGCCTGGGCAGCGAAAAGTCCAAGATGGAAATCACCGTCATGGGCGACGCCGTGAACCTCGCCTCGCGCCTGGAAGGACTGACCAAGGAGTACGGGCTGGACCTGCTCGTGGGCGAGAGCGTGGCCAAGCGGGTGAGCGAGCAATTTCGGCTGCGGACGGTCGATCTGGTGCGGGTGAAGGGCAAGAAAAAGCCGTCCGAGGTGATGACGGTGATCGGGCCGCTCTCGGAGGTGCCCACCGAAGCGCAGGAATTCCTGTTCGCCGACTACGAGGACGCCATCCTGCTGTATCGCAAGCAGGAGTTTGCCGCCGCCTTGCGCCTGCTGGAAGAATGCGCCCGGACGAACCCCTCCGACTACCTGACGGCGTTTTACCTCGAACGCTGCCAGGCGCTCATCGCCGAACCCCCCGCGCCGGACTGGGACGGCGTACGGCTGATGAAAACTAAGTAAGGATGAAGGATGAAGGATGGAGGCGGAGAAGAGGATGGGTTGCGCGTGGCGGAGGAAGTGGAAAATCTTCGGCAGCGCACGAAGCAATTTGCGCTGCGGACGATCCGGCTCTTTACGTCGCTCCCGAACTCCGCTCCGGCCCAGGTATTGGGCAAGCAGGTGCTCAGATCAGCTACTTCGGTCGGGGCCAATTACCGGGAAGCTTCGCGCTCCCGCTCCGATGCGGAGTTTGGTAGTGGGTATTAGTTAAATGATTGGTTG
>CAXUHC010000293.1:4012-4535 GCA_964250705.1 uncultured Chthoniobacterales bacterium | reverse complement strand
CAGGGTGACAGAAAAGAAGAGCCCGCGCGGCCATCCACTTCGGAGGACCAGCATCACAGATGCTTGTTCAGGCGTTCTCCACCCGGCCACGCACCCAATGCAGACCCAGCGCGCCGTGCGGCACCTGGTCGCGGAATTCCTCGATCTGCCGCTCGCCCGCGCCGTTCACCGCGCGCACGAACACGCGGACCTCATCCGCTGCTTCGGTGGGTGTCCATTCATGCCGCCACAGACTCCAACTGATTTTCGTGCCCGGCTGGTGAATGTCGACAAGCTGATAAGTTTGTCCGCCATCGGTGCTGACCTCCACCTGATTGATGCCCTTGTCGCCGCCGAAGGCCATGCCGCGGAACTCCACCTTGCGCCCGACCTTGAACGGCTCGGCGAACCCGCCGCCGTTGACCAGTGGCGCGTCGATGCGGCTGGTGGTGGGAACGAAGATGTTCGGTCCCCAACCCTGCTCGGTGTAAAAACCCACGCCCTCGATGCCGTGGCGATTGATCTTCAGGCGCGGATCGTCCCG
>CAXUHC010000293.1:1019-4002 GCA_964250705.1 uncultured Chthoniobacterales bacterium | reverse complement strand
CTGCGTCGAGGGCCGCGTCGAGTTGCGGCAGGCTGCGCACGAGCGCGAGCAGTTCGGGGCCCGCCGGTGCGGGGGAGGGGCGCGGGTCGTTCGCCGCGAGGAATTCCAGCCGCGTGACCCACTTCGGCATCCGTTCGCCGTAGACCCCCGGCACGATCATCCGCATCGGGAAACCGTGGCGAGGCGGCAGGGGTTCGCCGTTCATTTCCCAGGCCACGAGCGTCGTCGTTTCGTTCGCCTTGGAGAGGGGGAAGGTTTCGAAAAAGCCGTCCGCCGCGTGAAAGAGCACCGCCGCACAGTCGGGCCGCGGCTTGACGGCTGCGAGCAGCGTGGGCAGGGGGACGCCTTTCCAAACGGCGTTGGAGATCAGCCCGCTGCCCACCCCGTAAGAGATGCACTGCAAGGTGGTTTCCTGTTCCACGGCAGGCAGGGCCGTCAACTCGTGAAAGGTCCACACGCGCGGATTTTCGACGTGCCCGACGATGTCAAAACGCCAGAGGTCGCGCGCCACATCGGGGTCCACGAGGTTCTTGGTAACGTGGTAGAACTTGTCGTTGGGCGTGATCTTTTGGACTTCGGGGCCGCCGTACTGCGTGCCGTCGTAGCCGAACGACCCGAGGTTGAAAAGGCGGCGCAGCCCCGCGCCGAGCGCGACGGCGGCCAACGCGCCGAAACCACCGGCCAGGAAGCGGCGTCGGGTCAGCGCGGCGCCAACCGGGGAGGAAAGCGTGGAGGCGGCGGGTCGCGCCGGGGTGGTCAGCAAACCGTAAAAACCCACGATGGCCACGCCGCACGCGCCGAAGGACGCCAGCATGCCGAGCACGCTGATGAGCATCGCGATGCCCGGTGGACGACCATGATAATTGGTCAACAACTGGGGCCAGAGCAACCCGACGAACAGCACCCAGACGCCGAGCACGCCGGGCACGATCAGCCGCCAGCCGCGCGGATCAGCCGGGGGACGTTGCCCGGGCGCATCTGCCCGTCTGGATTTCCAGCCGAGGAAGACGCCGTAAACGATCCCGCCCGCGATGGCCGCGGCAAGTTGGCCCGCGAGCGCGCCGTAAACACCCTGGAGCTTGAGCTGGGAGTAGCCGCCCGCGCGTACGAGCGCATCGATGAAAAACTTGACCGTCACGAACGGGAACGCCCGGTCGAAGATCATTTCGGTCGGGGTAGGGACGTGGAACCAGACCCGCAACAACGCCATGAACGCCAACATGGCCAGCCCGGCCAACAACCCGGCCAACGCGCCGCCAGCCGGTTGCTTCCAGACCGGGATAGGGGAGGGGATGAAGGGCTGACCGGTCATAATCCAGGTGAGGATGGACCGGAACGTTCCGCCAGGATTTTCCGCGCGTGGCGGTAACCCTCGGCGACGAGCAGATCGAACGATTTCCATTCGAGCAAGCCGAAGCGGCGCACGTCGGGGTTGAAGTGCAGGTCCACGTCCCCGACCACCTGGCTCATCTTCTGGTTGCTGTTGAGGGTATTCGTCGCCATGAGGATGGTCAGCATCGACGGCACCTGATAACGCCGCTTTGCCTTCGAGCGCAGACGGTCGATCAGCAACGCCCAGGGTCCGGGCAGATCGGTAAAGTCCAGGACGTGACGCTCCTTGTCGTCCGGCCGCAAATCCACGGCGAGGATGGTCCGCACCCCGGTGCGCGCCATCACGTCGACGGGCATGTTGTTGAACACGCCGCCGTCCACGAGCAGATCGTTGCCGCTGACGCTCGGCGGAAACACGCCGGGAATCGCCATGCTCGCCAGAAGCGCGCGCTTGAGTTCGCCCCGGTTGTGCACGCATTCGCAGGCCTGCGTGTAGTTGCTGCTCACGCAAAAGAAAGGCCGCCACAGCTCCTCGATGTGGTGGTCCCCGAACCCCCGCGACAGGATGCCGTGGAGCTTGCGTCCGGCGAGCAGCGAGACAATCGGAAAGAGGTTCAAATCGCTGGTCGGATTCGACAAAAACGCGGGCCGGTTTTCCGCGAAGATCCGCTCCCAGCCCCAGTCCAGCGCCAGACAACAGCCCAGCACCGAGCCGATGCTCGTGCCGCCGACAACGTCGACCGCGATCCCGGCTTCCTCCAGCGCGCGGAACACGCCGATGTGAGCCAGACCCCGCGCGCCACCCCCCGCGAGCACCAGACCCACGGCGTTGCCGGTCAGGAAACGGGCCAGCCGCGCCAGATCCTGCGCGTTGCCGGAGCGTACGTGATAGTGCCGCTGCACGTCGGGCCGCCGGGCCAGGAAGGGGAGCGTCCCGTCGGCCCAGTCCGCGTCCGCGGGATGCAGGAGGACGAGAAGCTGCCGGGCCCGCGTGGTCGCTGCGCTCAGGCAAGCCTGTTCGGTCGCCGAGAGTTCGGGCGGCCCCTTGGCCTCGGCGAGCAGCAGGATCTCGTCCGCCTGCCGCAGACAGCGGCGCGTCCAGGCGGTCGGGGTCGGGTCGGTTTCATAGAGAACCAACGAGCAGCGGCCTTCCAATTCGTCGAGATAATTGATCAGCCAGTAGTGGGCCTCCGGTTCGTGGTCGGTGGCCTGCGCCGCGCCGGGGCGGCCGGCGGCGGCGTCGATGGCGTGGCTGGTCAGGTGCGTCACCGTCTGCTGCTGCTTGGCCAACTCGGCCGCCAACAACGGCAGAAACGCCGCCGTCCTTGACCCCTCGCCCGCGCTCACCACCGCGATGTTGGTCACGTTGCGCACCTGCTTGAGCGAGGCGTTGCGGCGGTCCAGGCGCTGGATGATCAGGCGGTTGAGGTTGAGCGCCAACGCCGGAACCGCGGCGAGGATGGTTTGCACGGCGGCCAGTTCGATCCTGGCGAGCAGGCTGTCGCGCAGGGCGGCCACGGTCGCACCCCGGGGCTTCGCGCCGAACACGCCCATCTCGCCCACGCTCTCGCCCCGGCCGATCTCGCCCACGACTTGCTCCTGGCCATCCACACCCCGAAGCACGGCCTGGAGCCGCCCGCGATGGATGGAG
>CAXUHC010000293.1:0-1009 GCA_964250705.1 uncultured Chthoniobacterales bacterium | reverse complement strand
GTCGCCGCCCGCCAGCTCCACCCACGCCAGATGCGGGCGGATCACCTCAAAAGTCGGTTCGTCCAGGTCGCCGAATAGTTGTGAGAGCACCACCCGGAGAACGTCGAATTGCGGACCGATGATCGTTGGCGTCAAGGGGCGAGGAAAAATGCAATCTTATCTACCTAGCGGCGAGGTCCCGGCGAGAACGACGCTATGGCAACGCCATCGTGGCGGAAACCGCGCCCTCGTTCGGCGCGAGGTCGAACATCCGGGCAAAATACCCGTTCACAAACCGGTTTCCGGGGTCGTACTTGCGCTGCAGCTCCCGGAAAACTTCGATCTTCGCGCCGTAAGCCTTGCGCACCTGCCCGGGGGTCAATCGCGGGCTCTGGTTAAAAAGGGGATACCCGCCGTGCTCGCTGCAGAGTACGTTGCAGGCGTCTAGAAATTCGAGCCAGCCAGGGCCGCCCGTCGAGACGGGATCAATCGTCATCACCGGTCCGCTCGAATTATAGGAGAAGATCGAGCTTTCGTCCCGCGCGATGTAGTAGCCGACGTTGATCATGTCGCAGCGGTAACCATGCGTCCGGTAATGATCCCGGCAAAAGTCGAAGTAGGCGCGCAGCGTTCGGAAAAAATTTTCCGCCGGGAAAACCCAGAGGCTAAATGTATAAGCCGCGAAGGGAGCGGGGTGGGCGTACCGGATTTGCTGATCGTTGGCAAACGAACGGTCCGACTTCAGCAGTTGCAGCAGCCATTCGGAAACCTTGGCGATGGTTTCGTAGAGCGCATACTTCAATTCGCGGCCGGGGACGTACAGACGAATCGCCTTGCCGAGCCCCGGCACGAGGGTGGCCCAGGAGTAGTTGCGGATCACCCAGGCGAAGCTGTGCTCGGGCGATTTGTCGGCGTCGTAGCTGCGGAACTCGACCGTGACCCGGTTCTGGAACGGCAGCAGGTAATACATGATCGACTGATTGCGGGCGAGCAAGGCCGGGAGTTGCCGCTCGAATTCGTCGATGGTGAA
>CAXUHC010000292.1:249-4558 GCA_964250705.1 uncultured Chthoniobacterales bacterium | reverse complement strand
CACGGCGACAGAGCGCCGTGGCCACAGCCGGAGAAAACAACCGCCAAACCGTACCCTTACCGATTCCCTCGCGTGCTCGACGGCCACCGGCGCAACGTACTGGCCGTTTGTTCGCCGCTCTCGGTTTAGGCTTGAGTCTTACCCGACAATTTGAAAAAATTCGGGCATCCGCAACTCCCTTGATGAACATTCTCCATGGCGCAGCTCGTAGTCCAAATCGACGGTGAATCGCCCGTAGTCCATGAGCTGACGGATGATATCGTCACCATCGGACGCGAGACGGATAACGTCGTGATCATTGCCGACGCTTCCGTTTCGCGTCGCCACGCGGAAATTCTGGCGAGTGATGGCCCCCGCACCCTGCGGGATCTCAATTCCGCCAATGGAACCACGGTCAATGGAATTTCGGTGACGCAAAAGATGCTCAAGCCGGGCGATGTCATTCACCTCGGCAATGCACGGGTGAGCTACATCACCAAAGCTCCCGTTGCTGCCAAAGCGCCGCCCGCCGTGCCAGCCAGCATCAAGGCCCCTGTCGCTACGACCCGACAACAGGAGCCGCCCGTAGTCCCTGCGGTGAAGCCCCCGGTTCCCGCACCCGTTGCCCGGGAGGTCCCGCCCGTGCCGGTGGCAAGGCCCTTGCCGGAAGTCCCAGTTTCCCAAGAAAAGTCGCCGCCGCCAGCCGTTGGGACACCATCTCCCGCTCGCATTCCTAAAGCGCAGGCTCCCGTGGCTGCGGTCAGAGAGCCGCCTTCACCCCCGGCGCCATTGCCTCCGGTCAAGGTATCGCCACCCACCGCGCAAGCGGCATTGCCCGTCGAAAAGGCGCCTTCGGCTCCCGCTGTTCCTGCCGTACAGCTACCTGTTGCCGCCAAGGCCCCGCTTTCCACCGGCAAGGAAGTTGCGCCGTCGGCGCCCGTGGTTGCACCAACGGTGACCGCGGCCAAGATGCGGCCACCTGCCGTGGAGGAAGTGCCAGCATCCGTTCCCACCGGCAAACCTTCGCGTCCTGAACTCCGTCCCACCAAAAAACAACTTCCCGCGCGCGAAACCGCCGATAAGTCGTCGCTGGTGTCTGTTGCCGCTAGCGAGTTGCCGCCTGTTCCTGACGGCATCGGCAGGGGACCTTCCGCGCTTGCTCCCGCCAAGCAGGCGTTGCCCGCGCCGGTCACTTTTCGGGAAGGGGCGTATGCGCCGGATGATGTCCCGTCGTTCTTTACCCGGCGTCGCGTTCTCACGCTGGGCGCGGTGGTGCTGCTCCTGGCTGGCGGGACGGTCGGCGCGCTTTCCCTGCGCCGTCCAACCTCGCAAGCGGCGCATCCTGTCCCTCCGCCGCGTGTCGCTGTGAAGGAGGAATCAAAGGCTGTGGCGACAAGAAAGTGCTGGGACCAGCTCCAGGAGGTTGCCCGGGTGGGACTCCAACAGGTACAAGGCCTGCCCTTTCAGCAATACCCGGTGATGTCGAACGGCGTTTATGACTTCCAAGCCATCGACGACAACGCACTGGACGCACTGATGGACTCGCTGACCACACGAGCACGTGCCCTGTCGCGAGTGTCACGAGAACTTGGATTGCTGGACAGAACCGGCGTCGACGCCGATTTGGTCGCGTACGTTGAAAAAATCGGAGCCCATTGGGAGCGTGCCTCCGGGCTGGACTTCGACGCCGTAAACCTGGCATGGGCCGTCCACGAGCGACGTGCGCGGCCCGTCGATGCGAACACGCTCACGATGGAATCCGCTGACGTGGTCGCAGGGGAAAGCCGCGCTCCCGGGGCGATTTCGGTAACGATGGACCATGTCACCAAGCTGGCCAACAACTGGTTGGCGGAACGCGACAAATTCGGAATCGCCAGCGGCAAAATCGACGTCGAAGAAAAAGAGATCTACCGGCAGTTGTCAGCGCGCTACAAAGACCAATTCAAGTAGCCATCTCGTAGCGCCGCGCCGCGCCGATCCCACGGAAGTCTATCGTACACTCATTGGCAACACCAGGTTGAGCACCAGCGCCGCCAGTCCCCCGCTGCTGATCCCGCTGCCGAAGATCAAGCGGAGCGATTCCGGCAGCGACGCCAAGGCTTCCGGGTGCAGATCCACGCCCAAGCCGATCCCGAGCGAAATTGCGACGATAAGAAATTCCCGCTGCCCCAGCCCGGCCCGCGCCAGAATGCGGATGCCCGCCGCCGCGATCAGGCCGAAAAGCACCAACGTCAAGCCTCCGATGACCGGCGGAGGCACGCTCGCCAGCCAGCGTCCGAGACCGGGGAGCAAGCCGAAAACCATCAACATCGCCGCGCAAAGATAGCCCACGCGCCGGCTGGCCACCCCGGTCATCTGGATGACGCCGTTGTTTTGCGCGAAGGTCGTGCTGGGAAAACAGTTGAGCAGCGCGGCGAGCGCGCAGTTCACCCCGTCGGCAAAAACACCGCCGCGCACGCGCCGCCAGTAACGTGGGCCGCTGGTCGGTTCACCGGAAAGTTCGGAGCAAGCCGTCAGATCGCCCATCGTCTCGATGGCGGTAACGAGGTAGATGAAACCGAACGGCAGGACGAAACGCGCATCGAAGCTCAGCCCGTACCGGAGCGGCTGCGGCAAGGCGAACCACTCGCCGCCGGACGCCGGTCCCCGCACTCCGCCGACCGCCGCGCACAACGCGTAGCCGCCGACAAGCGCCAACAGCGCTGCCAGCAATCGCGCCCCGGGAAACCGCACCGCGTTCAGGAGCACGAGCAACGCCAGGACGACCGCCGCCGCCGCCAGCCCCATGTACGGCGCGTGGACCCCGGGCAGCGGCGTCTGAATCCCGAACATGCTGGTCGGGATCAGCAGGAGTCCGATCAGCAAGACCACCGTTCCCGCCACCACCGGCGAGAAGGCCCGCTGCAACCTGGGCAGGAACGGCGCCAGCGCCAACGGGACGACGGCCATGCTCAACGACATGCCGAAAACCAGCCCCAGGCCACCGATTTTTCCGGCCATGATGATCGGGGTAATGAACGCGAAACTCGTACCCGTGATCGAGAGCAAACCGCTGCCGAACCCGCGAAACGACACGACTTGCAAAAGCGTGCCCGTGCCGCTGGCGACGAGCGACATGTTGATGAGATACGCGCGGTCAGCCAGGGGCAAGCCGAGCGCGCCCGCCACGATGGTCGCCGGGGTGATGGTGGCGATAAACATTGCCAGCAGATGTTGGAACGCGATGAGGACCGCTTGCGGCCACGGGATCGGGTCGTTCAACCCGTAGATCACGGCGGGCATCGCCCCCGAATCGGCTGCCTGGACGTCGCTCTCGGTCATGGTGGAGAAACCGGACGCGGCGCGCGTTGCATCAGATCAACGAAGAGGCTGACGAACCGTTCTGCGTCGAGGTCCACGTTGACGCGCACCCTTTGCACGCCTAGCCCCGGCTCTGAACCCGGCGTCCAGCTCAGGGTGTTGCCATAGGCCGCGCCGTGGTCGATGTCCACGTCCATGAAAAGTTCGTGGCGGGCGGTTCTGATCCCTTCGTCGAGCCAGGCAGCCACGGCCAGTTCGTCCCACATCGGGAAGTTGACCTCCGCATAGCGGCGCAGGTACTCGGTGAGGGGCGTCTTCACCGTGGCAACGCGGTCCGCGATGGTGGCGGTGTACTTGGTCTTGAGTGAAATGTCCGTGGGCGTGCAGGTGATCCGCTTCCAGGGTGCGTGGAGAACGATCCGCGCGGCTTCGGCGTCCCACCACAGGTTGAACTCGTGCCGGGGGTTGTTGACGTATTCGGCGGAGAAGTAATTGTCCAGCGGCGGGCTGAAACTGCCACCCATGAACACGAACTCCTTGACGAGTTGCGGAAACTCCGGGTCGAGGCGGATGGCCAGGGCGACGTCGGTCAGCGGACCGAGCGCGATGATCGTGATCTCGCCGGGAAATTCACGCGCTTTGCGGACCATGAAATTGGCGGCGGTTTCGGCGGCGGCGCGCAGGGTAGGCGCGCCTTCGGCTGGCGGTGGCACGACGGTCGGTTCGTGGTAGCGGAACCCGATGGACGGTTTGTCCAGCCACGCGCCGGTGAACACCTGCGCGCCGTGCGCTTTCTCCCAGAGCAGGCTTTCCGCGCGGGTGTGCACGAGCGGGAAGACCGCCCCGGGCAAGACGGGCACGTCGGTGCGACCGGTCACTTCCAACAGGCGCAGGGCGTGGGAAAGTCCCTCGTCGCGCCACACGTCGCCGCTGACGACCGCCATGCCCAGCAATTCGACCGAAGGGTCCTGCAACAGCAGGGCGACCGCCTGCAAATCCGAGGTCGCCGGGCCCCGGGTATCCTGGTCCA
>CAXUHC010000292.1:0-239 GCA_964250705.1 uncultured Chthoniobacterales bacterium | reverse complement strand
GCGGCCGCCCGCACGGCCGCTGCCCGGCCATCCGACGAGGAACAGGACGATGAGTCCGGCACGGAGAAAAGTGAGAAACCCTGGCATACCCTTGGTGCCTGCGGGAGAGCGTTTCCCCCCCCGCGAAGCCTGCGCCGCATCCTAGATAACCCGCATCGGAAGTCAACGGCTGACTGCGGGCAGCACAGGGCCTACGCGCCAAAAGTAAGCTGGACTTGCGCTGGCTGGCAAGATGGGGG
>CAXUHC010000291.1:0-4586 GCA_964250705.1 uncultured Chthoniobacterales bacterium | reverse complement strand
CTGCCTGCGTCAACGCAAGTTCTGCCAGCTTCCGGCTTCCCGGGCAAATGTTTCGGCGTTCACCTGGGCAAAATAAAACGGGGGCTTCCGCCCGGACGGAACCTGGTACTCGGCTTGCACCCGGGGCAGATCCGCCGCCTGGAAAACCGCTCCTTGTTGAATGAGAAGCAGGAGTGCCCCCCCGGGCCTGTGCGGCGATAAACGGTACGTTTGCTGGAGTTCACTCTCCACGAAATCGTCAATTTGCCGGACGATGGATTCAAGGGCTGCACGGCGAAAGGATTCCGCCTGCGGGTCAATGGTCAAAACGACGGGCGCGAGCGCCAGTTCGCCCACGCTCGCGGCGGCGAACACCGCGTCACTGGTCTGTCCGAGCCAGCGCCGGATGACATCGGCGGCGGCGGCGAGGTCGGCGGGTTTTTGCGTCGACCCGAGCATGATCGAGAGCGGACCGGACAAGAGTGCGCGGAAGCGCAAACCGTTTCGCGTGAAGTGCAGGAGGACCGTTCCGGCGGGGTCCTGCTCCCAGGTGCCTCGATCCACTTCGGCCGCCGCCGAGCCGTCACGGTTGATTTGTTGGTAGGAACCATCGCGGGCCAGCCACAGGAAGCGGCGGTAAACGAGGTCGTCTTCGACGAAAAAGGAATCCCGGTTCCTTGCCAGACGTGGAACGGCCGGCGCGGCGGATCGGGCCACGCTGAAAAACTCCACTGACAGCAGGCAAATCAGCACCAAAGGCAACCGTTTCATCATGCGCGATGGCGGGCCAGGAATGCGGCGGCGCGCTCGCCGCCGGCCATCGCGGATTGGATGCTGCACGCCCCGGTCTGGTCGCCCGCCAGCCAGACGTTATCGAGAAAGGTGGACGCGGGTGCGGGAGTCAGCGCGCGAGCGAAGCCAGCCGGTTGACGGTGTTGCGCGTAAGGCACCGCCACCGCCGCCACGGGCCGCAATCCGCGCGCGGCGGGGTAGATCGCCGTGATTTCGTCGCGGACGGCGGCAAACAGTGGTGAATCCTCCAGACCGTGACGATCCAAAACCGTTGCGCAAAGCAGGTGCTGATCCGGCGGGGCGTATTCCGGGGCGGCGTTCGTGAGCTGGACGAAGTGCCGCACGAGCCGACCGCGACCGGCGGGCAGCGCGAGCATGGCGCGTCCGTAGAGCGGGGCATCGGACGAGAAATAAACCGCCGTCGTGCCGTGGGCGGGTTGGGCAAGGTAGGGACGTTCCAACAGGCGGGCCGTTGCGGGGCCATCGGTCGCGAGGAGAAGGACGTCGGTTTCGATCCGGTCGCCGGTTTCGGTGACGAGCGCGCCGACACCGTTCCCGAGAAGTTCCAAGCGTTCGACCCGGCAGCGCAAGCGCAACTTGCCCGGAGCAAGTCCGGCGGCGAGTTGGCGGGCAATCGCGCCGATGCCGCGTGCCGGGAGCAACGCCCGGCCGGTGGCGAACTTTTTCAGGTAATACCGGAATAAGCCGGCACTCGTGCCGAGCTTTTCGTCCAGAAACACGCCTCCGAAGAATGGCCGGAAGAACCGCTCGATGGTTTGCGGGGAGAAACCAAGCATCCAGAGATAATGCGCCGTGCTCTGGTCGCGGATGGACGTGGTTTCGGCCAGCAGCGCGTCGTCCGAGCGCAGGAGCAGTTCACCGACCAAACGAACCAGACGCAGCTTGTCCGCGAACGGAAGAGCATCGCCAAAAGTGTCTTCCGGGAGAGAGGCCGGATGGCGGCGCGGATCGGCCAACGTCCAGGTCTGGCCCCGGTCATGGAGGATGGCCCCGCTCTCCAGATAGCGTGGTTCGAGCGCGGGGATGTCGAGTTGCCGCCGGACCGCCGGGTAGCTGTCCAACAAGACCTGAAACCCGCGGTCGAGCACGAATCCCCCGGCACTCACCGCCGAGCGGACCCGGCCACCCGGCTCCGCCTCCGCTTCCAGCAACAGATAATCGTCGACCCCGTGCCGCTCAAGCTCGCGGGCACACACCAACCCCGCCAGCCCTGCTCCGACGACGACGATCATACGCGGCGCGGGCAGCGGGTTACCCCTGCGCCCACGTGATGAGCCGAAGTTCGTGTTCCTGGGTCAGGTTGGGATGCGTCGGCACCACGCGCACGCTGAAACCAAACGCGCCGCTTTCCTGGCTCGGGATGACCCCGCTGTACCGATAGCTGCCCGCGCGGTCGGTTTTCTCGAACTGGTCAAGGGCCAGGATCGTCGGCTTGACGATGGCGTTTTCGCGGTTTTCTCCGAAGTAGACCTGGACGCTGACCTCGCCCGGCTCCACCGCGCCGAGGTCGACCGTCGCTTGCATGGACAGCTGGTCGCCGACCTGGATGCGCGTGCGATCGGCGTGTTCGAGTTGCACGTCGTGGATGCGGATTTGCGACCACTCGCGGCGCATCTTGTTTTTCCACTCGCTCAACGCGGCGGCAGCCTGGCCGGAACTGGCGTTGAGTTCGCGGTACGCTCTGGCGGCGGTGTCGTACAGACGCTCCTGATACTCCTTCACCATGCGGTGCGTGTTGTAGACCGGCGTGACGCTGAGCATGGATTCGCGCATTAACCGCAGCCAGGCGATGGGCAACTTGCCGTCGGGTTTGGCGTAATAAAGCGGGACAATCTGCGTTTCGAGGATGTGGAAAAGGCTTTCGATGTCGACCTCGTTCTGGAAATCGACCGTCCCGTCGAGGATCTCCGAGCCGATGGCCCAACCGTTCTTGCCGTTGTAGCTCTCGCACCACCAGCCGTCGAGCACGCTGAGGTTCAGTCCGCCGCTGGGCGGGAGCTTCATGCCGCTGGTGCCGCTGGCTTCCAACGGACGCAGGGGATTGTTGAGCCACACGTCCACGCCTTGGTAGAGCCGCCGTCCGATGTAGGCGTCGTAGTCCTCGATGAACACCACCCGGTTGGCGAATTCCTCGCTGCGGGTGTGCTTGTAGACTTCCTGGATCACCTTCTTGCCGCCGTCGTCTTTCGGATGTGCCTTACCCGCGAACACGAACTGGACAGGCCGCTCCGAGTCGTTGAGGAGCTTGAGCAAACGCTCCGGGTCCTTGAACAACAGGCTGCCGCGCTTGTAGGTGGCGAACCGTCGTGCGAACCCGATGGTCAGGATTTCCGGGTTGAGGATCTGGTTGACCTGCCGCAGCTGCGCGGGGGATTCGCCGAGCCGTTCGCGCTGCTTGCGGACGCGGTCGCGCGTGAAGCCGATGAGCCGGGCCTTGAGCTTCTGGTGCGTGTCCCAGAGCACCTCGTCGGGGATGCGGTTGACCCGCAGCCAGTAGTCCACGTCGGTGAGGTGTTCCTCCCAGTCCGCGCCGAGATATTGGGAATAAAGTTCCAGAAATTCGGGTGCGGCCCAGGTCTTCGTGTGGATGCCGTTGGTGATGCTGGTGATGGGCACTTCATCCTCGGGCACCCCGGCCCACACGTCTTTCCACAGGCCCTTGGAAACTTCGCCGTGGAGCTTGCTGACGCCGTTGGCCTGGCGGCTGGTGCGCAGCGCCAGGATCGTCATGGAAAAGTCGTTGGTCTTGTTGACCGTCGTCTGGCCCAAGCTGAAGAAATACTCGAAATCTACGCCGACCTGAGCCGGGTAGTCGATGAAGTAATGCGCGATGAGTTCGGGCGTGAACGCGTCGTTGCCCGCCGGGACCGGCGTGTGCGTCGTGAAGATGCCGCTGCCCGCGACGATCTGCAGCGCCGAGCGGAAGTCCAGCTTGTGGGCACGCACGAAGTGGCGGATGCGCTCCAGCCCGAGGAAGGCGGCGTGGCCCTCGTTCATGTGGTAGACCGAGGGTTTCAGGCCCAGCGCGGCCAGCGCGCGGGGGCCGCCCATGCCGAGGACGATCTCCTGGCGGATGCGCATCTCCAGGTCGCCGCCGTAAAGCTGCGCGGTGATGGCGCGGTCTTCCGCGTTGTTTTCCGGGATGTCGGTGTCCAGCAGGTAGAGGTTGATGCGGCCGACGGCGAGTTTCCACACCTTGGCGTGCACCTGCCGCCCCGGCAGTTCGACCGCGATCTTAAGCGCCGCGCCGTGGTCCTCGGCGTTGGGGATTTCCTGGACCGGCAGGTTATAAAAATTCTGGTTGAGCTGGACGGCGTCCTGCCAGCCCTCGCGGTTGATCTGCTGCTTGAAATAGCCGTGACGGTAGAGCAGGCCGACGGCGCAGAAGTTCAGGTCGAGATCGCTGGCGCTCTTGCAATGATCGCCCGAGAGGATACCCAGGCCGCCGGAGTAGTTCGGCACGGACTCATGGAAGCCGAACTCGGCGGAGAAATACGCCACGAGGTCGTTGCCTTTGTCCTGGGAACCCGCCGCTTTGGCGCGCAGGCGACCGTAGGTATCCCGGCGTGACATGTACGCCTGGAACTGCACGTAGACCGAACTGATCTCCCGCAGGAAACTCTCGTCGAGCGCGAGTTCTTCGAGCCGGGCCTGCCGGGAAAGCTGCAACAGCCGAAGCGGGTTGTGGTTGGTACGCTCCCAGAGTTCCGGGTCCATCTTCCAGAACAGCTTGCGTGCGCTCGGTTCCCAGCTCCACCAGAGGTTGTAGACGATCTCGCGCAACGGCTCCAGGG
>CAXUHC010000290.1:0-4602 GCA_964250705.1 uncultured Chthoniobacterales bacterium | reverse complement strand
GGGTCAGCGCGCACACCCCCTTTCCCGGCTACGACACGATCAGTTTTCGGACCGGTCGCGGCGGGGTAGCGAACGCCGAGGCCATCACCGGCTGGACGCTCGCCCAGGAGGTGCAGCCGGGGGCCTACGCGCTCAACGACTTCAACTTCGAGACGCCCAGCACCTCGCTCCTGGCCAAGTCGCAGATCGCCACCCAGAACGCGCAGAGCAGCTTCGAGGTGTACGATTACCCGGGCGAGTACGGCGCGCAGGGCGACGGGACAGAGTATTCCAAGATTCGCATCGAGGAACTCCACAGCCAGCACGAGATCGTCCAGGGGTCGGGCAACGCTCGCGGGGTGGCGACGGGAAGCACTTTTACCCTCGCCAATTCCCCGCGGCGCGACCAGAACCGCGAATATCTCGTCACCTCAGCCAGCTATCACCTGAGCGGCTACAAGTACGGCAGCGGCGGCGGGGGCAACAACGACGATCTTTACGCGTGCAGCTTCACGGCCCTCGATTCGACGAAGCCTTACCGGGCGGCGCGGATCACACCCAAGCCACTCATCCAAGGGCCGCAGACGGCCATCGTGGTCGGACCCAAAGGCGAGGAAATACACACGGACAAGCACGGACGCGTGATCGTGCAGTTTCATTGGGACCGCTACGGCAAGGCGGACGAAAACTCGTCCTGCTGGGTGCGCGTCAGCCAGCACGGCTGGGCGGGCAAAGCCTGGGGCAGCTTCCACCTCCCCCGCGTCGGGCAGGAGGTCATCGTGGAGTTTTTGGAGGGCGATCCCGATCTGCCGCTCGTGACTGGCAATTTATATAACGCGGTAACGGTTACCCCGATGGAGTTGCCCGCCAATAAAACCCAGACCGGCTGGAGATCCCGATCCAGCAAGGGCGGCGACGGGAGCAACCACATCTGGTGGGAGGACAAAAAGGATGAGGAGGTGTTCTGGCTGCGGGCACAGAAGGACTACATGATCCACGTGAAGCACGACCGCGTCGAACAGGTCGACAACGACCGGCACCTGCACATCGTGAACAACAAGTTTGAAAACATCGACGCCAACCGGAATGAGACTGTGGGCGGGTCCCACCTCGAAACGATCAAGGTAGACCACAACCTGAAGGTCGGCGGCAAGCAGGCGGTGGAAATCGGCGACAGCCAGTCGCTCAAAGTCAAGGGAAAATTGATTCATGAGGTCGATGACGACGCCTCGCACAAATTCGGCGCGAAACTGTACACCTCGGCGACCGGCGACATCGTGATCGAGTCCGCCGCGAGCATCACCATCAAGGTCGGCGGAGCGAGCATTGCCATCGACTCGTCGAGCATCAACCTGAAAGCAGGGAAGATCACCATCGAAGCCGATAGCGCGGTGGAGGTGAAGGCGGCGAACATCAAGGTGGGGGCGAGCGCGTCGGTCGCCGTTTCCGGCGGCGCGTCGGGCAAATTCGACGGCGGGGGGGTGACGACCATCGCCGGCGCCCTCATCAAAATCGGCTAACACAGCGTAAAAGGAGACCCTGCTTTATGGCATCCCCCAAAGACGGCACCGCCGGAGCGTTGGTTACCCCGGCAGGCCCGAAAGCCGCCGAAAACAGCAACATCAAAGCCGCCGGCTCGGACACGACGATCAGCAATTCCGGCTCGAAATCAGGCAGCGCGGCATCGGTCGTAAAGGTTAAGCCGATGGCGACCCACAAGCCCGATTCCGACGAGAACAAGGACAAGACCTCGTGGATCGAACTGCAACTCGTCTACGAATCCAACGGGCTGCCGGTGGCAGGCATGGCCTACGAGGTCACGCTGCCGGACGGGCAAACCGTGGCCGGCGGCAGCACCGACGACCAGGGCGTCGCGCGGGTGGATCACATCGACCCCGGTTCGTGCCAGATCAGTTTCCCCGGTCTCGACCAGGAAGCGTGGGCGGACGCTTGAGGAAAGGATGAGGGATGAAGGATGAAGGCCGAACCATGAAATGCGCGCTCTTTTTTTACGAGGCCGACGACGACGGTGGCGGCGGTGGCGATGACACTCCTCCCGACGACGGCAGCAAGACGATCGAGGTCGGCCCGGACGACAGCATCCTGAGCATTGCGAAGGCGAATGGGTTCTGGTGGTCCACGATCTGGAATCACCCGAACAACGCGCAGCTCAAAGCCTTGCGCAAAACGCCCGAAGTGTTGCAGGAAGGCGACAAGGTTTACGTCCCGAAGCCCGAACCGAAGAAGGAGTCCAAGCCGAACGAGGCCCGGCACAAGTTCAAGCTCAAGGGCGAGCAGGCAAAATTCAAAATCCGCCTGATGATGATGGACGACGCCCGCGCCAACGAGGACTACACGCTCGTCATCGACGGCACGATCAAGACCGGCAAGACCGACGGCAACGGGATGATCGAGTGCGACATCCCCAACGATGCCAGAGGCGGCGTGCTCAAGCTGCAAGGCGGCAAGGAGGAGTATCCCATCACCATCGGGCGGCTCGACCCGGTGGATTCGCCCGCGGGAGTCCGGCAGCGGCTCGCCAGCCTGGGTTACGCCCCGGAGTCAGACCCGTCGCCGGTCGACGAGATGCCCAAGGAGACGCTCAAAGCTTTCCAGGAGAAGTACCAGCTCACAGCCAGCGGAGATTACGACGCCGCGACCAGGGCAAAATTGCAGGAACTCCACCCGGCCTGACGCCGCCCCCTGAAAGGACACACGCCATGGGAATGTTCGATACCGTCAGCAGCGCCGCCAGCGCCGCCAGCAAGCCGCTCGACACCGCGAGCAACCTGCTCGCGGGCAACCTGGGCAACCCCACCGGTGCCGCGGGCAAACCCGGTGATCCCGAGTGGTGGAAGGGCTACAACCTCGACGTGGACAAGAGCGAGAAGGAATCCGCCGGGCAGGCACCCAACCTGGAGAACGCGCTCAACAGCTATCCTGTCATCGAGTTCATTCATTTCGGGTACGTGCACACCTCGCACTCCAACTTTTTCGCCCACGACGACCTGTCGGACGTGGACAAGGACAAACCCAACAACCAGAAGATCAAGGCAGGCGACCGGCCGCGCGCGATCCAGTTCCGCTCGGCGCTGGAGCGCGAGGCGCTCCTGCTGTGGCTGTTCATGCAGTCCACCGAAGCCGTGCTTAAGAGACGCGAGGACGAGAGCGGCCTGGGCGGGCTGGGCAGCGTGCTCGACACCGCTGGATCGTTGTTCGGTACGGGCGGCGTCGGCTCGGGGAAAACGCAGTCGTCCGACCTCGTCAGCCATGAACAAAAAGTCGTGGCCGCGATCAAGCCCGTGCTCGTCGATTCCATCGTTTACAAGGATGTGCACAAGGCGGGCATCGACCTGAACCAGGCCCGCGCGGATTACCGTGCGCTGCTCCTCAAGCTCATGGACGAGAAGCCGTCGGCGGGCGGTGGCGGGATCGCGGGCACGCTGATGAACCAGGCGACCTCGCTGCCCGGCAGCCTCATGGGCGGCGCGGCGGCGGCGGTAGGCGGCGGCGGCAAGCCCGACGAAGGCGGCGGCGTGGCGGGCACCCTCGGCTCGGTGGTGAGCTTCACACAGGGGGTGGCGTTCAAGGCGCAGGATATCAAGGTGAATTTCTACGCCCGGGCCGCGTGGCAGCAGGAGCAGCAGGTCGAGGCGGCGTCCAACGAGATGACCTACCAAGGCATCAACCAGACGATGAACCCGTTCCTGCCGGTCTGGTTCGACCCGGCACCAAAGAAGGACGCCGATAAATGGGATGGACCGGACGATCCGACGAAGATGCTGACCGGCAATATTTTCGGGTCGGCGGGAGCCATGTTGAAGCCGGAAGTAGACCCGTATCGCCAGAAAGTGAAAGACAAGGGCAACGAGGTCAAAGGATTCTTCGAAAAAGCGCCGGACAATCCGCCGCCCGGCACCGAAGCGTTGGGCATGGCATTCAACGATCCGCCCAAGCACCAGGGCGCGAAAACCATCGTGCCGATGAAGATGGGCGACGTGGCCTGCCAGGCATTCGCCAAGACGCTGGGCCTGCCGTCGCAGCTCGGGTTTGCGGGGACGGTCGTCAGCGGGATCGTGGGCATCGCCCTGGAATTCACGCAGGCGATCTACCAGGCGTTGCTGGTGCGGGACGAAACTAGTCCCATCGACGAGTCAGCTTTGGTCAAAAGCGCGAGCGAAGATCTCAAACTGGCCGAACGGCTCGAAGGGATCGCGCTCGACAAGCTTGCGTTTCTCAAGCAAGCGAAGGAATGGGACACGGGGTCGCTGACGGGCGGCCTGCCGCTGGCGAACGGGTTCAAAGTCAACCCCGGCGGCCTGCTCGACCAGGGGGCGGACAAGCTCGACGAGATCATCGCGGAGAAGGTGACGCCGTTGCTCGAACCGATCATCAAGTACGCGATGGCGGACCTGGCGGCGACGCTGGAGACCTGCCGGGAGTGCGGCGTGGCCGACAAATGCCACACGATGGAATGGTATCTCGGCAAGCTGCCCTCGATCCAGGTCACGCTGTTCTGCAACCTGTTCTTCCCGTTCTGGAACGCGATGATGCGTGCCGGGGCCGACCTGATCGGCGGGCCGGTGGGCGGCGCGATCAAGGGGATTCTGGACGTGGCCGACA
>CAXUHC010000289.1:0-4753 GCA_964250705.1 uncultured Chthoniobacterales bacterium | reverse complement strand
GCCCCGCGCCCGAGCAGGTGCTGGAAGCGGTAGGGCGTGTCGAACCCGGCGATCTCGGCGAGTTGCCAGCTGTTTTTGCGTTCCACCGTGCTGAGCAGGCTCTGGAGATACGCGCCTGCGGTGGCTCGCGCCGCCGGGTTGGCGAAGTGCCCTCCCAGACGTTGCGTCGTCTCGGCCAAGGCGGCCCGAAGCTGCTGCTCCTTCTGCGCGAACTGGTCTGCCCTCATCAGGCTTGACCAAATCACCAAATGGACATACTTACAACTGTAATACTACAGCGGTTCTCAAGGTGATTGAGCGATGAACGGGTGGTAGGATAGGCCGAGATGAAAGCCTATTCAGTGGATTTGCGTGAGCGGGTGCTCGCGGCGGTGGATGCGGACACGCCCCACGCCCAGATCGTGCGGGTGCTGCGGGTCTCCTTGGCGACGATCGGCCGCTACGTGCGCCTGCGTCGCGAGGGTTGTTCCCTGGAGGGCAAGCGTCACCCTGGGATGCGTCCGCTCATCGGCGAACCGGAGCGGGCGGCCTTGGAAGCGCAACTCGTGGCCGTGGGCACCGACGCCAGCCTGGAAGAGCACTGCGCGCTTTGGCACGCCCAGCACGGGGTGCGCGTCAGCGTGCAAACGATGAGCCGCGTATTGGCGCGTGTGGCGGGCTGGACACACAAAAAAAAGAACCTGAGCGCGAGCGAACAGGACCCCGCGCAACGGGCGGCCTGGCGAGCTATGGCCGCCGCCGAACTGCCCGCCCCGGACCTGGTTTTCGTGGACGAGAGCGGGGCCAACCGCGCGTTGTGTCCGCTTTACGGCTGGGCACCGCGCGGCGAACGAGCCCGCGGCCAAGCCCCGCGCAACCGGGGGCCGAACACGTCTTTGCTCGCGGCCATAAACGCGGATGGGTTGGTCGCCACGATGACCATCGAAGGCAGCACGAACAAGAAAGTGTTCCTGACCTATCTGGAGCACGTGCTCTGCCCGCGCCTGCGCGCCGGGCAAGTCGTCATCATGGACAACTTGAGCGTCCACAAAAACGAGGCCGTGCGCGAGAAAATCGAGGCGTGCGGCTGCCGCCCGGTGTTCTTGCCCGCTTACAGCCCGGACTTCAGCCCCGTTGAAAACGCCTTCTCCAAGCTCAAAAGCTTTCTACGCAAAGCCAAGGCACGCACCCAGGAAGCTCTGGAAGCGGCCATCACCGCCGGACTGCAAACCATCCACGCCAGCGACGCGCGTGGTTGGTTCGACCACTGCGGCTTCCCCATCACTCAATCAACTTGAGAACCGCTGTAGGTGCCCAATAATGATTTTTCTTTCAATGAAATTCGCCGCCGTACTCGCCGCCGTAGCGATAGCCAGCGTGCCTTTCGCCGCCACGGCTCAGTCTCCATCTTCAACGGCTGAGTCCACACCCGCGCCAGCATCGCCAGCTTCGGATGCTCAGGTTCCGCCCAAGTCGCCCAAGCCGGCGGCAACACCTTCAACACCCTTAGATCGCTACCAAAGGGAGGTCTATTCTGCAATTGGCAAGGTCTGGTACAAGAGGACGGACGCCGAAAGCGCAAAGTTCCCGACCGGTCCCCTTCATTTGACCGCGCGATTTTGGGTGACGCCTGAAGGCAAGATCACCGATATAAAACTCGTGAGTGAACGCGGAACTCCGCAGGCGTTCAGGGATGTGACGGCCGCAGCGTTGCGTGAGGCCAGCGCACCTCCGATTCCACACGAACTGGTTACCACCTTCCTCAAGCGAGGCATGGCAGCGGAGGTGAATTTCGACCTTTACTGAGCACGCGGTATCCCGAGTTCCAAGTGGCCTTGCGCGGCATGGAGGTGGCGGTCGAAGGGTGTCACGTCAGCACATCGACGTGACGAAAATCACGCGCAGGTGGGGACGCTGGCAGCACCACGTCGATTACTGACCGTGTGGGGCGAACGCGCTGCTGTTTGAACCCGGCGTGGCCATCCCAAGCGCAACTGATGAGCGGGGTGGGGCTTCTCCGCAGACAGAATTCAAGGCACAAAGTCCTTGGTCTGCATTTGCAGTAGAGCTTTCCGCGCAGCTGAAGCGGCGTCACTTTTCTGTCCATCGGACGGATTGGCGTCTGCGTCTTTCTGTAACTCCTCAGATTTTACTTCCGTTGCGGCAATAATTTTTAATTGAGCGGCATGCTCTTTTTCTTGGTTGGTCATAACCTGATTTTCGAGGAGCGAGCAAACTACTCTTCGTCCTGCTCTGGGTCTTCCAGATACTCGCCCTTCTTCGGAGGGTTTTCGAGGATGCCTTGATGAGCCGGCGGTACGCCTCTTCGGTCTCGTCCAACGCAGGCAACACCAGCGGTGCTATCTTGGCATCCGCAACCCCTTGCTTGATCTTCGTGAATTGATTGTCGGCAGCCTTGGGAGGCACCGACCTGACTGGCAGTAGCTTGGGCAAGTATTCGAGCGCGGCGGGGTCTTTGTCACTGAGGTAGTCGGCGGCATGATTCCGCATCCAAATGGTGTCCACGTACTCGACGAAAAGTGGCCATGTCGCATTGGGGTATTGGTAAGCCTCACGCTCAATCCCGTTGAGGAATTTGTGCCAGTACGTCTTGCGGAGCGCGCAATGCTCGGGATGGGTTAGACCAAGCCACTCCGAAAAAAACCGACCCACGCTCACATCGGGTCGAGTTTCCTTACCGTGCTTGCCGATGTCGGGCATGATGTGGCCCAGCATTTCAAGCTTGCCAAAGAGTCGGATCGCCAGTTCCCCAATCACCGAAAAATAGCCGTCGTCAACACGATCCCAGTTCGCGGCATAGCGTTTGATGAAAATGGGCGTCGCGCTCGCACCGGGCAACGCAAAAGCGCCCGTTTTGCGTAACGCCGGCAGAACATCGCCTGCCACCCAGTTGGTGAATTGCTCGGCCTCTGGTTTGTTGGACCGGAAAGCCAATTTGTAGACCGCCGCTTCCGTGATGCCAACGAACTCCTGCTCTCCGCCGGGGGTGTTGAGTTTCAACACCCCTTTCCAGGCATCAGGAATGGCGGCAAGCGTCGCACCGCTCCACGTCAAGCCAAGAGCGGCACAAACGTCCTTGGCCACGAATAGCGGCACTTCAGGAGTGCCGCCGGTGCGAATTTTGTTCCCCTCGTAATTGAAAATTTGAAGAGTGAGTTGCATGGAAAAGAAAAGCCGCCCCGGGTGGTGCTCCCCTCACGGGGACCGGGACGGCTTTCCAAATCTTCTCTGTGACCGTCACCACCCGATCAGGCGCCAGACACTTGTCGGTGGCGTTGCGCGAACCCTGACAGGATGGGGCAATATCGTCAAAGATATTTTTCGTCCCCTGAATCACATAAGCATCCGAAAGTTTGGCTTTTGGGGAGTGCCTTGACCTGCTTGGGGATGGACCTCGATTCGGTTTACGTGCTCTTGGGTCAGGCGGAGCCAATAATCATAGCTGACCATGATTTCTAGATACAGACCATCGTAGCCGGGGATCTTGCGGGCGAGGAACGTTCCTATGCCAGCGAACGAGTTCATCTCGCCATCTTTGTCCCATGCGCCCGAAAATTCTACTTCTTGATTGTTGAGATCGGCGTGCGTCCACTTGGATTTGGTCAGCGGGAGCGCGTATGGCTCATCTGTCCGCTTGGGGTAAATGTGGTCGATGCCGTCGATAATTCTGTGTTCCATAGTGTCACCTCATATTTTCGATTCCTTTTCACGGCTCCTACAGCTCATACTTCCCCGTCCCGGCGGGCACGAACCGCGCCTGAATGTTCGCCCAGTCTAGCGCCTCTGCTCGCGGCGGATCGCTTCGACCGTGGCCTGCGCCCGCTTGTCCGCCTTGGCATCGGACACCACAAAAAAGGCGTGGATGACACCGGGCAACCAACCAAACAGGGTGAGCAAAAGGCTGATGAGAAACGCTCCCATCCGACCGGTCAGGAAAACGGCCAGCGGTGGCAGCAGCACGCAGAGCAAATACATCATGGCGAGGAAACTGGAACACGGCCTCTCGCCTCGGGCAACCCGAATCAAGCGCGTGAAGATATCCCTCCTGCGCGTTGCCGCATTGACCTTTCTCACGCGCGTTGCCGCATTGACCTTTCTCACGCTCGCCAGCTTGGCAGCCCCGGTCGTTGCCCAGCAGCCAACTGGCACGCCGCCGCTCATGCCCGATCCAAAGCTTACCCCTGGCGACGTGCTTGACGTGACGCTCGCCGACATTCAGGAGCACGGCTACTCGGCCAAGGTGCGCAACGTGCCCGTCGCGGTGAAGCGCGAGGTCTATGCCTCCTACGGCATCGAGCACTGAGAAAAAGGCCAGTACGAGGTGGATCACTTGGTTTCGCTTTCCTTGGGCGGCAGCAACAGCAAAAAGAACCTGTGGCCGCAGAGCTACCAGACCGAACCGTGGAACGCCCACACGAAGGACCAGCTCGAGTACAAACTCCTGAGCCTGGTGCGCTCCGGCAAGGTGGACCTGCACACGGCCCAGCAGGAGATGGCAAAAGACTGGATTGCCGCGTACAAGAAGTACGTCAGCCCCGAGCCGCTGATGGACAAGCGTCGAGCGGGCAAGCCCGCGCGCAGCACCGGCCTGGCAATGGGCGACGAGAGCGCCCGGCGGGACGAAGACCCGGACACGGACAGCGCGCCGGCAAAGGCAGCCAGCGGCTCCGCGCCGACCGCGCAAGGCAGCGCAACACCGACGGAGGGGCAAGTGTGGGTAAACACGAAAAGTGGGGTCATCTGGAAGCCGGGC
>CAXUHC010000288.1:233-4769 GCA_964250705.1 uncultured Chthoniobacterales bacterium | reverse complement strand
GCCAAATGCCGTTGGACAACCTGGTATAATTCCGGCGGCGTGGCCTGTTCGGGTCGGGGCCGAAGCGTGTAGTCAAGGAGGAGCAGCGTGCCCGCAAAACTCAGCGCGCTCATCGCCCACGTAGCTCGCTGCGCCCACTTCATGCTGATTGGGCCTCCGTTTTCGGCTGACCGAGCCGTCGCAGGAGGTCGAAAGTGTATAGGCCGGTCGAATGCCCGTCTTGCCAGGTGGGCTGGAAGGCGTATCCGCCCACGATGACATAAGCCTGGAGCTGGAAGGACCGCGCCGGATCGTAGCTCACGTGCGGCCTTTCGATGGAGCCGTCGATATCCGGTTCCCCCTGACACCCGGCGCAAGGGCATGCGCGGCGCAGTGCCTCCAACTCGAGATAGCTTTCCCGAAGGTCATTCCACTTGATCGCCAAGTCGTGACCGGCCAGTTGGATGTTCTCGGGGACGAGGTGCATATCCGGGAATCAGTACTCAAGCAGAAGCCGTAAGGTCATGTCAAGCCGTGAAAAAATATCACAAAATAGAACCACTCAATTTAATTCAGAGCCTACCTTGCACAAGTGGTACAAAGTGGCTTGGCCGACGATTTCCAGGCTCTCGGCACTGATCTTGTCGAGCGTATCACCGGGAGTGTGCCAGGCCGGGAAGTTGAAATCAATGAGGTCGATGGTCGGTATCCCTGCGGCATTGAGGTCGTAATGGTCGTCGAGAATGCCGCCGTGGAAATATCCGAAATGGCTGCGGGTACCGAGTGCCTCGCTGGCGGCGAAAATGCCGGTAGCCAGCTTCGACGGCGAGTCGGGCGGCAGGGTGATCGTCAGGTCCTTTTTACCGATCATATCCCAGAGGATGCCCAGCCGGAATTGCCGGGCCCGCTTCGACGCCGAGAGCGCATGCGCGTAATGGCGGCTGCCCCAGAGGCCGTCGTAAGGCGGTGAATCGTAACGAAATTCACGGATCGCCTCCTCTCCGTCGAAAAACACCAGCTCGAATTTCCGCGCGAAATCCTTGTCCCGCGCCAGGACCCGCGCCATTTCGAGGAGAGCGCCGGTGCCCGAACCACCGTCATCCGCGCCGACGAACTGCTGCGCCGCGTAGAATTTGGTGTCGTAATGGGTGCAAATGATTGCCCGGGCATCGTCGGGATTCGCCCCGGTGGGACGGGCGATCAGGTTCACGAACTCGATGGGACCGTGGGGGGTCGGATCGGTGAATCGCTGCCGTTCGACGGTCCAGCCTGCCGCGCGGAGTTCCGCCTCGATGTATCGCCGGGATTGCTCCAATTCCGGCGAACCACTCGGGCGAGGTCCGAACGCGACCAGTTTCGCCACGTGTTCAAAAGCGCGCTGGCCGGAGAATTCGCGGCTGAAAGTCTCCGGCGGGGGCGGCCGCGAATCCGAACGGCATCCCGCCAAGATCATGGCGACGACGGCCAGCAGGGCGAAGACAACAGGGAAAACCGGTCGGCGGGACATTGCACAGGAGTGTGCCTTGCCCGGCGGGGTCGTGCAAGGAATGCGAATTCGGGTATGATGGCGCGGATGGACCTGGTCGTCATCAGCACCCCACGCCTCCGGCTGCGACTCTGGAAGCCTGCGGACCTGGCGCCCTACGCCGCCATGAATGCCGATCCCCGGGTCATGGAATTTTATCCCGATGTATTGACCCGCGAGGAAAGCGACGCTTCTGCGGCCCGCATCGAAGCGGGCTTTTCCAAACATGGATTCGGGCTCTGGGCGCTGGAGATTCCAGGCGAGGCGGACTTCGGAGGTTTCGTCGGCCTATCGGTGCCGCGTTTCGAGGCCGCCTTCACTCCGTGCGTGGAAATCGGTTGGCGTTTGGACGCGAGGTTTTGGGGGCGTGGTTATGCGTCGGAGGCAGCACGCGCGGTGTTGGGATACGGCTTCAAAACGCTCGGGCTGGCCGAAATCGTCTCGTTCACCGCGACGCAAAATCTCCGTTCGCAGGCGGTGATGCGGCGGATCGGGCTGGAACGCCGTCCGGAACTCGATTTCGAGCACCCGCTCCTTTCGGTCGGCCATCGCCTGCGTCAGCACGTATTTTATCGTGCCGCTTTTTCCAAACCGAGGTAGGGAGGAGCGTCCCTGCTCCTCCCCAATTTGCGCGACCGCGCGTGGAAATTGAACCGCCAGCGGCGCGAACAGAGCAAACGTCTCCCCGTTGCGCATGATCTGCGCACGCGGCATTCTTCCTACACCCCGCGCCAGCCGGGTATATTTGGGAGGAGTAGGGACGCTCCTCCCTACCCTGGTTTCAAAGCTTCCGGCGCGGATGGCACACGCTTGCCCGACGTTGCCAGCAGCGCGGCCATCACCTCGCCCGTCGCTCCGGCGGGCAACAGCGTCAGGCCGGCCTTCGAGTCGAGGGTGCGCTGCGTTTCCAACACCTCGAACAGTGCCGCCGCCACCTCCGGCTCGCGCGAAATCTCGTCGAGCGCCTGCCCGACGATGTGTGGGCGCATCGTCGCGGCTTTGGCGAATTCGATGGCTGCCTCGCGCTCGGCGCTGCTGGTGATGATGCTCACCTGATTGACGCCGTCCTGCCGGATGGCGCTGGTCACCTGCCGCAGCCGGTTCACCACCTTTTCCTCGATCTGACGGATCATCGCTACGTCGCGGAAATGCACCTTGCGCACGTAGGTCGATCCCAACCGGTAGCCCCACACCGCCGACTTCGGCGAAACCTCCGCGCGCACGATGTTGCTCATGGCGTGGCGGTTTTCCAACATCGCGCTCAGGGGCATGTTGGAGAGCGAGCGCACGGTGGCGTTGCTGATGTTGGCGCGCAAAGACCCGCGCGGGTCCATGTTGTTGAACAGATAAGCCACCGGATCGCTGATGAACATCTCGTACCAGACGCCGATGCCGATAGGGGCGCCTTCCTCGCTGTTGACCGGCTGGCTGCGCAGATATTCCTGGTCCAGACGCATGTCGAGCACGTAGCAGCGGCCGAAAAAATGCACGATGAACGCCGCCGGCCCCAGCGAGACCGGCAGGAAGTAGAAGCCCGGCTCCGAGAGCGTGCGGATCACTTTGCCGAAAAGCACGTACACCCGGCACGTGCGCTCCTCGACGACGGCGTACAGCCCCAGCGCACGGACGATGCCCAGGAGGACCGGCACGACGACGAACGCGCCGACAAAAGTAAAAAATGCGGCTTTGAGAAAATCCATGACGGGTACGGGTCAGCGTTTCGCTTCGAGAAAAATTTGCTGCGCCTTCGAGAAAAGCCCGAGGCGCACGTTGCGCAGGTACGCGGCCAGCCCCTCGGGACCGCTGCGCCGAAGTTCGCCCAGCTGCGCCGCGAGCGCCTTGAGCGGCTCGACCTCTGCCTGCGCGCGCAGCGTCTCGATTTCTACGGCCCGGCGGCTCTGCACGATCTTCTGGTCCGCTCCGGCCTGCGCGAGGCTGATGCTGCTCGACACCTCGTTGTGCGCCGTGTTGATGGCTGCCAGCGCGGACTCCACCTCGTGCGGCGGATCAATCCCCGTGATGAGCGACGCGTCGAGCACCATGCCGTAGCGTGCCACCGAGGACGCGCACTCGCGGTCCATGAATTCGTTCAGGTCCCGCAGGTTCTTGCGCAGATCGTTGATCGAAACGCCGGTCACCTCGCGCACCGGCATGGCGGGCATGTCCACCGGAGAATTGCCGCCGTCGTCGGCGACGGCCACGGTCACGGTGATCGGTTTCGCCTCGAAATTGGCGATCCGCTCACGCAGGATGCTGACGAAATACCCCATGATGTGCACCACGGGCTTCTTCACTCCGAAGAGGTACGCGTACAGGTTGCTCTCGCTGACCCGGTAACGGATTTGCCCGGTCAGGCCGGTGTTGAGCTGGTCCTTGGTGACGGCCTCAAGCATCGAGCCCTGCGCGTTGGCCTGCGGGTCTTCAAGGTCGAGCGCCATGTTGAGCGTCTGCGTGGCGACCGACACCTTGTGGACCCGTTCCCACGGCATTTTCAGGTAAGGTCCCCCTGGCCCGATCACGCGGACCTGCGGATACACGTAGCGGTCGCGTTCGTCGGGCCGGAGCGTTTCGGCGATGGGGTCGTCGAGCGTGGTGCGGTCCCCGGCCAGGCGTTGCGCGCGGCCGAAGCTCGTCTTTACCGCCCGCTCGTTCTGGTTGACCGAGTAAAATCCCCCCAGGACGTACCGCACGACGAACCAGACCCCGACGCCGAATAGGATGCCTGCAAGCGTGGTCATCGAGAATTCGTTGGTAGACTGCGTTGCGACAATAGGGTCCGTGCGCTGCGAGCGAGGCGTTTGGTCATGGGTTTCTGATGGTTTCGTCTGATTTGAGGCCGAGGCATGCCAGCACGCGCTGGAGATCATCGTTGCCGTAATATTCGATTTCGATCAATCCCTTTTTGTCGCCGTGACGCAACGCTACACCCGTAGCCAGATGGTCGCGCAGGCGGTTTTGCAAGTGCCGGATCGCGGCGGGCAGCTCGACCTGCCGGTCCAGCGCGCGGGCGGCGGCGTTGGCGCGGCTGCCGG
>CAXUHC010000288.1:0-223 GCA_964250705.1 uncultured Chthoniobacterales bacterium | reverse complement strand
GGTCGTCGGGGTGCCTTGGCGCGCGTTGTGTTCCTGCACGAGCTTCTCCGCCGCGCGCACCGTGCTGTTCTGCCGCAGGATGTGCTCGGCCAGCGCGTATTGCTCGTCGGGCGCTTTGACCCCCAGCAGCACCTTCGCGTGGCCGACGCTGAGCCGATCCTCCGTCAGCCATTTTTGCACGCGTGCTTCCAGGTCGAGCAGGCGCATGGCGTTGGCAACCGAG
>CAXUHC010000287.1:0-4781 GCA_964250705.1 uncultured Chthoniobacterales bacterium | reverse complement strand
GTGGTCCGCCCGGCGCGTTCGCTGCTCATTTGCGGCGCGGGGGACGACGCCCGCCCGCTCGCCCGTCTGGGCCGGGAACTCGGCTGGCGGGTGCGGGTAACCGATGGCCGCCGCGCCTTTGCCACGACCGAACGCTTCCCCGACGTGGACGAACTCCTCGTCTGCCCCGCCAGCGAGTTCGGGAGCCGGGGATCGGTCGAGCCGGGCGAGGCGGTCGTGCTCATGAGCCACCATTACCTCCACGACAAAAACTATCTGGGCGCACTGCTGGATTCCCGCGCGGGTTACCTCGGGGTGCTGGGTCCGCGCCGGCGCACGGAGCGTCTGCTCGCGGAACTCGCCAGGCTGACGCGGCGCGGCGCGTTCGGGAAGCGTTCGTTGCGGCGCGTCCACGGACCGGCGGGGCTGGACATCGGGGCGGAGTCGCCCGAGCAGATCGCGCTGTCCATCGTGGCGGAGATCGAGGCGGTGAGCGCCGGCCGACGCGGAGGCACCCTGCGCCTGCGGCGCGCGCCCTTACATGAAGCCCCGCCCCGGCGCGACATGGAACTGGCGGCGTAGCCGCCAGGAACCGCGCCCGCGCGATAAAGCTCGACAACGCCGCCGCGCCCCGCTGTGATGACCGCCATCACCAACCATCGCCTCCAGTTACCCACATTGGGGTAATATAAAGCCGGGAGGGCCGCGTTGGGGAGACGCCCGGGATTTTCCATCACTCGCCACCCCGACCATGACACGGCTCAGACCGCGCGATTTCGCGGCTCTCTCGCAGGCTCTGGAAACGCTTTACGCCGACACCGGCCCCGCCACGCTGTCCGACCGCATTCTGGCCACCCTGCGCCAGCTGTTCGATTGCGATTTTGCCAGCTTCTCGTTGATGGACCTGCGCCGCGGGCGCTTTCACTCGTTGAACCTCGCCCCGCTCGTCCCGGACTGGCCGGGCATGGAAACCCAGCAGCGTCACCTGCGCTCCGATCCCGCAGCGGTGTACATCATGCGCACCCGCGATCCCAAAGCCCTGAAGATTTCCGACTTCGTGAGCCTGCGGCAATACCGTTCCTCGGGCATTTACACCGAGGTTTTCAGCCGGGTGAGATGCAACCGGCGGTTGGGCTTCGCCGTCAACGACGGCTCCCCGGTTTCCCTGATCGCCACCCTCAACCGCAAGGGGCAAGATTTTTCGGAGGAAGATCGCGGCTTGCTGGACCTGCTGCGTCCGCATCTACTGCAGGCCAACGCCCACGCGCACGCCGACCAAATTGCCCGCACCGAGCGCGCGCGCGAACTCACCCATCTGGGTGACGCGCTCGAAGTGGGGCTGGGCGAAGTCGACGCCGCCGGCCGGATTCTCTGGATCACCCCCCGCGCGCAGGGACTGCTGAGCACGTTCTTTCCCGGCCCGGCCCGGTGGCCGGTCCCCCGGCAACTGCCGACCGCGGTGGAAAGGCAACTGGCGCCCACCTTGCGCCCGCGTCAGAAGCCGCTCCCGGCCGAGCTGGTCAAACCCCGGCAGTCGGTCTGGCGGTTCACGAGTCCGGCGGGGTGCGTGTTGCAACTGCGCCTCATCGCCGGGGTCAAACCTGGCCGCTGGCAATTCCTGCTCCAGGAAGCTTCCTGCAAATTGATTTCGCTGCACGCGTTCCAGCAAAAGACGAAACTCACGCCGCGAGAGGGGGAGGTTCTGCACTGGCTTGCCGAAGGCAAGTCCAACGCGGCCATCGCCATCATCCTCGGCGTCGCCGAGAAAACGGTCGGCAAGCATCTCGAAAACATCTACGGCAAGCTGCACGTCGAAAATCGCGCCTCCGCCATCCGGATGGTGGTGGATGCCGTGGGCCGCTAGCCGGCGGTGGCCTCTTCGTTTCCGGCACAGGGCCGCCCCATTCGAGCCCACACTCTCGTGGAGCGGCCCCGGCCGAACGGACTACCCATCCGCCATTATCGCGTGGTTGCCAACTTCGGCCGCCCGCGCTTGGCCTTCTGGCTCGCCGGGCTCGCCGCCAACAGGCTGTCGCCGTTGGGCATGCGCTTGGCATGGCCGTGGGCAAGTTCACGCAAAAATTTCGAGTTGCTGCCCAGGTATTTGAGCGTCAACAATTCCTCCTTGAGCGTCTTGGCCGTCGAGGCGCGGACGTATTTATCCGTGACCAGCCAGTTGACGAGTTTTTCGAGGAGCTTCTCACTGGGAGAACGCTGTGCGTTTTCCAGCTTGATCCAGCCGGGGGTGGAAACGAAACCTTGCGCCCCGATGGCCTCTTGGGAGAGGCCGCAGTCACGCCGTATCATTTTGAGTTTTTCTCCGAGTGTCATGGACACCACAGTGACAAGGGGCAACCACGCTGCCAAGTTATAATTTTCGTTTTGTCTATACGGAATCTTCCTTATAAAGACGGACGCCAAGTTTGGGTCCGACGGCGAGGTGTTTCTCCAGCCTCAGAAATCGAAGGAGCTTTGGGCTGAGGCCTTTGCTCTGCGGGCGTTTGCCGGGGCGTGCCGATGCATTTCCGGGCCCCGGGCGCAGTTGCCGGTTGCTTCCCGGCACGCTTTCGTTCTTCATAGTCCGTTCTCCGCATGGCCGATTCCGACGATTCCCCCCCCACCTACCTGGGCCTGCGCGGCCTGGTGTTCGACGCGCCGGTCTTCGGCCAACTGCGCGCCTGGCCCGACGGCGGCGTGATTTTCGATCCGGCCGCGGGTCTGATCGTCGCGGTCGGCGATTACAGCCCGGTCAGCCGTGCCAACCGTCCCCTGCCCGTGCGCTGGCTCGACGTGACGACGCCCAGCGGCGCGCGCGCGGTGATCTGCCCGGGCCTGGTCGACGTGCACGCCCACCTGCCGCAGTACCCGGCGTCGGGCCGGGGCCAGGGCGAGCTTCTGCCCTGGCTCAAGGACTACATTTTCCCGCTGGAACGCGAGTTCTCCGCCGCGCGTTCCCGGCAGGATTCGCCGCGGTTCTTCCGCGAGCTCGCCCGCCACGGCACCACGAGCGCCATGCTCTACGCCGCCGTCACCGACGACAGTTGCGACGCCGCCTTCCAGGCCGCCGAGGCCAGCGGTCTGCGCATCACGCTGGGCAAAATGATGATGGACCTCCACTCCTATGGCGAGATCGCCCCGGAGAAGATCGTGTCCGTCTCGCTCGCGCAGAGCGAACGCCTCATCCGCCGCTGGCACGGCGCGAACGACGGACTGATTTCCTACGCGCTCAGCCCGCGCTTCGCGGTCAGTTGCACGGAGAAAATGATGCGCGGCGCCGCCGAGCTGGCCGAGAAATACACCACGCCGATCCAGACCCACCTCGCCGAAAACCTCTCCGAGATCGAGCGCGTGCGCCAGCTCTACCCCACGGCCCGGGATTACACGGACGTCTATGATCGCTGCGGACTGGTGACCGCGCGCAGCGTGTTCGGCCATTGCATCCATTTGTCGGACCGCGAAATCCAGACCCTCTCGCAACACGTTGCCAAGGTCGCGCATTGTCCCACGGCCAATTTTTATCTTTCGAGCGGCCTGCTGCCGTTGAAGAAATTGCGCGACGCGGGCATCACGGTGGGCCTCGGGTCGGACGTGGGCGCGGGGCCGGAACTCAATCTCTGGCAGGTGATGCGCGCGGCCATCGACACCCAGCGCGCACGTTCGTACACTGAGCCGTCCAACCCGCCGTTGCAGCCGGTGGAAGCGTTCCATCTGGCGACCCAGGGCGGTGCGGACACGCTGAATCTGGGGCGCACCCTCGGCAGCCTGGACCCCGGCAAGGAGGCCGACCTGCTGGTGCTCGACCCCGCCGCCGTGGTCCCCTACGGCGACGCGGCCCAGATCGAACCGCAGGAACTGGTCACGCTTTGCGTGTACCGGGGCGGTCCGCAGGCGACGGTGGCGACGTTCGTGCGCGGCCGGGTGGTGTACGCACAGACGGCAGGATCATTGTCCGCAGACTACGCAGATTTTCGCAGATCGCAGAAATGGGGATAGGCTGGGAGTTCATTCCCTTCCCCTTCTTCCAATCTGCGAAAATCTGCGTAATCTGTGAACAAATGCCCGTGAACCCGGCCCACCCCGTCCGCGCCAAACTCGTCGGCGAACTGTCCATGCTGGATTTCGGTGAACGCTTCGCCGACCCGCTCCACGCGGCCTTGCACGAGCGCGGCGTCGGCGACATCACCGGCGGCGACGGACAGCAGGACGCCGCGGGCCGCACGCAATGGCTGAGCATCGACATCCGGCTCGTCGACCTCGGCGACGCGCTTATCTTCGTCCGGCACACCCTGCAAAAGCTCGGCGCGCCGCCCGGCTCCGAAATCGAATATCAACTCGACGGCCAAACCTTCACCCAACCCATCGCCGATCCCCTCGTCGTCTGAACCCATGCCCGTCCCCCCGCCTCACGATCCCGTCGCCCTCGCGCTGGCCGAAGACATCGGCCCCGGCGATGCCACGGTCGATTTCTTCATCGACCCCAACCAGTGGAGTAGCGCCACCATCATCGCCAGGGAAGATGCCGTCGTCGCCGGAGCGCAAGTGGCCTGCGAGGTCTTCGCGCGGGTCGATCCCACGGCGGTCGTCACGGTGGAATGCCCCGATGGCGCCGCCGTTCGCGCCGGCGACACCATCCTCATGGTCACCGGCAACTCCGGCTCGATCCTCACCGCCGAACGCGTCGCGCTCAACTTCCTCCAGTGCCTCTCCGGCGTCGCCACGCTGACGCGCCGATTCGTCGATGCCGTCGCGGGCACCGGGGCCAAAATCCTCGACACCCGCAAGACCACGCCCGGGCTGCGCCT
>CAXUHC010000286.1:3786-4785 GCA_964250705.1 uncultured Chthoniobacterales bacterium | reverse complement strand
TTGGTGCCGGTCATCTGGAGGCGTTCGCGCAGGGCGTCGAGCAGCGTGGTGCGCGGGTCGACCTTGAGCAATTGCGTCGCGCCGTTGATCTTGAGGCTGACCGCCACGGTCTCCGCGCCGGTAGGCCCCGTGCCGGCCGTGCCCGCATCGGCCATCGCGCGCTCCATGGGCGCGAGCCATTGCGAGGCGATCAGCCCCGCGCCCAGCGCCGAGGTGCCCGCGATGAAGTCGCGGCGGTTGACCGGGTAGCCGCCCGGCAGCAGTTGCGTGTCGTCATCGTCAGGAAGAAGGGCGTCGTCCGGGGTGGGATGATCGTGTGGTGCTGACATATCGGTAGAAAGGGGTGAGCAAAAGGGAAAGCGTTATCTCTCGCCGGAGATAACGCTCGGAAGACTGCTTCGACGATGCGTCGAACGGACGCGAAGAGGATCGAGGAAACTCGAAACCCGCATGGTCGTGGTACAGGCTGAATCGCCGCGAATACGACCTGCGGCTGCGTAAACCAGTCAAGCCGCCGCCAACGAATTGCAAGCGACCGCTAATCGATTATCGTCATTCCGCAACGCCGCAAGCGTTTACGGGTCCCAAAAACCGCCAAGCTGCGCTACCCGGCAACCACGCCCGGCGGCACGGCTCTGTAGAGTGAGAGAGCTTCAACTGCCGAGTGGGTCTCAACAAAAATCATTTTGATCGTGCGCGCCCGCTTTCTCACCCGTGGACGTGTGCTCACCTGGGCGCTGCTGCCGTTGGCACTGATCTTGATAGGCTGCATGTTTTCCCCGGACCGTCTCATCCTGTTTCCCACCACGGAAGCGACGGGCACCGTCGGCGCGGTCCGGCGGCTGATTCCCTTCGAGGGCGGCCAACTGGAAATCTGGACGGGACGCTCGCACCTCCCCGCCAGCGGCCAGCCCCCCGCTTATCTGCTGCGTTTCTACGGCAACGCGGACCGCGCCGACCCCAACGTGGGAGTCGAGGCCGCGGAATGGGCCGGGCGGC
>CAXUHC010000286.1:0-3776 GCA_964250705.1 uncultured Chthoniobacterales bacterium | reverse complement strand
GTGGAAATTTGGGGCGTCAACTACCCCGGCTACGGCGGCAGCACCGGCCCGGCGCGCTTAAACCGCATCGGCCCCGCCGCGCTCGCGGCCTACGATGCCCTGAAAACGGTGGCGGGCGGGCGCCCGATCATCGTCTTCGGCACGAGCGTCGGCACGACCGCCGCCCTCCACATCGCCGCGCACCGGCCAGTGGCCGGGGTCATCCTGCAAAACCCGCCGCCCTTGCGCCAGATCGCCCTGCGGCAGTTCGGCTGGTGGAACCTGTGGCTGATCGCCGGTCCCATCGCCCTGCGCATCCCGTCGTCGCTGGACAGCGTGGCGAACGCCCGGCGGGTCCACGCGCCGGGTTTGTTCCTACTTTCGGAGCAGGACGAGATCGTCCAGCCCCGGTTCCAGCGGCTGGTGGTGGCTGCCTACGCGGGTGGAAAAGAGGTGCTCCCGCAACCCGGCTCGCTCCACAACGATCCCCTCTCCCCTGCTACCCAGGCCAAGGTGTTTGCGGCGGTGGAGCGCATGTCCTCCCGGTCGGCGCACTCCGGTTTGTAGGGCAACCGTCCCGGTTGCCTAAAAAAGGAAAGGTACGTTTCGTGCTCTACTTTTCTCCCGCCGTCCATGCCCCGCCATGCCAGTCACCCGACCCAATCACCGATCCACGCGCGCGCTTGCCTGCCCGTTGCGCCGGGGGTGGCACGGGGCGCAGGCGGGCTTTACGATCCTGGAAGCCGGGGTCGCGGGGACCATCGTGACGCTGTTCCTCGCATCGCTTTTTGCGCTGAACTCCAACATGATGCACCTGCTGCGCGCCGCCGCGGAGGCCTCCAACGCCAGCCAGCACCTCCAGGCGCGCGTCGAGCAGGTGCGCCTTTCCAACTGGAACCAGCTTACCGATCCCAACTGGGTCCAGGCCAACCTGCTCAATTCGAAAACCGACGCCTCGGTCAACCTGCCCGGCCTGACCGAAACCCTCACCGTCACTCCGTACACGTCGCCCTCGTCTCTCCCGGCTGCCAGTCCGCCCCCGCCCTTCACCGTCACGCGCAACAGCGACAACACCGTCAAGGTCAACCCCGCCGCGTATCCTGACACGAACGCCCTGGCCCAGCAGGAAATGCTGCAAATCGACCTGAGCGTCACCTGGCCCAGCCTCTACCGCACCCGGGCGCGCAGCCTGACCACGCTCGTTTCAAAATGGGGCATCAGTAAATGAACGCCGGAGCATCCTCTGTCCCGGGGCGGATGGCATACACCTTGATCGAGTTGATGATGGCCGTGGCGATGACGGCGGTCATCCTCGTCGCGGCGCTCTCCGGGATCGTCGCGCTGCAAAAAAGCTACGCCGCCACCGAGCAATACGGAACGGGCCTAGCCGACCAGACCCGGCTGCTCGATTACCTCGCGCTCGACCTGCGCCGCGCCATGACCATCTCCACGAGCGCCGCGCCTTGGACGATGGACGCCGACGGGCAGGGCCTCAAGATCAACGTGCCCGATTATTACCGCTTCAACGCCAGCGACACCCGGCGCCAGTTTCCCATCGCCAACGACCCGATCTACGATCCGACCACCGGCACGGCCTATTATAATAGCGGCGGCGCGGTCGCCAACGTCGCCAAAGTGATGCCGCATCAGGTCATCGCCTACCGGTTCAGCAACGGGGCGATCTCCCGCACCGATCCCTGGCTGCCGCTCATTGCCAACGGCACGGGCGGCTACGTGTCCACCGGACCCGTGACGATTGCCTACGGCATGGACGCGTTTCCCACCCTCACGCCCGACCCCGCCGATTCCAGCGGCGGCACGGTACGCTACAGCATCACGTTTCACTCGACCTTTCAGCCGCTCGCCACCGCCAACTCGTCCAATGCCATCACCCTGCATAATGTCACGTTCGTACGGAGTAAAAATCTCGCGCGCTGAGGCTGGCCCCGGTCGTAGGGACGGCGCTCCGGCGCCGTGTCCGGTTCTGGAGGCAATGCGTTCCGGGCGCAGAACACGGCGACGGAGCGCCGTCCCTACAGCCGGAGGGTTTCGGCGGCTTGGCAGTGCCCTGGTGATCGTGCTGCTGCTGGTCACCGTGCTCTCGGTGATCGCGGGCAGCCTGCTGCTGACGACCAGCGCCCGGTATCACACCACTTTCCAGAGCGCGAGCTGGCAGGAATCCATCGTCGGCTCGGAGGCCGGGGTCGACCTGGCCATGAACGAGCTGCGCAAACGCGTCACGATGGGCGCGGGCGTCGCCTTCACCACGAACTGGACCACCCAATCGCCCGCCGGTTCCCCTTACCCCAACTACGGCCACGCGTTTCCCGCCAGCAACCAGCCTTACACCCTGAGCACCCACGCCGGCGAGGGCAACAGCGCCATGCAGGCGCGCGTCTACCTCGACGTGCCCGGCAGCAGCGCCACGCCCACGGTCAACTTCGCCATCCCGCCCGACGATTCCACCAGCACGTTCATTTCCCAGCTCGACAACCCCGCCCTCCGCGACCCCGACGGCGTGGACCGCTCGCGCTGGTGGTACCGCATCCGCGCGCTGGGCACCGCCGGGCTTTCCGGCCCGCCGGTCGCCAATCTCCAGAAGCTCGACAACCAACTGCGCCGTTTCTCGTTCTTCACCGACTGGCGCACGGGCCGGGCCGTCAGTACCCCGCAGGTCTCGCGCCTGGTGGAAATCACCGCCAGGCCGCTGACCAATTTCCGCAACGCGCTCATGGCCGACAAGCGCATCGACCTGAGCAACCAAGATGTGCTCATCGACTCCTACGACTCCAGCAAGGGAAACTACGACGCTGCGGCCAACCACGGCTTCATGGGCAACGTCGCCACCAACGGCCAGCTCATCAATGCCAACAATGCCACGGTCAACGGCGACGCCATGACCAACAACGGCACCGTCAAGGCCGGCGAAAACGTCACCGGCCAGCAAAGTTCCAATTTCTTTCAGGAACTGACCCCGATCACCAACGGGATGCTCAACCCCGCCTGGAGCGGCGTGGCCAACGGCGGCACCGTGGTCACCGATGCCACCTACACCGCCAGCACAGACTCCACCCACCCGACCCTCGTGCGGCTCAACGGCATCCATCTGTCCTCCGGCGGCAGCGTTGTCAGCATCGCCGCACCCGCCAGTGCGCCAACCACCACGCCGTCCTTCATCAAAATTTACGTGCAGGGCGACATTTCCACGAACGACGATAGCTACATCGAAGTCGATCCCGGAGTCAACGCGATCATCTATTATACCGGCAACGTGAGTCTCCAGGGAGCGGGAATCTACAACGATTCCATGCTCGCCAGCCATCTGGTGCTCAACGGCATCCAGCCACCTGCCAACTCGGACGGCACCTTCCCCGCCCGTAGCATCACCGTGTCCACCTACCAGGATTTGGAAGCCATCGTCTACGCGCCCAGCCATGACCTGAATCTCGCCCTGGTTGCCGCGCCGGGAAGCGTGAGCAATGATGGAGAAAGCACCATCGCGAAGATCGCCAAGGAGATTCTCAAGCTGCAAAGCGACCTGGCCAAAGCGCTGGCGAAAGGGGACACCAAGAAAGTGACCCAAAATCAGGCGAGACTCAACCAATTGCAAGGTGGTGGCACCAATGCGCAGGTAGCGGACCATTCCCGCGGGTACAACGGCATCTACGGGGGTTTCGTCGCCAAGACGATCACGGTGGCGAACAAAACTCACGTGCACTACGACGAAACGCTGCGGCAGGCCGGGCCGGTCAACCACTACCAGATCGCTAGTTGGTTCGAGGACAACATTAGCCGCG
>CAXUHC010000285.1:0-4786 GCA_964250705.1 uncultured Chthoniobacterales bacterium | reverse complement strand
ATCGCCAACGTGGGACCATTGCGCCTGCTTCCCACTATCCCCAATAAAGTTTAGTGGGTTACTGAGTTTCCATGTAATTTTCCAATGCAAGAAATACCAAGGTTCGGTTTCATCCGGCGCTATACGCGATTTTCGAGGCGCAATGGTTGGCCGAGCCGACAAAGGGTTATTCGTTACGACAGGCGCGTTTACCAGAGATGCTGTCAAAGAAGCGATTCGTGATGGTGCTCCACCTATCGATCTGGTGGATGGTGACCAGCTAGCGGACAAGCTAAAAGAACTCGGTCTCGGAATAAAGACACAGATTGTTGAAGAGATCAGTGTTGATGCGGATTGGTACAAAACTCTCTGAGAATTCACCTCAATGATTGACCGGTTCATTTTCATTGTTTCCAAATTGCACTTGGGAACGCACTTCACCGCGAAGCCACGCCTCGCCCTTTTCGGATAAATCATGGACTACCATCCAAACTTGTTTTTTCCAACGCCAACAGCCACATTAAACCCATGAATCTTGCCATCGAAACCGAACAAGAATCGGACGGTCGCTGGATTGCGGAAATCGCCCAAATTCCGGGGGCCCTGTCCTACGGCGCGAGTCGCCAAGAGGCGATCTCAAGAGTCGAAGCATTGGCTTTGCGTGTTCTTGCCGACCGACTTGAACACGGCGAGATGCCACCCGAGCTCGACGAAGTTTTCTCCATCGCGGCATGAGTCAATGGGGATCGGCCAAAGCCAAGCGAGTATTGGCCTCCCTTTTCAGGATTGGCTGGACGATCAAGCGTGAGTCTGGAGGTTCACACCGTGTGCTCGCGCGTAACGATTGGCCTGATTACGTCTTCTCTTTCCACGATAGCGAGGAAATCGGCCCACGGATGCTCGCCAGAGTTGCGAAGCAGACCGGACTGAAGCCCAATGATCTGTAGCACCCTCTTCACTATCGCCGCCATCTTTCCTGCTTGAACGCAACCCGCTAGGCAGGCATCATTTCCCCAGCTTTCCCTAGTTTCCCGCCGTGAATTCCTTCCTCAATCTCCCTACGCCCATCAAGGTCATCCTCGCCTTGCTCATGGGCACCTCCCTGCTCGGCGCGGTCGCCATGATCAACCCGCGCCTCGTGGTCATCGTCGGCATCGGCTTCGTTTTCCTGGCGATGGCGCTCGTGGTCTACCATTTCTTCCTGAGGTGGGTGGCCGCGCGCAAATCCAAGCAATTGGCAGGCAGCATCGCCCAGCACGGCGCCGCCGCGCCCAACCAGATCAGCAACCCCAACGCCCGCGCCAAGCTCGACGCCATGAAGCGCTCGTTCGAGATCGGCATGGAAAAGTTCGCCACCTCGGGCAAGGACGTTTATTCGATGCCTTGGTACGTGGTCGTCGGCGAACCTGGCGCGGGCAAAACCGAGGCCATCCGGCATTGCAACGTCGGTTTCCCGCCAGGGTTGCAGGACGAGATGCAGGGCGTCGGCGGCACCATCAACATGAACTGGTGGTTCACCAACCGCGCCGTGCTGCTCGACACGGCGGGCCGCCTCATGTTTGAAGAGGTCGCCCCCGGCGAGACGCACGAGTGGCCCGAGTTCCTGAAACTGCTCAAGCGCAACCGGCCCAACTGCCCGATCAACGGCCTGCTGCTCGTGATCCCCTGCGACAGCCTCATCAAGGACACCGAGGCCGACATCACCCGCAAGGCGGGCAAAATCGCCCAGCAGCTCGACGTGATCCAGCGCACCCTCGACGTGCGGTTCCCGGTCTTCGTGCTCATCACGAAGAGCGACCTGCTCGACGGCTTCCGCGAGTTTTTCGACGACATGGACGCCGACAGCCAGCACCAGATGGTCGGCTGGTCCAACCCGCAGCCGCGCGACGTGCCGTTCGATCCGGGCCTGGTCGATCAACATTTGCAGACCGTCGTCGCGCGCATCCGCAAACGCCGCCTCGGCCTGCTCAAGGACCCCATCCCCCAGCATGGCGCGCCCCGCCGTTGCGACGAGGTGGACGCCCTTTATTCGCTGCCGGAAAGCTTTACCCTCGCGGCCCCGCGCCTGCGTTCGTACCTGGAAAAAGTGTTCGTCGCCGGTCCGTGGTCGGCCAAACCGCTGTTTCTGCGCGGCATCTATTTCACCAGCGCCATGCGCGAGGGCGAGGCGCTTGACCTCGTGCTCGCCCAGGCTATCGGCGTGTCGGTGGACGCCCTGCCCGAAGGCCGCGCCTGGGAACGCGAACGCGCCTATTTCCTGCGCGACCTGTTCACCGAGAAAATCTTCCGTGAGGCGGGCCTCGTCACGCGGGCGACGAACACGAAAAAGCTCATCCGCTCCCGGCAGGTCATCCTGTATAGCTGCGGGTTCGCCGCGCTGCTGCTGCTGCTGCTCTTCACGATCCTGAGCTACCGCCAGTTCCAGGACAGCATCGGCGCGCAGAGCAAGCTGTGGGCGTTTGCCAAGACGGGCTGGAAAGACGGCCACTGGCATCCCATCGTGACCGCGCCCGCTTCCGGCGACGCCGGCGGTCAATACCAATACAACGGCGACCAGGCCATCGACCCCGCCAGCGGCGCGGCCACCCTCGCCGATTATCACAAGAAGCTGCGCGAAGTCAGCGCGACCGACATCAACGTCGGCTTCGTCTTCAAGCCCCTGGCGCATTTCTTCCACTTGGAAGGCGACCGCAAGAAAGCCCAGCGCATCGTCTTCGAGAGCAGCGTCGTCAAGCCCGCGGTCGAGAGCAGCCGCAGCCGCATGGTCGCGCCGAATCCCGCCCCGGTGGCCGGCCAGACCGCTGACCAGGCCGCCGTGCGCGAGGCCAGGGCCGTCGCCGCGCTGCTCGCCGTCGAGGCCGACGCCGTCAACAAAACCGGCAGCGACGCCGCGCCCGACGCCATCCTCAAGCCCGGCATCACCTACGCGACCAACGCCAAGCCCGCCGCGCTCGACAAGAGCTTCCCCGTCATTTCCGACGACTTCCTCTGGACCTATTCCAAGAATCCCACCGCCAAGTGGCCGCCCGCGTGGTTGCCCAAGGGCAGCGGTTCGCTCGCGGAAAACCAGCCGATCAAGGCCGGGCTGGACCGCCTCTTTACGGACGCCGCCCAGAGCCTGCAAGGCGCGGAAACCAGCCTCGGCGCGATCAAGGGCGTGCGCGACGACCTGCGCGAATACAAGGCCCGCGAAGCGAAGCTCAACGACCTCGCCAAGACCGACGACCGCAAGGACCTCGACACGCGCATGGATACCCGCGTCAAGGATCTCGCGCAGATCACCGCGACGATCAACGGCAAGCTCAAGGACGCGCGCAACAAGGGATTGCTCAAGGAATACAGCCTGAGCAAGGAGTACCACGGCATCGTGGACCAGAGCAAAACGCAGTCCGACGAGGCGTTCAAGATCGTGCACGATGCCGCCGCCAACGTGGGAGCCAAGCCCGAGGCCAAGCTCTTCCCCGAGGTCATCGCCGCGCTCGACAAGAAGCACGATGAGATGGTGACCAAGGTTTCCAGCTCCTTCGCCAAGGAGGAAATCACCGAATTGGACGACCTCGACAATCTGCTCAAGGACTTCGGCGACGGCCGCCGGTTGTACGAGGTGCGCACCACCCAGTACCAGACCGCCGAGAACGAACTCGCCAAAAACGACGGCGGCGGCGGCCTGCTCGGGCGGGACTGGATTCCGCTCGTCGAAGCCAAGGAGCAGATCGACAAGGCGCGCGGCGAGGCGAAAACCACGCAGGAAAAGCTCGGCGGCAAGTTCGAGGCCTGCGCATATTTCTACGACCGCGCCCTCGAAAAACGTACGGTCGCCATCGCCAACCGCTACCTGTCGGAGACGCGCGACGAGTTCAACAAGAAGTTCGCCTTCCCGCTGGTCAAGGGCGACAACCGCCGTCTCAACCGCGAGCAGCTTTCCGAGGCGTCCAACTTGCTGGCCATCTGGGCCAAGGACCTCAAGAGCGAGAACATGAAACTCGTGCCCCCCGCCATCGCCGGGAAGCTCAAGACGTTTCTGGCCGACACCGCCAAGCTCGGCGATTCGGCGGACGCCTTCTCGGCCAACGTCACCATTACGCTCATGGGTTACGCCAACTCGCCCGATCACGCGGGGCTGGACCGCCTGCGCAAGGTGGTCATCGACGGCAGCGACCACGACACCAGCGCGGAAAGCGAGATCGAGGTGGGCTCCGGCAATGTCTTTAACAGCTACCGCATGACCTTCCTGGATTATTCCAGCGGCGCGCAGCAGTCCTACGGGCTGACGGTCGACGGCTACGAACTCGTCCAGCGCACCAAGGGTAACGGCAAGCTCAAGGTGACGGTGCCGGGCATCGGCCTGCCGGTGTTCCTGGCGGTCAAGGCGGACCGCGCCGTGCCGGACATCAACACCCTGCCCAGCAAGCAGAAGATCCTCGCCGATCTGAACTGATCTTTCCCCGTCCTCCCATGCCCAACTGGTTAAAAAACATGCTCGGCGGCGGCACGCCCCCGGGGGTTTTCCTCGGTGCGTTCGGCAAGCATCCCGGCTGGGATGACCACATCGAACCCATCGGGCTGGACAGCGAAGCCCTGCTTGCCGCCCGCGACATCCTGTACGTGCGCGGCATCGGCGGCGTCATCAACGAGGCGCTCTGGGAGAAAAAGCCCGACGAGAGTCTGCCGCAGATCGCGCATCTTTTCAGTTGGAGCGGCGAGAGCGACACGCTCATCGGGCGCATGTGGTCCTCGGTGGACGGCAAGGGACGGGCGCGCTACCCGATGGTCGCCATCGCGCACTTCGAGCTACCGTTTTCTTACA